>JAAYRC010000194.1 GCA_012518975.1 Clostridiales bacterium
CTTCTTAGGTTTTTAGTAGGTCTTATAATGCTGGTGGCAGGTCTTTATTGGTTTATGACTAGTGTTTCAGTAACTACTGGCTTCTATAGCCTTAGAATTGGGCAATTAAATGGGTCAGGTCTTGTAGTTGTCCCATTTATAGTAGGCATATGTTGGCTGTTTGTTAAACCGGATTCTGTAGTGGCCAAGATTATTATTGTACTTGGTTTAGTTATTATATTGGCATCTATAATTGCTGGAACTCGTTTTGTATTCCAAAGAAGAACCCTATACGAGTATTTATTGATGCTAGTATTCATTTTTGGTGGAGCAGCAATTACTTTAAGTATGCTTTTATCTGAAAAGGATAAATGATAGCCTGATTGAAAATATAATCTTACAATAAAATGGAACCATTTACCTTATGCATTCGTCCAATTATTAACAACCAAGTAGAGGAGGATGTTTATATGAGGAAAATGGTTTCAAAAATTTTATCCATATGTATGGTAGGAATTATCCTTACCAGTAGTCTTGCAGGATGTGGCTCCAAGGATTCCAAGAATAGTAAACTTGATGCAAAGGAGTCCGTGGACTATGCTGAATCCAGAGTAGCAAATGACAATGCCGGTGCAATGAATGAGCTAGTGGAATATAGCTATCAGGAAATTGATGGTGTTCTATATGATGAGGATTTTAATACGGAGGAATATAATGCTATTGCAGAAAACAGCATAAAATCCGTAAAGAATTATCCAATATCCACATTTTCTGCTGACGTTGACACCGCTTCTTACAGTAATGTCCGTAGAATGATAAATAGTGGAGGGGAAGTTGTTCCGGATGCTGTAAGAATAGAAGAGATGATCAATTATTTTAGTTATGACTATGAGAAGCCCACAACAGACCTACTATTTTCAATTAATACTGAGCTGTCTGATTGTCCCTGGAACGAGAATGCAAAGCTTTTACTCGTAGGGCTGCAGGCAAAGGAAATTGATATGGATGATCGTCCAAGTTCGAACCTAGTATTCTTGCTCGACGTGTCTGGATCAATGTATTCTGAAGATAAGCTACCCTTAATGCAGAAGGCATTTATTATGCTAACCGAGAATTTAAATCAGAATGATAGGATATCTATTGTAACCTATGCAGGACAGGAGAGTGTAGTAATAGAGGGTGCAAGAGGGGACGAGACCATGAAGATAGTCAGCGCACTAGAGGATTTGACTGCGGGAGGCTCAACTGCTGGTGCGGCTGGAATTAAGAAAGCCTATGAACTTGCTAATAAATACTTTATAGAAGGTGGCAATAACAGAGTAATACTTGCAACAGATGGGGATCTAAATGTAGGTATATCAAGTGAGGGGGAGCTCAAAAGGCTAGTTGAGGAGAAGAGAGAGACTGGAGTTTATTTGTCGGTTCTTGGCTTTGGTACAGGAAACATCAAAGACAATAAGATGGAAACTCTAGCGGATAACGGAAATGGCAATTATTCATATATTGATTCTATATTAGAAGCAAAGAAGGTTCTTGTAGAAGAGATGGGGGGAACTTTATATACAGTAGCTAAGGATGTTAAGCTACAGGTGGAATTTAATCCAGCACATTTAAAGGGATATCGCCTAATAGGATATGAAAATCGAATGCTAAATACTGAGGATTTTGAAGATGATACCAAGGATGCCGGTGAGATAGGGGCAGGTCATAGGGTTACAGCCTTATATGAGCTAATTGAGGTGTCATCAGACCAAGAGGTAGCCGAAACTGAATTGAAATATCAGCCAGAGACCACGTTTACAGATGATAATAATGAATGGCTTACAGTAAGTATCAGATATAAGGAACCAGATCAGGATACAAGTCAGCTACTTTCTGTATCGGTTGATGAGAGTGATTACACTCCTGAAATGTCAGATAATCTCCTGTTTGCAAGCTCAGTTGCTGCATTTGGCATGTTGCTTAGAGACAGTGATTGGAAGGGTTCAGCATCCTATCAGATGATTTTAGATAATCTTAAGGATCAGGACTTTTCAAATGATGAGTACAAGGATGAATTTATCTCACTGGTTAAAAAGCTTAATCGTATTAACTAATTTAGACTTGACAAAGGAAGATATTTCTTGTTATAATCCGTTTAACAATATAATACAAATAATAAACCGATGAGCAAGAGAAGTAAAAATTATTCATTGTACACAGAGAGTCGCTAGCTGATGGGAATGCGATTACAAGGTTGATTTTGAATGGACTTGTGAGGGAAGCCTGAAATCATAGGAGAGTAGGCGCTTACGGGGTTCCTACCCGTTATCAGAAGGGAGCATATGATAGTATGCATAGAGAGAGGTCGTAATATATACGGCAATTAGGGTGGTACCGCAGAAGTTAAAGCTTTTGTCCCTGCAATAGCAGGGGCAAGGGCTTTTTTTAAATGTAACAGAAAAAGCTCCGCTGAGGATGTACACTAAGGTGTAATTTTAAATTTGTAAGTAAAACTTTATATAAAATAAATGATTAGGAGTGAGAAGATGTCAAAAGGAAGATTTGGTATTCATGGTGGTCAATATATACCAGAAGTATTAATGAATGCAATACATGAGTTAGAGGAGGCATACAATCATTATAAAAATGACAAGGAATTTATTGAGGAGCTAAATTTTCTTTACGAAAATTATGCCGGTAGACCATCCAGCCTGTATTATGCAGAGAATATGACTAAGGATTTAAAGGGGCCAAAGATTTATTTAAAGAGAGAAGATTTAAATCATACCGGCTCTCATAAGATTAACAATGTATTAGGTCAGGTCCTATTGGCAAAGAAAATGGGTAAAACAAGGGTAATAGCCGAAACAGGAGCAGGTCAACATGGAGTGGCAACAGCAACGGCAGCTGCACTATTAGGTCTTGAATGTGAAGTGTTCATGGGTAAAGAGGATACTAAACGTCAAGCTCTTAATGTATATAGAATGAAGCTACTTGGTTCTAAGGTACATGAAGTTACCTCAGGTACTCAGACCTTAAAGGATGCAGTAAACGAGACCTTCAAAGAATGGACCAGTAGAATAGATGATACCCATTATGTAATAGGGTCAGTTGTGGGTCCCTATCCATTTCCAGAGATGGTTAGAGATTTTCAGAGTGTAATTGGAAAAGAGCTAAAGGACCAGATGCTTTTAGCTGAGGGTAGGCTTCCGGATGCAATATTAGCCTGTGTTGGCGGTGGTAGTAATGCAATGGGTGTTTTCTATGATTTTATCGACAATCCAGAGGTAAGATTAATAGGTTGTGAGGCGGCAGGTCATGGTGTAGATACAGAACTTAACGCAGCTACCATGACAAATGGAAAGCTAGGTATATTCCATGGTATGAAGTCATATTTTTGTCAGGATGAATACGGACAGATTGCGCCAGTTTATTCGATATCAGCTGGACTTGACTATCCTGGTATAGGTCCAGAACATTCATATCTTAAGGATATTGAAAGAGCGGAATATGTTCCGGTTACAGATGAAGAGGCAGTTGAGGCATTTGAGTATCTGGCTAGAACTGAAGGGATTATACCTGCCATAGAAAGTTCTCATGCAGTTGCCCATGCCTTAAAACTTGCTCCCACCATGGGCAAGGATAAAATAATGGTTATAAACATATCCGGTAGAGGGGATAAGGACGTTGCAGCCATAGCGAGATATAAGGGGGAAGATATCTATGAATAGAATAGAAAAGGCATTTTCAAAGGGTAAGGCATTTATTCCATTTATAACAGCTGGAGATCCTTCCATAGAGGTAACAGAGCAGCTTATTATAGAAATGGCAAAAGCAGGGGCAGATATAATTGAGATAGGAATTCCATTTTCAGATCCTTCGGCTGAGGGTCCTGTAATACAAGCTGC
The DNA here is from genome assembly GCA_012518975.1 of Clostridiales bacterium. Taxonomy (GTDB): domain Bacteria; phylum Bacillota; class Clostridia; order Lachnospirales; family Lachnospiraceae; genus Mobilitalea. The sequence goes on from JAAYRC010000194.1 coordinate 3,870, forward strand.
AGATGTACGCGCCCTATCAGCAGGGACAACAACCGATCAGATATTAGAAATGGTTAAAAGAATAAGGAAGGTTTGTGATGTTCCTTTAGTGTTTATGACTTATATAAATCCAGTATTCTCTTATGGAACAGATAGGTTTTTAAAGACCTGTAAGGAAATAGGTGTTGACGGGATTATAGTACCGGATGTGCCCTATGAGGAAAGAGATGAAATCAAGCCTTTTTGTGAGAAGTATGGGATTGCCTGCATTCCGCTGATTGCTCCCACCTCAAAGGATAGAATTGATCTCATAGCAAAAGAAGCCGAGGGTTTTGTATACTGTGTATCTTCTTTTGGAGTAACCGGTGTTAGAGAGGATTTGGGCCATGATTTCATAGATATGATTAAAAGAGTAAAATTAGTTAAGGATATTCCATGTGCAATAGGCTTTGGTATCTCTAATCCTGACCAGGCAAAGACTCTATCAGAAGTTTCAGATGGAGTTATAGTTGGAAGTGCAATTGTTAAAATAATTGAGGAATATGGTAAGGACTGTATAGGACCAGTTGTAGAATATGTTAAATCAATGATTGCTGCTATAAGATAATTGATTGTTACTGGACTAGCATTGTTTTATGAACTTTTGACCACTGGGTCTATTAGTAATGAGTATGGAACTTATTCAAGCTCGTCTAATTCTTGTTAATTTTACTTTTGAAAGAAAAAATGAGGATAAACATCGTGAAACCATAGATCATATTGTGAATTCAATAAAATTATAATTAGTAGAAATTTAGTTAAAAGTAAAGATGTAGACTTGATAATTGTAAGGATGAATAAACTTCCAAATTTATTCAAAAATTTCTTGACACAAGATAAACCAATTGTTATAATTTGCATAAATTATATATAATAAACCGTTGAGCAAGAGAAGTAGGAATTACACAATGTATGCAGAGAGTCGCTAAAGGTGGGAATGCGATTACAGGGTTAATTCTGAATGGACTTGCGAGGGAAGCCCGAAATCATAGTAGAGTAGGCGCTTACGGGAACCTGTCCGTTATCAGAAGGGTGCATATGATGGTATGCATAGAGAGTGGTCGTTTTATATACGGCAATTAGGGTGGTACCGCAGAAGTGAAAGCTTTTGTCCCTGCAATAGCAGAGACAAGGGCTTTTTTATTTAAAGAAATTATCTCAATACTTCTTTCATAAGCCCTATCACTCAAAACAAAATAAAAAGGAAAGGAATTTTCATCCCATCAGTGAAAATAAGGAAAAAGTCATGATTACACCTAACTATCAAGAACTAAAGCAATTAGCAAAGGATTATCGTTTTATCCCTATCTGTAAAGAAATCTATGCAGATGTCGTGACTCCAATTTCTATACTCAGAAGAATATCGAATTGCAGTACAAAGTGTTTCCTTCTTGAAAGCGTTGAGGGAGGAGAAAAATGGGGTAGATATTCCTTTATGAGCTTTGACCCAGCTATTCATATTATTTGCAAGAACAATCAGATATGGGTAGACAATGAACTAGTTGAGAGAGTAGATGAAATAACGCCGTTTGAATATCTGAGAGATGTACTTTCAGAATACAAAGCTCCAAAGCTGCCAGGGATGCCTCCATTTACAGGAGGGCTTGTAGGATACTTTTCTTATGAGATGATAAGTTACTTTGAACCAAGTTTAAAGCTTGCAAGTAATGATGCAAAGGATTTTGACCTTATGCTCTTTGATAAGGTTATCGCTTTTGACCATCTAAAGGAAAAGATTTATATAGTAGTAAATATGCCGACCAAGGATATAGACAGCGGATATGATAAGGCCTTGTCAGATATAGAAATGATTGCTGGTTTAATTAATGATCAGACACCCTTAACAAGAATAAAGACAAATACTATACCTAAGTTTAAATGCAATATAAGTAAAGAAGAATTTTGCCAAATGGTAGACAGGACTAAGGATTATATAACAAATGGCCATATATTTCAGGCGGTAATATCCAGAAGATTCGAAGCCGAGTATGAGGATAGCTTGATAAATGCTTATAGGGTTCTAAGGACAACTAACCCATCACCTTATATGGTATATCTGCAGACCGATGACATACAGCTTATTAGTACGTC
>JAAYRC010000195.1 GCA_012518975.1 Clostridiales bacterium
GGTGACCTACTTGATAGGGTTGTTCTTATAAGAAGACAAATTGCCATAGAGCTTGGAACTGTTGTACCGATGATTCGTTTAAGGGATAATATACAGTTAAATCCTAACCAATACATAATAAAGATAAAGGGGATACAGGTAAGCGAAGGAGAAATCCTATTTGATCATTATATGGCTATGAACCCTGGTTATGTGGAGGAAGAGATTACAGGTATACCTACCTTTGAGCCATCATTTAACTTACCAGCCATATGGATTACTGAAAGTCAAAGAGAGAGGGCAGAATCCTTAGGATATACAGTCGTTGACCCACCTTCTATAATAGCTACTCATTTAACCGAGGTAATAAAGAGCCATATTCATGAGTTACTCACAAGACAGGATGTACAAAATCTTGTTAATAATATAGAGGAAAACAACCAGACATTGATTTCGGAGCTGGTACCTAAGCTACTTAGTATTGGTGAAATACAAAAGGTACTTCAAAACTTACTGCAAGAACAGATATCTATAAGGGACTTAGTTACTATTTTAGAAACCTTGGCAGACTATGCTCCTTCCACAAGAGACATTGATGTTCTCACGGAATATGTTAGGCAGAACCTGAAAAGAGCTATTTCTAAAAAGTATTTTCCAGTTGGGGAGATGACCAGTGTTGTAACCTTAGACCCTAAGGTCGAGCAGGAAATTATGGATTCAGTAAAGCAGACAGAGCAGGGTGCATATCTGGCTTTAGATCCTGAAATTACTAGAGAAATCATTAATTCTGTTCAGTCAGAGATTAATAAGCTAGAAGAACTAGGTAAAAACCCTATTATTATTACCTCTCCAATTGTGCGTATGTATTTTAAAAGACTGACACAGGAGTATTTTAGGGATTTGACAGTAGTGTCATACAATGAGATAGATTCAAATGTTGAATTACAGTCAGTAGGGATGGTGACAGTTTAGTGATTATCAAGAAATTCCAAGCAAATACCGAATCAGAGGCAATTATGTTGGCCAAGGAGGAACTTGGTAAGGACGCTATTGTTATGAATATCAAGACTATTTCTCCCAAGGGATTTTATAAATTGTTTAAAAAGCCCTTAGTAGAGATTACTGCAGCGATTGATGATAATATTAGCTACAAGAATAGTGATAAGATAGCTTTATCTAAAAAGCAGAATTTTCCAGATGTAATATATGATGATACAGATAGTCTAGCTAAAGATGAGCAAGAGACAATTAAGGAATCCTCCGCTATAGAAGAAAAGCTTAATAACTTGCAAAGTCTTATTGAAAAACAGATGGAGGACAAGGTTGAACTACAAAAACCTGAAAATAAGCCCAAGGTAAATAATGTAAATCTCGCCTGTATTCAGCTTATATATAACCAGCTCATTAGCAATGAGGTGGATGAAAAATATGCTAATCAAATTATAAGTGAAATAGAGGGAAGCCTAAAAAAAGATGCCTCTATGGATAACATTTTGTCTAGTATATATCAAAAAATTATACTTAAGCTTGGACAACCAGAAGTTATTAATATA
>JAAYRC010000196.1 GCA_012518975.1 Clostridiales bacterium
TCTTCATCTTGACCATTTGATTCATTTCCAGTATTCTGATTACTCTCTATTGTATCTTCCTCCTGACCCTGATTTTGCTCATCCTGGTTACCAGCATTATTATCAGGGCTTTGATTAGGTTGGTTATCATTAGTAACTTCATCTGAATTATCATCTGTTCCTGGTAGTAGGTAATCTATTTCACCCTCTGGATATATACCTAATGCAGGTAAAAGCTCTGTCATTATACGACTGGCAAACTTTGTTGCAATAGAACTGTTATCCTGCCTGTCTACATTTTGTGGTTCGTCAATCACTACATATATAACTATCTCTGGATTTAAAGCTGGAGCTGCACCTAAAAAGGATACTATGTAGTTTTTTTGTCCTCTAGGAAGCTTCTCCGCCGTACCAGTTTTACCACCGATTGCATAGCCATCAACCTTGGCATACTTAGCAGTACCTAGCTCAACAGTCTGATACATTGTTTCACGGATAAATTCTGATGTTTCACTGGATACTGTACGCCTAACTAGTAATGGGTCAATCTTTTTTACGGTAGCCTTTTGGTCATTCATAATCTCCTTAACCACATGGGGTTGATAATAAAAACCACCATTAACTAAAGATGAGTAACCTGCAGCCATCTGAAGCATGGTAACGGTAAGAGTCTGTCCAAAGCTACTAGTTGCTAGCTCTGATGCATTAAGACTTTCTAAAGAGGTAATAATACCACTTTCCTCACCAGGAAGATCAATACCTGTTTTCTGACCAAAGGAAAAATATTGCTGATATAAATAGAAAACATCTCTTCCTGAGCTTGCCGCAATCTGCATCATAGCATCATTACAGGATTTCATTAGAGATTCAGCAAGGTCTATCTCGCCATGACCATATTTTGAGCTACATCTAATATGCCATCCACCGGCATTCTCTCCACCATCACATATAAAGGTAGTATTTTTTGATATAATTGCTTCCTCCAAGCCCGCTGCTACAGTAAATGGTTTGAAGGTTGAACCAGGTTCAAAGCCCCCACTTATAATGTCATTTTTCCACATACGGTTCAATGCTTCTATCTGTTCTTCTAATGTCATAGTTGACAGCTGGGCTTCACTATAAATTCCCTCAAGTTCTCTTGGCGAATTCAAATTATATTCTTCATTAGAAGCCATAGCAAGTATTTCTCCGTTATTAGGGTCCATTATGATAACGCCTATGTTTTTACTTCCTGTTTCCTCGTTAAAGTTACGAATATGCTTTTGAATAATTCTTTGAGCATTAACATCAATAGTACTTACTATTGTATGTCCATTCTGTGGTTTTTTTACGATTCTCTCAATATTAAGGGAGGCGTCATAATATCCAAACTCCCTACCATTAACCCCATTAAGTTCCTCATTATAAAACTCTTCAATCCCCCAATATCCCTTGTTATCTGAGGATGTAAATCCAATAACATCACAAGCTAGGGCATCATATGGGTAAGCACGTTCATACTTTTCCTCAAACCAGAGCCCCATAATTTTAGAATCTTTTTTTATTAGGTCTCTAAATTCTTCAATCTGTGATAGTTGCAAATCATCTAATAAGATCTTATATCTACTATCAGGCCTTTCCTTAAGAACATTATTAATAATATCAGCTTCAATGTCATAGTATTTCTTTAAAGCTTCCATTGTGGTGGGGATTTTATCTTCATTTAGCAAAAGTTTTTGAGGGTCCATAACCAATCGGTAACGAAGTTCACTTCTAGCTAATACTATTCCATTCCTATCTAGGATCTCACCTCTTTTATAAGGAAGGACTCCTCTTACATATGATTGTCTGGATAGAACCTGTTTGGCATATCTTTCACCATCAGCCTGCATAATATATATCAACCTGCCAATTAGGCCTACCAAGAGCATTGTAATAACACAAAATACAAGCAATAACCTTGCTTGCATTCTTGATGTGAATTTTCTTACCCTATCTGTTGTTCTTCTCATAGTACATTAACCTCATATAATTATACCCTTAACTACATCTTTAATTTAATCTTAGTCAGGTATATCAGCATACTGTCTTACATAGCTTTCCTCTACTTTTTCAAAGGTTATAATCTGGTTATTATTAGGGTATACCATTCCTAGCTCTTCTACAGCTACCCTGTATACATAATCAAGATCATATACCATATTTATCTGCTCATAAGCCGCATCATTTTCATTTCTAATACTAATAAGTTGCTGCTCCTTTTTAACAATATCTTTTTCCATATTGGTAACCTCATGCTGTAACATCAAAAATTCAATACAAAAATATAAGGTTGCAACAATAGCTATTGTAAGCACGAACATTGATGCCTTGCTAATACTAGATATTGTTTTTGTTGTACTAGCAACCTGCCTCTGAGGCTGTGGAGCCTGCCTCTGTGGCTGCGGCTGTGCTTGCTGCCTTCTTTGTCTTTCTATGGCAGCATTATATTTTTGCATAGAATAAGTGTCAGCTAATTCCTGCTTGCGAGCAGTATTACCTTCTGTATAGCCTGTCCTTGTTTGATATTGGTATCGCCTCTTGTTTGCATCCATGCAAATTACCCCCTAAACTCTAATGCCCTCATACGCTTTCTATCAATTCTCTGATGTCTTTTCAAAAATTCTCAATTTTGCACTTTTTGATCTTCTGTTTTCCTCCAACTCCTCAGGCGAGGGTAGGATTGGTTTTCTTGTAATTATTCTTCCTCTTGGTTTCTTGTGACATACACAAACCGGAAAGCTTGGTGGACAGGTACATGGGTTTTCATTAAGCTTAAAGAAATCCTTTACTATTCTATCCTCTAGTGAATGGAAAGTGATTATCAATAATCTTCCCTCAGGCGCAAGCAAATCCAACATAGTATTAAGCGTGTCCTTTAATACATCTAGTTCACGATTTAGTTCAATTCTTATTGCCTGATATGTTCTTTTAGAGGGATGGCCACCCACAGCCCTAACCTTAGCTGGTATGGCTGCCTTTATTATTTCATTTAACTCATATGTGGTTTCTATTGGCTTGTCCATCCTAGCACGGACTATATGCTTTGCAATGTTCTTGGCAAACCGATCCTCTCCATAACTTTTTATAATCCTGTATAATTCCATCTCGCTATAATCGTTAATTATATCCCTTGCCGTCTTATCATTTCTATTATCCATCCGCATATCAAGGGGGGCATCCTCGCGATAAGAAAATCCACGTTCAGGAGTGTCAAGTTGATAGGATGATACACCAAGATCCAACAAAATACCATTTACCTTATCTATCTGTATATTGGCTAACACCTTCTGTATCTCACTATAATTACTTCTTATTATGGATACCTTAGAGCTATAGTCCGCTAATCGAAGCCTAGCAGCCTGTATAGCCTCTTCATCCTGATCCAAGCCTATTAATCTTCCCTCTGTTAATCTAGCAGCTATCTCGTAGGAATGGCCACCTCCTCCTAGGGTTCCATCAACATAAATTCCTCTTGGATCAATATTCATATTATCTATCACTTCATCTAAAAGTACTGATTTGTGTTCAAATGCCATTTTTTTGACTCCTTATAAAGGCTTGTCTGTTTAGAAGTTGATTCCATACTGTGACATATGCTCTGCTATAGCATCTACATCATCATACTCATTGTTCTTGTCCCAGCGTTCCTTATCCCATATCTCAATTTTATTTAAAACACCAACAAACACAATGTCCTTCTCCAGATTGGCACTTTCTCTTAATCTTATAGGTATTAATATTCTACCCTGTTTATCAACCTGACATTCAGCTGCACCTGCCATAAAGTAACGCTGTAATTGTCTGGCTTCTTTTGTACCTGGAAGTGTTTTTAATTTTTCTATAAAGGTCTGCCATTCTGAATTTGGGTATGCAAAAAGACAACCATCAAGACCTTGAGTAATAACAAACTCTTCACCTAGGTCTTCCCTAAATTTTGATGGAATAATTAATCTTCCCTTAGTATCGATTGTATGATTATATTCGCCCATAAACATAGACAGCACCTGCTTTTTAACGTGAAGCACTCACCACTTTTCTGGTCTGATAAACCACTTCGCTCCACTTCACTCCACTTATGAGTCTATTTTATAATAAAAGTGGGAACATATCAAGTATAAATAAAAAAATAAAAACACAGAAAGCCCTTTTTTATTAGGTTTTCTGCGCTTCTATTTTTTATACTACAATATATAGTTGTTTAAATATTAAATCGAACAAAATATGTCAATATATAGACAAGGCAATAATATATAGTAAATTAGTCCCGAATTGTCTCATGTTATATAATACATTACAGCAATTTGCACATAAGTATACTTTTACCTAGTCTTAAGCTGCTTTCTTCTTTTAATAATAAGCATAGCAAATGCAAATATAGCAATAAGAGCTGAAATTAATTGTGATATTGGAATTGGTGTTCCCCATAAAAACAGCTGGTCTGTTCTAAGTCCCTCAATCCATATACGGCCTATCCCATAACCACCTAGATATAAAAGCATAATCTCTCCATCGAACTTTTTATGCTTTGTGTATAGTATTAGGATTATCAATAAAGCAAAATTCCATAGAGATTCATAAAGAAATGTTGGGTGAACCTGGATATACTCTGCACCATCTACTAATATAATATTGTTTCTTATTTCCATAATTCTCTCAAATGCAGCTGGCCTGCCATCAAATCTTTCCAAAAGATTAACCTTTGGCATTCTAAACTCATAGGGTACATCCTTTATATTTAACTGCATGGCAAAAAGCCCATCAGTATATTTACCAAAGGCCTCCCTATTAAAGAAATTACCCCAGCGTCCTATTATTTGACCAGTTATCAAACCTATACATCCCGTGTCTGCTAGTAACCAGAAAGGATATTTTTTTATTCTGGTAAAGACTATAGCACTTAGAATAGCACCGAATATACCGCCATAAATCATCAATCCTCCATCTCTAACATTAAAAATCTGCAAAGGATTATCAATAAATTCATCAAGCGAAAATAGGACATAGCCTAATCTAGTAAAAATCACAGAGACAATTATAGCAACCAAAGCAAAGTCAAGATAAAGTTCAGTATCTTGTCCTGTCTTTTTTGCCATCCATTCTGCAATAAGTAAACCAAATAACATTCCCAGTCCAATTATAATTCCATAAAAGGCTATATGATATCCAAAGACATCAATACCTGTAGATACATTACGAAATTCAATACCCAGATTGGGGAATCTTATATTAGTCAACTCCTCACTACCTAGTAATATCTGCATTTTAATTCACCCCTTTTATGCTGTAAAATGACTACAGCTATACATTAAATCGGAATAGGATGACATCCCCATCCTGTACCACATATTCCTTTCCCTCTAAGCGAACCAAGCCTCTTTCTCTTGCCACGTTATAGCTACCACATTCCACAAGATGGTCATAATTTACAATTTCAGCCCTAATAAAGCCCCGCTCAATATCTGAATGTATTTTACCTGCGGCCTGAGGCGCCTTAGTTCCCACCTTAATAGTCCATGCTCTTATCTCCTTTGGCCCTGCAGTTAGGTAACTTATTAATCCAAGCAATCTATAGCTTGCCTTAATAAGCTTCTCTAATCCTGACTCAGCTATGCCAAGGTCTTCTAAAAACATTCGCTTTTCTTCATCATCTAGTTCAGCTATTTCCTGTTCAATCTTAGCTGATATTACAAATACCTCAGAGTTCTCATTAGCTGCAATCTCTTTCACTGCCTTAACAAAAGAATTGCTTTCTCCCTCATCCTGGAGATCATCTTCTGTAACATTAGCTGCATATATGACCGGTTTTGAAGTTAGAAGGTTGAAACTTTCTATAAGTTTTACATCTTCATCCTCTGCCGGAAATGACTTGGCCATTTGGCCTGACTCTAGATGAAGCTTTAACTTCTCCAAAAGTTCCAGCTCCCTAGCTAGTTCTTTATCGTTTTTTGCCCCCCTAGCAGTCTTACTAATCCTTCTTTCAAGAATCTCTATGTCAGAAAATATAAGCTCCAAATTAATGGTCTCAATATCTCTTTCAGGCCCTATAGAACCTTCCACATGAACCACATTGGCATCCTCAAAACAACGAACCACATGAATGATTGCATCTACTTCCCGGATATTGGATAAGAACTGATTACCCAGTCCCTCTCCCTTAGAAGCCCCCTTTACAAGTCCTGCAATATCTACAAACTCAATAACTGCAGGTATGGACTTCTCCGAATTATATAATTCACGTAGAGTATGAATACGTTCATCAGGTACGGTTACTATTCCTACGTTAGGATCTATAGTACAGAATGGGTAATTAGCCGATTCTGCTGAGGCCTTAGTTAATGAATTAAAAAGTGTACTCTTACCCACATTTGGTAAGCCTACTATACCTAATTTCATATCTTGTTACCTTCCTTATGTTAATTTCTAATGTTTAATTATTTTGTATTTAAGTATCAATCTCGCGTTTCAAAAACAGCTAAAATCCCCTCTTCAAATTCTACACTAGCCTGGTCTTCTATAAGCTCATTGCTTATTCCTAGACTACTTCCGGCAGTTAAAACTATTCCATCCAAGGGATATTTAAACCCCTTTAATACAAGCTCTTTTACTTGAAATGAAAAGGGAAGTAAGGATATAAAGTCACCATGCTGGTCATCTTTTCTTATAACAAAACTTTCCTTTTTAAGATATATCTTATTGTTAGGATCCAAAATACTAGCACTAATACCCCATTCTAAGCCTAACATTAGAAGATCCATGTTGGCCATAGTATGGTCCATTCGACTACCTGTTGCACCTACTAGATCAATCACCTTAGCATTATGCTCAATTGCCTTCTCAAAGGCTATTTGGGTATCGGTTTTATCTTTCATCTTGGGAAATGAAATAATGGGTATGGACATAGTCCTATATTTTAATAATATGTCTTCAGGAACAGAATCAAAATCACCTAAAATATAGTCAGGCTCTATTTTTAGCTTATCAGCTGCTAATAAACCTCTGTCCACAGCAAAAACCAAAGAATAGTTTACCTGATCAATCAAAGACTTCAAAAAGCTCTGGTCTATATCCCCTCCTGTAAGTATTAATATCTTATTTTGGCCACTATAATCCTTATTCTTTCCCACGGATATCCTCATTTCCTATTTTACAATTTCTTTATATCTTTCAAATTCCTTATTATACCTATTAACGTTTTCTAAAATATCACCGCGAAATACAGCTGTTCCAGTAACTATTACATTGGCCCCTGCCATAAGCACATCCATAACATTATCTGGTCTAATACCCCCATCTACCTCTATATCCAAACTAATACCCTTATTATCTAGCATGCTTTTTAAGTCTTTGATCTTCTCTAGGGTGGATGGAATAAAGGGTTGTCCTCCAGCTCCTGGGTCAACGCTCATTATAAGCACCATGTCTATATCCTGTAAAACATTTTCAATCCTACTTATGGGTGTCTCAGGATTTAAGGATACCCCTACCTTTAAACCTAATGTCTTTATTTTATCAATTGTAGCAACTAGGTCAGAGCAGGCTTCGGCATGTACAGTAATAATATCTGCTCCAGCTTCTTTATAATCATTTACTAGACGTATGGGCTCATCTACCATAAGATGTACGTCAAAAATGAGCTTGGTATTATTGCGTATTGATTTAATAACCGGTGTTCCGAAGCTGATGCTGGGCACATAATTTCCGTCCATAACGTCAACATGCAGATACTCTACCCCTGCCCCCTCTATTTTCTTGATTTGTTCCCCCAAGATATTAAAATCTGCTGCCAGAATAGATGGTGCTAGTTTTATCATTATAGTTCCTCCATAAAATATGCAATAAATATTTAGTACTAGGTTTTGCTTCTTAACAGCTAAGTCAATTCTAGTATCTTCTAAACTCCTTAAGTTCCTCATATAATGTCTTATAATTATCATATCGGATGTTGCTAATCTTGCCTTCTTTCAGTGCAGTCTTAACAGCACAGTTAGGCTCATTTAAATGCATACATCCGATAAAACGACACTTATCCTCATACTCTTTAAACTCATTAAAATAATCTTTTAGGTCTTCCTTTTCTACCTCATATATATATAGCGAGCTAAACCCGGGCGTGTCCATAACATAGGTATCCCTCTCAACATAAATAAGTTCAGAATGCCTTGTTGTGTGTTTGCCTCTTTTTATTTTCTCACTAATACTTCCTGTCTCCATCTGGGCTTTAGGATTAATTATATTAACCAATGATGATTTGCCTACGCCTGAAGGCCCAGCAAGCACTGTGGTTTTGCCTCTTAAAAGATCACGGATAAGGGATAATCCTTCATTTTCAAGTACACTTGTAGAAAAAACCTTATATCCACTACCTGAATATGCTGCCAAAAGAAAATCAATATCCTTTTGATCCACAATGTCCTCTTTATTAAAGCAGATAATTGTATTAACATTTTGTCTTTCCATCATAATAAGAAAGCGATCAAGAAGGTTTAAATTAGGTGCAGGCTCCGCTATTGCAAATATGACCATGGCTTGGTCTACATTTGCAACAGCAGGCCTCTTGATTTGATTTTTTCTTGGTAGGATACGGGTAATTACCCCTGTCTCCTCAGTTTGATCATTGGCATCAATCTCTACATCATCACCGACAAGGGGTTTTATATCATGTTTACGAAATATTCCCTTCGCTTTACATTCTATGATTATGTCCCTTTCAGGAACATGAACATAATAAAACCCACCTATACCTTTGATTATCTTGCCCTTCAAATTAGTCCTCCACAGCAACAAATTCTACAATCCAAACATATGGTTCACCGTCAATCTTAAAGACATCCCCATCTATATACATCCTAACCACTCCAATAGACGTGCTTTCTCCCTCAATAGGAATGGATAGAGGGAAATCCGATATGGAAGTCATTTCATTATAAATCTCGGTGCCATAACCATTTTGTTCCATTTCTAATATGATTTCAGCTTCCCCGTCACCTGTAAAGTCAAAGGGATTAATGTCATTAATTAACAGGGTTCCAACATATCTTACATTACTAGGATTATCAGGATCATCAATATTTCCTGTTTCAGTAGAACTAGGTCCTGTGCTAATAGTTACATTTATCTTGGTTCCCTGATCTACTAGCTCACCAGCGGTAGTATCTTGATAGGAAATTAATCCTACTGCATAAGCTTCAGATGATTCTTGACTAACATCTCCCAAAGCCAAACCTGCATCCTTTAAGAGCTTATCCGCTTCGTTCCTAGTCTTACCAAGTAAGTTAGGAACTGCTGATTGAATAATCTCAGGCCCCTTACTTACATATACAGTAACTCTATCTCCTGCCTTAACAATAGATTCCTTTGGTGGGTCTGTGGAAACAACACTACCCACTGCTATATCATTACTGAAAACCTCTTCTTTAGTGGGAATTAATTCATATTCCTTTAACTTCTTCTCAGCTTGCTCCCATGTATTACCGTATACATATGGAATTGTTTCAGATTTTGGTCCAACACTAACATATATAACAACCTCAGATCCCACAGGAAAATCAGTATTTCCTAAAGGATATTGCCTAATTACAAGACCCTCCTCATACTCATTGGAATAATCCTCCATAGGCATTATCTGTGCAGTAGGGTCCTTTGCTAATATAGCTGCTTTAGCATCTTCTAGCTTATGACCTATAACAGAAGGGAATTGATAGGTTTCTATGCCCACTGTTGGCTCGACTGTAGGTGTAGGTTCAAGTGTAGGCTCAGGTGTTGTTGTCAATACAGGCGTAGGTTCTCCATCATTACCACCCTCATCTGAAGGAAGAATATATCTGAACACTACAAATAAGATAACTACTGCCAATACTATTATTGCAGCTATGGTTAGTATGGACACTATCTTATCTACCTTAGAATCAACCGTATCTAATTCCTCTTCATCATCATCTATTACTTGATTTGCTTTGAGATTTCTTGGATTGTGGTAACTATCATTATAGTATGAACCATTATTTATTTTATCCAAATCATCAGAAATATTGATGGTTGGAGAATCATTTGCCACGAATGCTGGAATCTGCACAAAGTCCCCTTCTGGATTAGAAAGGGCTCTCTTTAAGTCAACTATTAATTCAGAGGCAGAGTGATATCTTCTCTCAGGCCGCTTTTGCATACATTTTTGTACTATCTTATCTACACTCAATGGGATGTTATCTTCTAAGTCTCTAAGTGGCATGGCTTCACCTTGAATATGGAGCATGGCAACTGATACAGTATTGTCTCCCGCAAATGGCACCTTGCCAGACAGCATCTCATATAAACTTACTCCAAGAGAGTAGATATCACTTTTCTCATCACTATATCCACCTCTGGCTTGCTCTGGTGATAAATAATGAACAGATCCCATGGCATTTGAGGTAATGGTGTTTGAATTTGAAGCCTTGGCTATACCAAAGTCAGTTACCTTTACCTTACCATCTCTAGATATAATAATATTCTGTGGTTTAATATCCCTATGAATAATATTATTATCATGGGCAGCTTCCATACCTTGAGCAATCTGTATGGCGATACCAACAGCTTCCTTTATCTCTAGCTTACCTTTTCTTTCGATAAACCTTTTTAGGGTTATACCTTCTACTAACTCCATTACAATATAATGCAGTCCCCCATCGTCACCAACATCATATACATTGACAATGTTTGGATGGGATAGTCCTGCGGCAGACTGAGCTTCACCTCTAAACTTATTGACAAAACTCTTGTCACTGGAATATTCAGCCTTTAATACTTTGATTGCAACAAAACGGCTTAGCCGATGGTCCTTCGCCTTATAGACATCAGCCATCCCACCTGAACCTACACTATCAATTATTTCATACCGATCGCTGATAAACATACCGGGTTTTAACATGATCTTCACCTCTTTTTCATACTATAACAACTATAACTGTTATGTTGTCTTTCCCTCCGTTATGGTTGGCTTGCTTTACCAAGGCTTCAGTGGCTGTCTTTGGATCATCAGCATTCTCTCTGATAATCCTCTCAATAGTCTCATCTTCCAACATATTAGTTAGCCCATCAGAGCACAGTAAAACTATATCCCCCTCTTTCAGTTCTACCTCAAAGAAATCTGCTTGGGCAGTCTTATTTGACCCCAGTGCTCTTGTAATTATGTTTTTATTTGGATGAACCCTTGCTTCATCCTGATCCAGCTCTCCTGTTCTTACCATTGCCTGTACAAGACTATGGTCTTCTGTAATCTGTCTCATCTCGTTACTTATTACATACAATCGGCTGTCTCCTATGTTCGCAATATACATTTCATTGTTGCATATAGTGGCTATAACTAAGGTTGTTCCCATACCTTCAAATTCTTCTTGCTGCTTTGCTTTCTCATACAACTTATCATTTGTGTCTTTTATTGCTTCTTCAATCAATACTATTGGCGATGTTTGATCGCTGTTTTTTATATGTTGTGTAATATAATCAACACAAAATCTCGAAGCATAGTCACCAGCATTATGACCTCCCATGCCGTCTGCTACAATGAATAAGTTTGGCAAATTACCAACGGCATTTGTCTCGCATAGGACATAATCTTGGTTTGTCTTTCTTCTTTCCCCAATATCAGTAATTGAAAACGCTTTCAAGCCTGCACCTCCTCGTGCAACTCAAATACTTAGGCATAGGTCAGATAATCACCATCCTTATATTTTATCAAACAAAGACAAAGGATACAACTACCTGTATCTTCCTAAATGCTACTTTGGTCTATATAACTCTTTCGAAGCTGTCCGCAAGCAGCATTAATATCTGAGCCCATTTCTCTTCTAATAGTAACATTAATTCTATTTTTTTCAAGTATATTTTTGAATTTTTGTATTTTATGAATATCTGATTTTACATAATTTCTTTCTTTAATTGGATTGACAGGTATCAAATTCACATGACAGATATAGGTTTTTAATAGCTTGGCCAGCTCTCTGGCCTGGTCCTCACCATCATTAACATCCTCAATCATACTATATTCAAATGTCAGTCTCCTGCCTGTTTTCTTATAATAATAGGCAAATGCGTCCATTACATCAGGTAAATCATATTGCCTAGCAATTGGCATTATCTTCTTTCTTATTTCATTGTTGGGTGCATGTAAGGATAGTGCTAATGTTATGGGAAGCTCCTCCTCAGCTAATTGACGCATTTTATCCGGAATACCACATGTAGATACAGTTATATTTCTTGCACTTATGTTAAGTCCATCTTCATTAGATAATATACGAATGAATCTAAGCAAATTATCATAATTATCTAAGGGCTCCCCAGTTCCCATAACTACCACATTACTAACCCTTTCACCTGACAAAGCCTGAATTCGATAAATTTGGTCAAGCATCTCTGAGGCAATAAGATCTCTTTCCTTTCCACCGATAGTAGATGCACAAAAGCTACATCCCATCCTGCATCCTACTTGTGAAGATATGCATACACTATTACCATGGTGGTATTTCATTAAGACACTTTCGATGACCCTGCCATCACTTAAAGCAAATAAAAACTTTACTGTCCCATCCTTTTTAGAAGTAAGCTGCTGGACCACTTTAAGTGCCCTTAACTCATAGTTCTCCTTAAGTGTATTTCTTAGCTCCTTGGGCAGATTTGGCATTTCATCATAGGATTCTACTAACTTTCTATGAATCCAATCATAGATTTGTTTTGCCCTGAATTCTGGCTGTTTTAATTTTTTTATTTCATTTTTTAGTTCATGGATATATAAGGATTTTATGTCCAAGCCTCTACCTTCTTTCCTTTCCTCATTCTGCATATAAAAAACCCATCTGTGGGATGGATTCCTTGCAATAGCTGCAAGTATCCAGCTTTAGTAGTATCCCCTTGTAATGCTTCTGGCAGATAATCATCTAAACCTTCTGCCACGAAGTCATACTTATCCAAAAACCATTCCATGTTATCGATATTTTCATGACGGTTAATGGTGCAAGTGCTGTATATTAGTATTCCACCTGGTTTAACATAAGCAGAAACCACATCTAGTATTTCTCTTTGTAATTCTACTAGGTCTTTTAGTTGTTCCTGTGTCAATCTATATTTAATATCAGACTTTTTCCCTAATACACCCAAACCACTACAGGGTAGGTCAGCAATTACAATATCAGCCTTATTAAGCAAACCTGGCTCCTTGACCCTAGCATCCCATACCTTGGTTTCTACATTACCGGCTCCTAACCTAAGTATATTATCTTTAATAAGCTTTACCTTATACTCAGTAATATCTCTAGCAGACACCCTGCCTGCTCTCTCAGCTAGGTGAAGAGTCTTACCTCCAGGTGCAGCACATACATCAACCACAAAATCCTTATCACATACATTTGCCACTTTACCAACTAGCATAGAGCTTACATCCTGAATTGCAAACAAGCCATTAGTAAATGATCTAAGACTCTCCAGATAATCAAAGTCTTTAATTATAAAAGCTTCCTCAAGGTATGGATGGTCTATTACCCTTACTCCTTCACCGTATAATATCTCCTTAAGTTCATCTGGAGTAGTTTTCATACGGTTACAGCGAATAGTAATCTCCTTCTCCTTTAAAGAAGCTTCTAACATCATTTCCACCTGCGTGGTATTATATTGGTCAAGAAGCATGTTAACAAGCCATTTGGGAGTTGAGTACCTTATACTCAAAAAAACTTTGGTCTCTAATTCCTTATCTGGATATTTTATATCCTTGCCCATTCTTGCTATATTCCTAACATTGGCATTTACAAAGCCTGACAGTCTTTTAAATCCCCTTTTCTTTGCAAGTTTTACAGCTTCATTGCAAACTGCAGATGCTGGTATATTATCCATAAAAATCAGCTGATAGGCACTTAGTCTTAAAATGTTGCCTATAAGGGGTTTCATCTTTCTGACAGGTAAAGAAGAAAATTGCTCAATACAATAATCAAGGGTTAGATAATGCTTGACGGTACCAGTAAAAAGTCTTGATATAAATGCTCTTTCCTGCTTTGGTTTATCCTGATACCGTCTCAAAGTTCTTCCTAATACTCTATGGCTAAACTCATCATCTTTGTTAAGCTCAATAAGCATGTCCAGAACAATTTCTCGTCCGTCCTTTTGATTAGTCACGACGTCTTCCTCCGAATAATAGTATCAAACGTAATAGCTGTAATATTGTTGCAGCCGCCGCCGCTACATAGGTCAATGCCGCAGCATCTAATACCTTTTTCGACTGTGATATCTCCTGATTGTAAAGTATACCAGCCTCACCCAACCTCTGAACAGCCTTTCTAGACGCATTGAATTCAACTGGCAGGGTTACAAGCTGAAATAATACTGCAGTTGAAAACAGAATAATCCCAAAATTTATTAAGGGCTGAGACTGAGCCAATAACAAACCTACCAAGATTATGGGCCAAGCTAACATGGTTCCAAAGTTGGCCACCGGAACCAAAGTACTTCTTAATTTTAAAGGTCCATATGATTCCTGGTGCTGAATTGCATGCCCACACTCATGGGCAGCAACTCCAATAGCCGCTATAGAATCACTTCCATACACTGAATCAGATAATCTAAGTACTTTTGTCCTTGGATCGTAATGATCTGTCAAATTTCCTCCCACATGCTCAATTTTAACATCATAGATGCCTGCACGATGAAGAATTCTTTCTGCTGCTTCTGCTCCTGTAAGTCCCGATTGACTCCTTACACGAGCATATTTTGCGAATGTTGATTTTACCTTAGCTGACGCAGCTAATGATATAATCACTCCTATAACAACTAGTATATAGGTTGGATCAAAGTAGGGAAAAAACATATTTCCACCTTCCTTCATATTATTTATATTTTAACTTTATTACACATACTAACTAAGCTAGTATAGTTCCCTTCTCTATTGGATATCCTCTAAGAAAAGCATCACAAGGCATGCGTTTTTTGCCTTCTAACTGAAGCTCTTTAATTATCAACGCATCCTTACCGGTCATTACAACAAAATAATCCTTAGTAAGCTCTACTAGTTCTCCAGGCCTTGCATTGGAGTTATATTCTATAACTTCAGCTCTCCAGATCTTAAGTGTCTTTCCCTTCAGCTTAGTATAGGCGCTTGGCCATGGATTTAACCCACGAATCATACGCTCAATATCTATTGCTGGCTTGGCAAAATCAATATAACCCATTTTCTTATCAAGCATTTTTACATATGTGGCCTGTGATTCATCCTGAGGAATCCTTTTTGCAGTCCCTTCCTTTAGCTTATCTAATGCTTCCACAATTAGTCTTGCTCCAAGAGAAGCTAACTTATCATGAAGGCTTCCTCCTGTCTCATCCTCGGCTAAAGGAATACTTTCCTGTAAAATCATATCTCCAGTATCTAACTTGACATCCATATGCATAATTGTAATTCCAGATTCCTTTTCCCCATTTATTATGGCTGCTTGTATGGGTGCGGCTCCACGGTATTTGGGAAGTAGGGATGCGTGGACATTAATACAGCCATATAAAGGCATGTCAAGCAATTCCTTTGGAAGTAACTGCCCAAAAGCAGCAACTACAATAACCTCTGGGTCAAGATCTCTAATAATCTCTATGAATTCACTATCTCTAACCCTAGAAGGCTGATACACTGTTAGATTGTGAGCAAGCGCGGCCTCCTTGATGGCAGGAAAGCTAATCTTTCCTCCTCTTCCCTTTACCTTATCAGGCTGGGTTACAACCCCAACCAGGTCATGGCCTGCACCTATAATTGCTTCCAAGCTACTCACAGCAAAATCTGGAGTACCCATAAATAAAACCTTCATAATATGTGTCCCTTCCTTTACTTCCTACTCTTCTTCAACTTCTTCATATAAATCTCTAACTCCATCTATTGCCTTATCTACATATAAAATGCCATTAAGATGGTCTATTTCATGGCACAAGGCCCTGGCTAGAAGTTCAGTTCCTTCAAGAATAAATTCCTCCATATTTTTATCATAGGCTTTTACCTTTACATAATTAGGCCTTTCCACAGTACCTACCTTACCAGGCACACTAAGGCATCCCTCATTTCCCACCTGACTTCCATCTACTTCTAATATTTCAGGATTGATAAGTATGATAGGATCATTTCCTTCCTCTGAAACATCTATTACAACCAAGCGTTTTAATATACCAATTTGGGGTGCTGCTAGTCCAACACCCTCTGCATCATATAGTGTATCTAACATATCATCAATTAAAACCTTTATTCTTTTATCAACTGTTTTAATTTCTCTACTAACCTTTGTAAGGACGTTATCTCCTATTTCTCTTATATTTCTTATAGCCATTAAAATCCCTCCTTCAAATGTCAAACGAGTATATATATAAATTTTTCAGCTAATACGCAGTCATTGGATTAAAATCAAACTGAATACTAGTACCAGCAAACTGGCTTGAAAAATTGAAATAACCCTCTAGATAATTCTTCAATTCTATAAGGACATTATAATCCTCGTCCTTAATATATATAAGTCTGCGATACAAGTCCTTGGCCATTGCTAGTCCAGCTGGAGCAGGTCCAATAAGATGAGAGGACAGGTCCTTAGTTTTAAGATACTCTCTTAAGGCTTCCCCCATGTGTGATATGGCCCTTTCTGCCTTATCCTCTTCCTTTGAAGTGATAAGAACTAAGAGAATATGAGCCACCGGTGGATACTGCATCAGTCTCCTATACAGAATCTCCTGTTCATAAAACTCCTTATAACTGCCCTTGGCTGCCGCAATAATACTATAATGGTTGGGATGATATGTCTGAATAACCACCTCGCCAGGTATAGCATCCCTTCCAGCCCTTCCTGCCGCTTGGGATAAAAGCTGAAAAGTTCTTTCACTTGCCCTAAAATCCCCTGCATATAGGGATAGGTCTGCTGCTATTATACCAACTAATGATACTAAGGGAAAGTCATGCCCCTTTACAATCATCTGAGTTCCTACAAGAATATCGGCTTTATGGTCTGCGAAGGCTTCTATTATTTTCTGATGGCCACCTTTATTCTTAGTTGTATCTGTATCCATCCTAAGTACTCTTGCATGTGGGAACTCTCTCCTAACCATCTCCTCAACCTTCTGAGTCCCTGTACCAAAGGCCGCTATATATCTAGAACCACAAGTAGGACATAACTTTGGCATTTTCACATTATATCCGCAATAATGACAAACTAGCTTACCATTTGCATGGTAGGTTAAGGATATATCACAGTGAGAGCATTTCATAACATGACCACAGCTTCTACAGGATACAAAACCCGAAAAACCCCTGCGATTAATAAAAATCATGATTTGCTCTTTCCTACTAAGCTTGTCTTCCATTAAACACTTAAGTTTTCTACTAAATATAGACCTATTTTTTTCTTTCAATTCCTCTCTAAGATCCACAACCCATATCTTAGGAGGATTAGCCTCCTTGGCTCTCTTAGTCAGAGTATACAACTTATACTCTCCTGTAAGAGCTTTTTGATAGGATTCAAGTGATGGAGTTGCTGAACCTAAGACGACAAAGGCCCCAGTAAGTTCTGCTCGCTTAATAGCAACCTCTACACTATGATATTTTGGCGTGGTCTCGCTTTTATAGGTTGACTCATGCTCTTCATCAATAATTATAAGTCCCAGATTTTTAAATGGAGTAAACAGGGCAGACCTAGGACCAATCATTATATCGATTTCACCTTTCTTAGCTCTAAGGCTTTGGTCATACCGCTCTCCATCGGACATTCTAGAATTCAAAATGGATATCCTATCTCCAAATCTTTCATAAAACCTATTTACAGTCTGGTAAGTAAGAGCAATCTCTGGAATCAAGACAATGGCCTGCTTTCCCTTAGAAATCACCTCTGATATAATCTCCATATAAACTTCAGTCTTACCACTTCCAGTAATCCCGTGAATCAAGCATGTATTACGCTTCCCATCATTATAATCCCTTGTTATACTATTTACAATAGTTTGCTGTTCATAATTCAATTTAAGGCGGGTAAGTTCTCTGTCCTGCTTATTAATGGGGTTACGATATAAGTGCTTTCTCTCTATCTTAATAATCTTATTATCAATCATCCACTTTATTGTAGGCCTACTTATTTTAAGCCCTTTAACCGCCTCATCATAATCCAAATTTCCTTTACCAATCAAGCTTTTAAGAAGCCTTACTCTAGCCACATTATTCTTCCTGTTTTGTTCCTCATATATAAGGCTTAGGTCCTCATTGGATTTTATAGGAACAATAGTTTTTTGCTCCTTAGCCTTAACGGCCTTTCTTACTGGCATAACTGTTCTAAGGGCATCGTTCATGGTTCCACCAAAACTCTCCTTAATCCAGTATGCAAGATAGATTAAATGACTCTCAATAAGAGGTGCTCCCTCTACAATAGAATTGATTGGTTTAATTTTATCAATACTGATTTTAGGCTCATTAGAAAGTCCAACTATATATCCATTAATCAATCTATTTCCAAGTCCAAAGGGGACAACCACAAGGCTACCTATAAGAGCAGATAAGGAAAGCTCCTCAGGTATGGCATATTGATATGTCTTGTCAAGGTTTTCATGAGAAATATCAATTATAATGTCAGCGTAGATTCGATAAGACATATGGCCCCTCCTTTGTATTATCTACTATAACTTTAAAGCAGCTCTTACAAGCTCCCTATCGTCCATATGGTATTTGACACCCTTTATCTCCTGGTAGTTTTCATGACCCTTTCCTGCAATTATAATGATATCTCCATCCTTGGCATTGTCTATACAATACTTTATAGCTTCCCCTCTATCAGTAATGGTAATATATTTACCTGATCCCTTCTTTACGCCAGTAACTATATCCTTAATAATATCCTCAGCTTCCTCATATCTAGGATTATCCGACGTAATAACTGTTAGGTCAGCTAGTTTGGAAGATATCTCTCCCATCAGAAATCTCCTGTCCTTAGACCGATTTCCGCCACAGCCAAATACGCATACCAAACGCTTAGGCTTGTATTCTCTAATCGTAGTAAGTAGACTCTCTAGGCTCATGGCATTATGGGCGTAATCAATCATCACAGAATAATCGCCCTTTACAGGAACCAACTCCACCCTGCCCCTTACCTTAATATTAGATAAAGCATTTATTATAGCTGACTTATCTACATTAAAATGTCTACATATAGCAATAGCGCATAGGGAGTTTAATACATTAAATCTACCAGGTATATCGATAGATACATCCAAATCCATAAGTCCTCCGACCTGATAGGCTATGCCTAGGTATCCTGGCTCATGAACTAGCTTTACATTATAAGCATAGATATCTGCTTTTTGGGAGAAGCCAAATGTTTCTATTATGCAAGTATGGTCTTTAATTATATCATTTGCATAATCATCATCTATGTTAATTAATCCAAGCTTGCATTGCTTAAACAACATGCTCTTGCATCTTAAATAATCATCAAAATCCTTGTGCTCATGCTCACCTATATGGTCATAGCCTAGATTTGTAAATATTCCATAATCAAAGACAAATCCATCAATACGACTATGTAAAAACCCCTGTGAGGATACCTCCATAACTACACATTCTACCCCTGCCTCTACCATCTTTGCAAAGGTTTGCTGAATAATATAGGATTCAGGTGTCGTATTGTTAGCAGGAATAACCTCCTTACCTATAATGGTTTCTATCGTCCCTATAAGTCCGGTTTTTAACCCTACATTATCTAAAATAGACTTTATCATGTAAGCTGAAGTTGTCTTGCCTTTGGTACCAGTTATAGCAATTGTGGTTAGCTTTTTTGCAGGATAGCTAAAATATGCTGCTGACATAAATGCCAGTGCTCTTCTTGTACTATCTACCTTAATCACCGTAATACTATCTGGTAATTCAATGTCTCTCTCAACTATAATAGCTTTTGCTCCCTTAGCCACTACCTCTCCTATATAATCATGTCCATCAGATACCGCACCCTTGATACAGACAAATACAGAGCCCTCTACTACCTTTCTTGAATCATACACCAAATCTGTGACTAAAGTATGTGCATCCTTTTGTAAACAGGTGTAATCTATTTGTTCCAATAAACTCTGAAGCTTCATAAGTCCCCCTTGACTACTCTATATTAATATATATGAACAATTCTCTTTTCACATTTATAATTATATGCTAAATATATTTTTTGTAAAGAAATATAATGAACCCAGCTTGCTTTTACATCCAAAAACCCCCGAGCTGTTGAATGGACTCGGAGGTTTAATATGTATTTTTATTAAAGGAAACATTTCATTCTATCTGTAAAATTTTTTATTTGTTTTTGCTTTTGTCTTGGATTCTGGCCACAAAGTCTAGATTAATTACCTGAAATTTATTCTTTTTATCTTCAAGTAAAATACCATTATCACTTACATCCCTAATAGTGCCTTCTACTGTAGATAAGCTTGACATCATATGAATCACGCAAAACTTACCAACAAACTGCTTTACAAAGTCCTCCATAAACTTTCTCTCCTTTTTATTTTTCATCTTAATTTTCCTAGCAATCAGAAACTTTTTATCATCATTGAATAAACCCAATAATAATAAAAATATTATTATATAAAGATTAGAATCCATAATAAAATCTCCATCCATGTGATACTTGCAAATGATAATAATCTTTGTAACTTCTTTGATAGATTCTACCATTATGCATTCTTCTTAATGGGCATAATTTCCTTAGTTGCTAAATAGCATAATCCAGTTGACTATATTTGTCAATACACATGTATAAGTACCTCTAAAAATCCTTATATAAATCATATAGGCTGGTTGAATACACTTCAACATTAGTCATGCCGCATCCTAGAAAGCAAAATTTAGTATCAAATTTCCATCATCATAAATATGTTCTTTGTCCTTTTTATAATTATTTAGTAATACACCTATCTTTTTTTTAAATACACAAACATGGAATGGCTTTGTTATATAATCATTAGCCTCTAATTCATATCCTTTTAGCATATCACTTTCCATATAGACTCCTGTTTTAAGCTTGACTAGATTACAAAAACAATAAAAAAGTAGGCTATAAATAAATGGTAAACCTACTTTTAAAATCCCAGTAATTTTTTATAAATTTTTACTATATATATTCATGCCAATATTTATAAGTTTTCAAACTCTATAGCCTATTATTGCCATCCAATATTAATAATGCATCAAGTTCTGGTTCTTCATCTACTAAGCCTATTGCATAAACCGTAAAGTAATTATCTGATATTAGATTTACATTAGCTTCCGCAAGGATATCATCAAAAGTCCCTGTTTGTCTTACTTGAAATGTATAATTCATAGGGTCAACATCAATATATGGTGTTATTTGTCCATATGAAACATTTTTAAAAGCAGTTCTTCCATCAGGTAATGTAATGTCAACTGCAGGAGCATTTGGTGATAGATGCAAAAATCTTATCATAGCCTTGCCTGGATCCTTAGGTTCATTTGCATCAGTTATTGCAAATAATTCTATATCGTTCATAGTTCCAGTTGCCGCTACAGTTAATATGGAATTTTGATTCACTGTTAACATATTAGATGTAACAGGAGAATCCGTACCTGTAACATATAAAGATATTATATACATTCCTTGAGGTATAGGATAATAATCTGTATATTCTCCGTATGCAAGATTACTTACTACAATCTGATTATTAGCATATATATCAACATTAGGTGCATCTGGCACTGTGTGTATTATACGTAGGTATCCCATTGAATTTTCTCTTGGAGCATAAATATATACATTACTCATTTTATCTCCCCCAAACTAAGTTACGGTATAATATATGCTCATATATTTTTAATTGTGATGTTTTATGGTTAATTGATTTTACATTTTTTTGGGTTTTTGTCCACTTGCCACAATATTTAAGGAAGTTTACCAAAAAATTAAGATATCTCTGTACTTGCAAATCCTTTAGGAACAAATGAACAATCTGTCTATACTATACTACATCCATTTGCTTCGATTTACCCTTGATAGAATTATTTTTATTATGCCAAGGGTGGTAAGTATCTGTCTACAATGCCATGGTATGCTAAAAATAAAGGTTTGACATGTAAGTATTCGCAGTTACATGTCAAACCTTTATTCTTGTGTATTCAAACTATCTAGCATAAAAGGATAAGTTATAGCTTGCCTAAAACACCTTATCATCCTTATTCCTTAGTTGATCATTCATTTCTCTCTTTGTAGCAATAGTAGCAAGTGTATCACCAAGCTGAGTAAGAACTGCTGCCATAAGGGTGATATCGTCAGTGGAGTAACACTTTGATATTGAACAAGCTAATGTAGATATAAAGGCTATGAGTTCACATTCATCCATATTTATCACCTCATAAAAGTATATGAATGAAAACAGATAAAGTGAAACATCGAAGAGACTACAAGCATACAAAAACCACATAAATACGGTTTAAAAGCTGAAGGAACTATTTATGTGATAAATATAACCTCTCTTCTTTTAATATAATGTCCATTTCTACACCAAATGTTTCATTTATCTTTTTTTTCTTATCTATAAACTCCCTACTATCGATCAGAAATAATCTAAGCTCATCTAAAGAGCTAAAACCGTACTCCCCAATATTCATATCATACGGAATAAATCTCAAATATAAAGGATGTGATTTGAGTCCCTTTACTATTTCCACTATTCGATTAAATCGCTTACTATTATTATTTCCATTTATATAGGCATCTGGCATTTCATTTTCCATTGCATAAGCCAGACAGCCTATTAGCTTGTCCTGAAACATGGATTCCAGATCAATTCTACTCATATATTTCTCAAGTAAAAAAAAGACCTCCTGAGCTTCAATTTTATATGACATCCCGTATCTTTCTATTGTATCCTTTTTTATCTCTAAGATTCTATCATTTAAGCGGTTGACAGAAATTGAATAAGATTCTGCTTTCCTGGAAAATGATATTTGTATTCTACTTGTAAAATTTGTCTCTCTTAAGCTAATGGTAATTCTTTCTTCAAGCTCTAACACTATCCTATATGTATTTGTTTTTTCCATAAAACAGTTTAGGTATGCTATATTTTCATCAATAACACCAAATTTCCTTATTAGTCCTTCATAATACCTAAACCTAGCCAGAACCTGCTCATTAACATCCCCCATGTAAAAGCCTCCTCTCAATATATATAATTCTAACTATAGCAAAAGCTAATTTATCTACCTACTATATCTGAGATTAATAATAATAAAGGAATATGGGTTGCTCAAACACCTGACTCAATTGTATTTGATCTTTCCCATATCCCTATAGTTCTATTTAATATAATTAGACTTTGATGATATGTTTTATAACTGAGGACCAGCGCTAACTAAAGCCTTGCCCGCTTGGTTACTTTCATATTTTGCAAAGTTCTTAATAAATCTCTGTGCCAAATCTTTAGCCTTAAGATCCCATTCAGAAACATCTTTATAGGTATCTCGAGGATCAAGAATATCGGTATTTACACCTGGAAGCTTAGTTGGAACTTCTAGGTTGAAGAATGGAATTTTCTTTGTATCTGCATCTAAGATATCACCGTTTAGTATTGCATCAATGATACCACGGGTATCACGAATTGAAATACGTTCACCTGTACCGTTCCATCCGGTATTTACAAGATATGCTTTAGCACCACTTTGCTCCATTCTCTTAACAAGCTCCTCGGCATACTTTGTAGGGTGAAGGGAAAGGAATGCCTGGCCAAAGCAAGCTGAGAATGTTGGCATAGGCTCTGTTATTCCACGCTCTGTACCAGCAAGTTTAGCTGTAAAACCTGATAGGAAATAGTACTGTGTCTGTTCTGGAGTAAGAATTGATACTGGTGGTAGAACTCCAAAAGCATCTGCACTCAGGAAGATCACATGCTTAGCTGCTGGGCCTGCAGAAACTGGACGAACAATATTCTCAATATGGTTAATAGGATATGATACACGTGTATTTTCTGTTACACTATTGTCATCAAAATCAATCTTACCTTCTGCATCTAATGTTACGTTCTCAAGAAGAGCATCACGCTTTATTGCATTGTAAATGTCTGGCTCAGATTCTTTGTCCAGATTAATAACCTTAGCATAGCATCCTCCCTCAAAATTGAAGATACCATTATCATCCCAACCGTGTTCATCGTCACCAATAAGGAGACGTTTAGGATCCGTTGACAAAGTTGTCTTTCCTGTTCCAGAAAGACCAAAGAAGATTGCTGTGTTTTTACCATCTAGGTCTGTATTTGCAGAGCAATGCATAGAGGCAATGTTCTTCAATGGTAGGTAATAATTCATCATGGCGAACATACCCTTCTTCATTTCTCCACCATACCATGAATTTATAATAATCTGCTCGCGGCTTGTAATATTAAACAATACTGCTGTCTCTGAGTTTAGTCCTAACTCTTTATAATTTTCTACTTTAGCCTTGGAAGCATTGTAAACAACAAAATCTGGCTCGAAGTTCTTAAGTTCATCCTCTGTAGGTTTAATGAACATGTTAGTAACAAAATGAGCCTGCCATGCTACCTCAACTATAAAGCGTATTGCCATACGTGTATCCACATTCGTACCACAGAATGCATCTACTACAAAAAGCTTTTTATTAGAAAGCTCCTTTACTGCAAGCTCTTTTACCTTGTCCCATGTTTCCTGTGTAGCTGGTTTATTGTCATTTTTGAACTCATCTGTGGTCCACCATATAGTTTCTTTTGAAGTATCATCCATTACAATGAACTTATCTTTAGGTGAACGTCCTGTGTATATGCCAGTCATTACATTAACTGCATCAAGTTCACTTACCTGCCCTTTTTCAAAACCCTTAAGATCAGGCTTTGTCTCCTCCTCAAATAGTAGTTCATAAGAAGGATTGCGGATAATTTCTGTTGTTCCAGTAATACCATACTTGTTTAAATTGATTTTCGTCATCTTGTTTTCTACCTCTTTCGCTTTATTGTATTAATTTGATTATTACTTTCAAATGTATGTTTATTTTTTTATAAAATATATATAATAAACACTTCTCCTATAACTATACATGATTTCCTTGAAAAAATAAATATATTATGGAAATTTTCTTAAAACTATGTGTACTTTCATATAATATATTATAATTTACCGCTTGTATTAATTGTATACCATAACATCCTTGTCTTAACACCTTCAGTTAACCGCACAAAAAACAATATAAAACCAAATTATGTAATACCTAGATTAAAGATATCATCACAAGAAAAATATGTCAATTTGTTTTTATAGCAAAAAATGAACACTCCACAGTTCAACAATAACTGCACAGTGTTCACTTAATTATGTCGCATATTTTTTTCTCAACCCTTGCTAGGATTCAAGATTAGAATATATACATTTAGACATATGAATGCTATTGGTCTTTCCCTTGTAATGCAATATTTAATCCCTTGCTTCTAAATAAAGCTCTGTTACTCCATATACATTTTTCTCAAAGCAATCAAAAGCTTCAATGTACAAAACATCCCCAATTTCAGTTTTATTTAAAACGCATCTTCCCGTATAATAATTGCCCTCAATCCAATCAACACCAGAACCTCCCATTGACACATATTTGTTTCCTAATTGATCCACAATACGGAAACTCAATCCATCCTCTGGATTTTGTCCGTTCTCGTTAATATAATACACATCAACATATGTTCCTAGGTCTGTCTGAATAACTTCTGCCTTTTCAATCTTGAAAAATCCTTCCTCGGATGTCTCCTCTCCACATACATAGGTATTTGTTGTGGTCGTTGACATATCCTTCAGTTCAAAACTAGACTCCAATCTCATTACGTCCTCACTGTTAAACACTCGACCTGTAGTAACAAAATCAATATTCATGGTTTTAGCACTTTCCCTTATCCCACAATAAATATAAATATCCATAACATCATTATCATCAGAAAAGAAATCCATTGAGCTTCCACCTATACCCAAATCCTTGCTATTCATAATTCCACCACTAATATTTACAATGGTCAGATTATTCTCTGATGCATATTCCTGAGCTGTTTTATCAGTAATACTACTCCAGTCGCTCATTAAATCTTCTGGTAAGGCGTCCGATGGAACAAATAAATACTTATCTTTTTCTTTAGCTGAAACCTCAAATACAAGTGCAATTGACTCACTGTCACA
>JAAYRC010000197.1 GCA_012518975.1 Clostridiales bacterium
GGTGATATATAAGGATTAAATATATACTTAAGGTTTTTTGGGATAGAAGTATTGTTTATATGGGATTTATATAAAAAATATATAATTTTACTTTACATTTAGAAAAAGAAACATTATATTGTATACAGTAAAAGATACTGGCACCAATATAGTGCGGAGGTTAGAAATTAATGATAGAGGTCAAGGATCTAGCGTTTGAATATATAAGAAGAGATGAAGAGGGCAATGTGGAATCCATTAATAGGGCTATTGATGGTGTGAGCCTAAATGTTAAGAAGGGGGACTTTATTGCTATTCTTGGAGCAAATGGCTCAGGCAAGTCTACCCTTGCCAAGCATTTAAATGCGATTTTGTATCCCACTGAAGGAAGTGTATGGGTAAATGGTTATAATACATTAGAAGAGAAAAATCTGTGGGAAATTCGTAGATCAGCTGGAATGGTTTTTCAAAATCCTGATAATCAGATTATTGCTACAGTAGTAGAGGAGGATGTGGGCTTTGGCCCAGAGAACCTTGGTGTAGCTACTGAGGAAATATGGCAGAGAGTAGAAAAAAGCTTAGGCGCAGTAGGTATGCTGGAATATAGGACCCATTCACCCAATAAGTTGTCTGGAGGTCAGAAGCAAAGGGTGGCTATTGCAGGTATAATGGCCATGAAGCCTGAGTGTATTGTTCTTGACGAACCTACAGCTATGCTAGACCCAGATGGACGCAAAGAGGTCATATCTACAATTCACTCCTTAAATAAGAATGAGAATATAACTGTAATCTTGATTACACATCATATGGATGAGGTTATAAATGCAGATAGGGTATTTGTAATGGAAAACGGACGTGTTGTGATGGATGGGAGCCCAAGGGAGATTTTCTCAAGGGTTGATGAAGTCAAAAAATACCGTCTGGATGTTCCCCAGGTAACTGAGTTGGCTTATGAGCTAAAACAGTCAGGAGTTAATATTCCAGATGGAATATTAACTCCCAATGAGCTTGTTCAGGCCTTGGAGGCATTATAGGCATAGATTGAGTGTTTGTCATGCATATAAGATGTTTTATGGGCTTGTAGCTAGTAACTTTGTTTAATGAGATAGTAGGTGATAAATGTGCAGATAGTATTTGATAATGTGGATTATGTATACAGTAGTGGAACCAGTTTTGAAAAACATGCCCTAAAAGGAATAAATCTTAAGATTGATAAGGGTGAATTTATTGGATTAATTGGACATACTGGCTCAGGTAAATCAACCTTAATTCAGCATATGAATGGACTGATAAAGGCCACTAGTGGAAAAATATATTATAATGGTGAGGATATCTATGCTAAAAATTATAATATGCGGAAGTTAAGAAGCAAGGTGGGTTTAGTATTTCAGTATCCTGAGCATCAGCTGTTTGAAACCACAGTATATAAGGATGTTTATTTTGGGCCAAAGAATCTAGGGCTTGAAAAATTAGAGGCAGAGCTTCGTAGCTACGAGGCTTTAAAGATGGTTGGTATAGGAGAAGACCTTTTGGATGCCTCCCCATTTGAGCTTTCTGGTGGTCAAAAAAGAAGAGTTGCAATAGCAGGCATTCTTGCCATGAAGCCAGAAGTGCTAGTCCTAGACGAGCCGACAGCAGGTCTTGACCCAAGGGGAAGAGATGAGATATTAGATCAGATTGCTA
>JAAYRC010000198.1 GCA_012518975.1 Clostridiales bacterium
CAGCAAAGGCCCAGTCGCCTATTGACTGAATACCTTCTAGCAATGTAACTTTTTTTAGCTTTGTGCAATTGTAAAATGCATAATCTGGTATAACCTTCATGTTTTCAGAACTAGTTATCTCGGTAATATTAGAATAAGCAAAGGCGTATGGCATTATAGTAGTCACCTCAGAAGGTATGGTAAATGGTCCTGACACATCAAAGGCTCTTATTATCTGTGTGCCATCTATAGTGTAGAGTACACCGTCATCTATCTTAAAGTGTTTATTATCCTTGTCTATATCAAGCTTCATTTTATTGAAAGCCCCTTCACCTATATAACTAACATTTTTAGGTATGGTAAGGGTGCCGACTGAACTATCAAAGGCATAATTACCGATATATGTAGTACCCTCTGGTAACTTAAGTCCTTCTGATGATGATGCTAGTGCATAATCTCCAATAATTAATTCATCTGCATTTATATTGATAGACTTCACGAACAATGTGTTGGATAAGGCCCTTTCTTCTAAAATTACTTTATTAGCCTTTATTTCTACATTACAATCATTTGAAATCGAGGATATATCGTGTAAAGCGTATTTGCCTATAACAATATCATCGCCATAAAGTGTAAAAATTTTTAGATTCTGCATGCTACAGAAGGAATAATCCGAAATTTTTTTAATTGATTTTGGAATAGTAACACTAGTGAAATTATTATCTGTAAATGCTCCTGTGTAAAATGTAGAATATGAACTTTCATCAGCATCAAAAACTTCTTCCATCTCATAAGGACCACCGACTTCAGTGACAATATAGGTGACATTATTATAAGTAACTTGGGAGGGAACTATAAAATCACCACCTTGCTGGCTTGTACTAATTAATGCCACAGATTTATTTGAAGATGATATCACTTTATACTTATGATTCTCTACTTCAAATGATATACCTTCTGCCAGGACATTGTCATTATGATTATCTGTTGGCTTATTGTTTTCTTGATTATCATTGTTTTTTGATATATTGTCTTCGTTATGATTATCATTTGAACTATGATTATCGGCCTTGCTGTTTTCATGATTAATGCCACTATCTGATGGCTGTAATTTTGTCTCTGTATTAGAACCAGCTTGTTCAGAAGGTTCATCACTAGGGTTTGGTTCTTCTCTATTTATAGATATGATGATTATTAAGCTTATGATTATTAATGCCAACAAAGATGATGCAATTAATATTATCTTCTTTAAGTCTTTGCTCATAAAACATCTCCTTTTCTGGTCATAAATTATATGTAAACTCCTATATATTTGCTCTATATATTTTTTTAGGTATTTATTTTATTACTTAGGCCTAATTACTTAATAGGAAATTATAACAAGGTTATAAGCTCTTTTTTGCTTAGCCTAGATTGTCTGTATGCATAGAATTATATTACTAAAATGTGTCATTAGATTGGCGATAATTCCTTAATAAACCTATAAGAAATTTTATGTTATAGGTTGGTGATTCTATAAGAGTCTTAAGCTATCCGCTCTGATGTTAAAAGTCGGAGTTGCCCATCAATATAACAAATATTAATGGTATGAATGGGTAGGCGGTATAAGAGGGACTTAGCTAGGTATTTTAGGCTTGCCTCTGTCGCATATTTGAATAATTTATTCAATATATTATAGTAACATAAAGTAAAATGGTGAAGCCGTGAATAATCAAAATGAAAACAATCAAAATGAAAACAATCAAAATGAGAATAATACAATATCGGATATTACCTTGTTTGTTAAAATCGGTATTATTGTACTAACAGTTTTAGTTGTAGTAGGTTTAGGGATAAGATACTTACCCGATGCTATAACAGTTTCAAATATCAGTAGAAAGAGGGACCTTCCTATATATAGTGTGGAAACTGATGAGAAGAAGGTGGCACTTAGCTTCGATGCAGCTTGGGGGAATGATGATACTCAAACTATTCTAGACATCCTGGCAAAGCATGATGTAAAAGCAACCTTTTTTATGACTGGCGAATGGATGGGTAAATATCCTGAAGATGTTAAAAAGTTTGTGGCAGCAGGGCACGATGTGGGAAATCACAGTGAAAATCATAAGCAAATGTCAAGATTATCTAAGGACCAGTGTAAGGATGAGATTATGAAGGCTCACAAACGAATAAAGGAGCTAACTGGAATTGAGATGGAATTATTCCGTCCTCCTTATGGCGATTACAATAATATGGTAGTAGGGACTGCAAGAGAATGTGGATATTATACGGTACAGTGGGATGTGGATTC
>JAAYRC010000199.1 GCA_012518975.1 Clostridiales bacterium
CCCTTTTGTATGGCATATTCCTTATCCATATATCCTCTCTCCTCCTATGGTAAATTTGTAGCCAATAATACATTTGGCTTATTATAGGGTTCTCTAGGCTCATTAACATACTGTCCAAATTCTTCCTTATCCCTTATATAACCATATCAGAGCATTAGTTCTGAGTAAAGCAAAAAATGTATTCTTTATGTAACATCTTCCTTGTTCGGGCACATAATATCAAAACTTTTATTATATTGTGGCTAATATGCCATATCTCGAAATGATATAACTATTAAAAGTTCATTTGTAGATAAATATATCTTAAGCTATAATAATCTAAGAATCAGCTAGGATATAGGAGAACTGTATGCATGAAGTAGAGGTAAAAGGAATATTGTCTGCCAAGAATGGCATGAATATCTACCGGGGCTGTACCCACGGTTGTATTTATTGTGATTCTAGAAGTAAATGCTATCAAATTAATCATGACTTTGAGGATATCGAGGTTAAAAGTAATGCCCCTATCCTATTAGAGGATGCCCTGCGTCGTAAAAGAAAGAAATGCATGATAGGAACAGGTGGCATGAGTGATCCCTATATTCATCTAGAGGAAAATCTAGGCAACACTAGAAAGTGCCTAGAGCTTATTGAATTCTATGGCTTTGGATTAGCTATTCAAACGAAGTCAGCTAGGATACTTAGAGATTTGGATTTACTCAAGAAAATAAATGAAAAGACAAAATGTGTAGTTCAGATGACTTTGACTACATTTGACGAGGATTTATGTAAAATAATAGAGCCCCATGTTAGCACTACAAGGGAGCGCTTTGAAGCTTTAAAGATTATGCGTGATAACAAAATTCCTACAGTGGTCTGGCTAGACCCCATCTTACCATTTATCAATGATACTGAAGAAAACATCAGAGGGATTCTTGATTATTGCATAGAAGCTAAGGTTTATGGAATTATATGCTTTGGAATGGGATTAACTCTTAGAGAAGGTAATAGGGAATATTTCTACAAGAAATTAGATCAGCATTTTCCTGGATTAAAGGCCCGTTACATTACGACTTATGGTAACTCCTATGAGGTAACAAGCCCCCATAATAATAAGTTAATGTCTATACTAAAGCAGGTGTGCAAGACCCACGACATTCTCAGCAATATCGACCAGTGCTTTAGCTATCTTCATAAGTTTGAAGAGAAGAATAAATTTAAGCAAATAACCTTACCCTTATAAACTTAATCCAAAAACCTTTTTTATACTCTATAGTATAGGAAGGTTTTTTTATTATAGTGAACCTTTTCCATTCTCGTGACAATATATATATGAAAGGTTAAAATGAGATTAAACATTATGTACATAACAAACGAAAGGAGGGTTTTCATTTTGGATGCCTCAGATCTGAGTAATATAGTAGACCAACACGGCAGGGCAATATACAGCTTTTGCTATTACTTGGCCAATAATAAAGCTGATACAGAAGACCTTTATCAAGAGACCTTTCTAAAAGCCCTAGAGCTCAGCCATAAAATAGATATTAATAAAAACC
>JAAYRC010000200.1 GCA_012518975.1 Clostridiales bacterium
AGGAATCTATGGTACCTCGCTTGATATATTGCTTTTCTAGTAATTACATCCGGTCAGGGGCTTCAAATCCTAGTAAATCTATACATGTTGACAATATATCATGAATTAGGGTAATCATAAGTATTAGAGATGCCTGTCTCTCCTCACTATTATCCTCAGAAATGATCTTAGTATCATGATAGAATCCACTAAACTTATCCGCCAAATCAAATATATACTGGCATATCCTATGGGGTGCCAACTCGTCATATGCATAATGTATCATATCAGAAAACCTGCTTATTTGTAACATTAATTCCCGTTCCACTTCTGTTTCAGCAGGGAGCATATCCATATTAGGACTAATATTTTTGCCAGATTCCTTAAACTTCTCCAAGATAGACTTAATTCTAACTATGGTATATAGGATATAAGGACCTGTATTACCTTCAAATGAAGTAAATCTCTCTAAGTCAAACACATAGTCCTTAGATGCCTGGTTTGACAAATCACCATACTTTAAAGCTGCAAGGCCAACCTTTGCGGCAATGTCCCTTGCTTCTTCCTCTGACATGTTTCGGTTTTCCATAATCTTATCATAGACTTCATCAGTTACCAGTTTAATCAAATATTCTAGTCTTAAGACTCCACCATCCCTAGTCTTAAAAGGCTTACCATCCTTGCCATTCATAGTACCAAAGCCTATAAATTGAAGCCTTGTATCCTCCTCCACAAGCTTAGCCTTTTTTGAGCAACGAAAAACCAATTCAAAATGTAGGTCTTGCCTTTTATCTGTAATATATATTATATGGTCAGGAGCAAAAAGCTTCATTCTCTCTACTATAGTAGCCAAATCAGTGGTACTATATAATGTGGCACCATCTGATTTTAATATCATGCAGGGTGGAATCTCCTTAGTGTCGGTTTCCTCTTTAACATCTACTACTAAAGCCCCATCACTGATTCTTGCATAATTATTCTTTTTCAAATACTCTACCATGTCAGGAATATATGGCTGAGCATCACTTTCCTTTTTCCATAGTTCAAATGAAACATTCAAATTATCATAAATCTTCTTTAAATCTGTTACAGATACCTCCTGCATATGATTCCAAAGAGCTGTATAGCCCCTATGTCCATTCTGCATAAGGTAAGTTATTTGCTTTGCTTCCTCAAGAAATTCAGGATTTTCCTTAGAATAGGCACTAGCCGCAGGATATATATCCTCCAGTTCTGATATGGTAAATGGGGCCTCATTAGGATATTGACCTGAATATTCTTCATCAAAATATACTAGGTCTGGCTTTCTTCTCTTTAATTCTGCAATTACAAGGCCCATAGGCGTACCCCAGTCACCTAGATGTACATCACCAATTGCCTCATTACCCATAAATTTTAAGATTCTCTTTATACTTTCACCAATAACAGCAGACCGCATATGACCTACATGAAGAGGTTTTGCAATATTTGGACCACCATAATCTATTATAACTTTTTTAGGCTTTGCTTCCTTCTCACATCCAAAGTCCTTACTCTTTCGCATGTCATTTATATAATCTGCCAAGAAGTTATCACATAAATTTATATTTATAAAACCTGGCATAATAGCAGTGATTTCTTTAAAACGGCTATTATCCTTTAACAGTTCTACAACTTCCTGTGCAATTGCAATTGGAGCTTTTTTGTAAGCTCTAGCTGCTGCCATAGCTCCATTACATTGGTATTGGCATAGGTCTGGTCTATTTGACTGTGTTACTATACCGTAGATCTCTTCATACCCTTTTAATTTAAAGGCCTGCTTTACATCCTCTGATATTATATCAACTATTTTTTTCATGCTTACCTCCAAGATATCTTAACTTATTCAATACTTTAACATAGGAGACTATAAATGTCATCTAATTTTTATTAAAGAAAAACATTACTTTAATCTACATAAGCATATGCAAATTGTACTATAATGTAATATAAACTCATATTATTTGGTAACTTCCTTCTAATAGAGTGTCAAAATGTAGGCTTTTCTTTTAAAAACTGACATAATTTAAGTGGAAATAATAATATTTTCAAATAAAGACTGTATTTTTTATTAATTTTGTTGTATATTATATATAGGTTTATGAAATTTAAGG
>JAAYRC010000201.1 GCA_012518975.1 Clostridiales bacterium
GTTAAAACAAATACCTTTAATGGTATAAGGCTACCAGATATAGTATGGAAAGCTTCTGATGGAAACTTTCATGTTGTAGGCACTTTTGGATATGAGGATTTTAAGTCTAGGTTATCCTAAAATAAATGAAGCTACATATCCTACGGAAATAGCATTGGAATATGCTAAAAAGCTATTGATTATAATGATGATACAAAATACAATAAGTGGCTTGAAGAAGTTTTAAGGGGGAATTGAAGTATAAAGGTAAAAGTCTCTAACCCCAATAATGTCAAGGATTAGAGACTTTTCAATTTATCTTACTTTTAAAGCTGATTATATTAGCCTGCTTTATATAATATCTATTTGATAACTTTACTCAGATATTATCTCAGAATCAACATCCTCAGAATCATCTTCGGCAATAATTTCAGTATTAATTGTAGTGTTTTGTTTTAAATTTATTTTATCATCTTGATCCTTTTCACCGGTTTGAGATACCTTTCCACCAAGGAAACCGGATATTAAAGCTTTTAAATCTATTCCCAAACCAGAAGCCACACCATCTGTAACTTGAGTTGTTCCGTTTACAATGTCTTTGATTAATTTAGTGTTGTTACCTTCTCCATACATTGTAATCTTATCAACCTTAGAAAGGGGTTGAGCTACATTTTTAGCTATTTCAGGCATTGCATTCATTATGATTTCTATAACAGCTGCTTCACCGTATTTCTTCATGGCCTCTGCCTTCTTATCAATACCTTCTGCCTCTGCTAGTGCCTTAGCCTTAATTGCATCAGCCTCAGCCATACCTACTGCTCTTATACCTTCAGCTACCTGTTCCTTAGCAAATCTTTCTGCCTCTGCTCTTGCTTTTTCAGCTTCGGCTGCTTGCTTATCTTCATAAAGCTTAGCCTCAGCATCCTTTTGTCTGGTAAATAATTCGGCTTGGGCTATTTGCTCTTGTTTGTAACGTTCTGCATCTGCTTGAGCACGAATTTCCGCATCAAGTTTTTGCTTCATTACTTCAACTTCTTGCTTTTTAAGAACAGCTCCACGTTCGGCTTTTGCAATATCTGCATTAACATTAGCTGTCTCGATTCTCTTTCTTTGCTCTTGTTCTTGTACTGCATAAGCGGCATCAGCTTCAGCCCTTTTAGCATCTGAAATGATTTTTAACTCTGCTTTTTTAATCTCTAATTCATTATTTCTTTGCTCTATCTCAGTTTCGGAGAGGATTCTAGCATCGTTAGCTTGTTTATCTGCTTCTGCCTGCGCTATTGCCACATCTCTATCAGCTTGTGCTTTTGCAATTGCCGCATTTCTCTTAATTAAGGAGGTGTTGTCAGCACCAAGGTCTTTAATTAATCCGTTTTCATCTGTTACATTTTGAATATTACATGATAGTATCTCAATACCAAGCTTCTCCATGTCTTTTGATGCCTTTAGCATTACCTGGTCTGAAAATGAATCCCTATCTGTATTAATTTCTTTAAGTGACAGGGTACCGATAATTTCTCTCATGTTGCCCTGCAATGAATCTTGTAGATCCAAAGTAATATCTTTCGCAGATTTATTTAAAAAGTTTTTAGCTGCAAGCTTGATTCCATTTTCAGTATTATGTATTCTTACCTTTGCAACTGCATCAACATTTACGTTAATAAAGTCATTAGTTGGTACGCTTAATTCGGTCTTAATATCCACTGTCATTTGGCCTAAATATAATTTGTCCAACCTTTCTAAAAATGGTATTCTTATACCTGCTCTACCAATTAAAATCTTCCCACTCTTCTTAAGTCCAGAAATAATATAGGCCTGATCAGGTGGAGCCTTTACATAACCTATTATTGCAATAATTAATAGTATTGCTAGAATAATTACTATAACTGGTAATGCCGTTGTTAAATATTCCATGTTTGATTCCTCCGTTTTTATTTGGTGTTTTATGTGTAAGTATAAAATTTCAACGAGATTCATGTCGAATTATCTATATTTTATCAATTATTTATTAATATTGCAATTAACATCAATTATTTTTAACTATTTTCTAAAAAAAGTTAAGCATTGCTTAATGCGATTTTAACAACCATGTACAAGAAATCCCACCACTAATTGATGATTAAGTCACCTTGGTACCAATCTTTGGGTATAGGGTTAGAATCGTCAAACAATCTAGGGTTTTTTTGTAAAAAGTTTGTAGTTACTTCTGCCGCCCCTACAGCGTCACACAGGATACTTTTGGCATCACCAATTTTACCCCTTCTAGCCACTTTATGATACAAGAATGGTTCTAGTAATTTATCATAATTATAAGACACGTTACCATTAGGAAAATAGTGTGACCGCATTGGGCGGTCTATTATACCTTCGTCAGGGCTTATGATTTTTAGAAGTCTGTGTTTATCCATTAAGCGATTAGGAATATTGCTCCATTCCTCTACACCATGTATGTAGGTGTTTCTAATCATAGTACATCCAATAAAAAGTATTTTAGCCTTTCTATCATAGAGTTTTCCCCAGCAACCATTTCTTGAGCAAGGTGTATCAAAGTGTTCTTCTCCAGAGGTATATTCTAAAGCATCCTTTCCAAGAGCAGCTACTGAATGGGTAGGGTGAAGTGAGCGTATTACACCTGGCCTTTTTAGAAAAAGATTAGTTAGGATTCCAACACAGGATGGTTCTGTTTTAGGGTTAAATATATTATATTCTTCGCTCATCTGTTTCCAAGTATGAGTTGGAAAAATCAAAAGACCATCGTCTTTGAGATATTCAATAAAAGCATCTAATACTGTATCAGCCCCACCATCCACCTGGCCTATTGCTTTCATAGATGAATGTACTAGTAAGGTGTCAGTTGGTTTAATTCCGATTTTTATTAGGCAATCTATAAGATCTTGTTTTGTATACATGCTATTACCTTCTTTCTATTGATACTTTTTCATTGGTGGTTAACTAACAGGCTTAGCTACAGAGATTATTCGTACTTACAAGAGGGAAGAACATAAATTATTATAGCAAGTATTAGAACGACATACAACTTACAACACTTTTGATATATTTATTTCTTATAAAAGTTCTTTGGAAATGATTTCATAAGGGTTATATTCTTAAAAATAGGTTACTGGTAGAGATTATTGACATAACTTGCCTGTTGGATTATGATAATATGTATATATTTAAGACCTCTTATAGAACAAGATGGTAATTTGAATATAAAAATTTGTATAATGATGGGGGAAGAATGTGACTAAATTAAGAAAAATAGCTACGATATTTTTAATATGCATATTGTCATTTGCATTTGTTGGTTGTAGCAAAAATATATTAAAGGACGTTTTTAAGAAGACAGAGGTGAATCCATATAAGGATTCTATTTATAATAGTTCTAGAGAAGCAAATAAGAAGGGGCTAGAACTAATAGATTTAGATAAGGTGGAAAGTAGTATTGAGTATTTTGAAGAAGCCCTTCGCTATGCCCTAGAATATCAGGAACTAGAGGATGATAAGGAGAGTGAGATTGTCGGTGATCTTTTAAGTGATGCTTATAATAACCTATGCTTAGCCTACTACATATTAGGTCAATATGAGCAAAGTCTTGAGTGTGGAAATTTGTCAATTGAGATATTACCAAATGATAGCTTGGAGTATAGCAATCGGGGAAATGCGTATTATGGCTTATATAGGTATGAAGAGGCGATGGAGGACTATAACAAGGCAG
Source organism: Clostridiales bacterium (assembly GCA_012518975.1). Classification (GTDB taxonomy): domain Bacteria; phylum Bacillota; class Clostridia; order Lachnospirales; family Lachnospiraceae; genus Mobilitalea. Next base: position 3,698 of record JAAYRC010000201.1, read on the forward strand.
TAGAAATTGATTCAAAAAATTCATATGCGTATTATGGTAGAGGTTCTGTTTATTACGTTTGGGAGGACTATGAGAAATCCCTCTTAGAATTTGATAAGAGCTTAACATATAAGCCAGATGATGTTGACGCTTATGTTTATAAGATTTGGTGTCATTACTATCTGGGTAATTTTGATGAGGGTATTGAAGTTTCGGACAAGGCAATATCAATTGATGAAAATGATATAGAAATATATAGGGCCAAGGGTCAAATAATATTGGCCAAGAGTGGTTATGATGAGGCTGAAGCTTATTATAGGATGGTAGCAGACAGTTTTTCGGATAAGATAGAGGCTCAAATGCTAATTGGAAGATTGTATTATAATAATGAAAATTATAAAGCCGCCTTAGATTGCTTTTTGAAAATCAAAGATAATCTTGGCACAAATGATAGTCTCAATTGTTGGATAATATCATGTTATACAGCATTGGGTGATATGAATCTGGCTGACAAATATTTTAATGATTTATTATCGGATGGAGAGGCAACAACTTACTTTTGTAATTATGTTGGTGATGATTTTACCTATTATGGATATTATATGGAAGCCTTAAAATATTATGA
>JAAYRC010000202.1 GCA_012518975.1 Clostridiales bacterium
CGATTTCATACGCTGGAATAGTTACCATGATTATTGCAGGGGGAACTGTTTTGTCAAGTCTAATGTCAGATAAAATGACAAGAAGGCTTGGTGCAGGACCTTTAACTGCAATTAGTGTTATGATGACTGCTATAGCCTTGTTTGGTTTTTCTGTATCCGATTCATTTATACTATTGTGTCTGTGGGCAATTCCATATGGAATAGGAGCTGGCGCAGTCGATGCTGCCTTGAATAATTATGTTGCCTTACATTATGCTTCTAGGCATATGAGCTGGTTGCATTGCTTTTGGGGAGTTGGAGCCGCAGCAAGTCCCTATATTATGGGCTATAGCCTAACTGCTGGGTATGGATGGAATAATGGATATCGGATAGTAGCAATTATACAGATTGTTCTGACGGCTATTCTTTTTATAAGTCTTCCTCTTTGGAAAAGAAAAATAGATACTAAGGAAGATGCACCGGGTCAGGCAAAAGTTTTAAGTTTAAGAGAAGTTTTAAAGATAAGGGGAGTAGGACTTATTTTAATTACTTTTTTAAGTTATTGTGCCCTTGAAGCAACTGCAGGCTTATGGGCAACTACTTACCTAGTAGAGCATCTTTCATTTGATACTGAAGTAGCGGCAAAATTTGCTTCGTTTTTTTATCTAGGTATAACTTTTGGACGATTTGTATCTGGCTTTATTTCTGACAAATTGGGGGACAAACTTCTTATTAGGTATGGATTAATAGTAATCTTATTAGGCATATGCTTGGTTGGATTACCCATAGGAAGTGGTAATGTATCACTAATTGGACTTATTATTATTGGTCTTGGCTGTGCCCCTATCTATCCATCAGTTATCCATGCTACTCCAAGTAACTTTGGTTCAGAAAATTCACAGGCAATAATAGGTGTTCAGATGGCCAGTGCTTATATCGGAACTACATTAATGCCTCCTCTTTTTGGCTTCCTAGCAAATACTATAAATATAGGAATTTATCCATTTTATTTATTGATATTTGCTGTACTTATGATTATAATGTCTGAAAAATTAAATATCAAAGTAAAGGAAGAAATTTAAGGCATGCTTTACAATGAAATTAATTAAATATTAAAGGAGGTCAATAACAATATGGAGCTTTCATCATCTGTCTTGTTTGCATTTGCTTTAACTCTATTAGCCGGGCTTTCAACTGGTATAGGTGGGGCACTTGCAATAATATCCAAGAAAACCAATGCAAAATTTTTATCAATTGCCTTAGGATTTTCGGCTGGGGTAATGATATATGTATCCTTTGTAGAAATATTAGATGAAGCAAGGGTAACCTTAAGCTCCGAACTAGGAGAGGTAAATGGTAGCTGGGCAACAGTAGGAGCTTTTTTCTTTGGAATATTTTTAATAGCAGCAATTGATAAACTTGTCCCATCTACTGAAAATCCCCATGAAATTCATACGGTTGAGGAAATGGATGGAGAGAGTGAAGACCATAAAAAAAATCTAATGAGGATGGGCTTGTTTACAGCACTTGCCGTTGGGATTCATAACTTTCCTGAGGGGTTAGCTACATTTACAGCTGCCTTAAGTGACCCTCAGCTAGGTATACCAATTGCCATAGCCATAGCAATACACAATGTACCTGAGGGTATAGCAGTAGCAGTTCCAGTTTTTTATGCTACTGGATCTAGAAAAAAAGCTTTTAGACTATCATTACTTTCTGGACTTTCAGAACCAATAGGAGCCTTAGTAGGTTATATCTTTTTGCATCGTTTTTTAAATGATATAGCCTTAGGCATAGTATTTGCAGCAGTGGCAGGAATAATGGTCTATATAAGCTTAGATGAGTTATTACCCTCTGCAAGAGAATTTGGCGAGCATCATCTTTCTATCTATGGTCTTATTGGAGGAATGGCAGTAATGGCCCTAAGTTTATTATTGTTTATGTAAGATTTCACAGAGAAATAAAGCTTAAAATGATTATACAGATAGTAGGAATTAATATTAGTATAGAAAAAGAAATTAAAGTAGATTATAATATAATTAGTATACAAAGGAGGATATAATTACTATACAAAGGAGGTAGAGATTTGAGTAAATACGTATGTACAGTATGCGGGTATGTATACGATGAGGCTTTAGGTATTCCAAACCAAGGCATTGCAGCAGGCACAAGCTGGGGAGACATACCCCATGATTGGCTGTGTCCCTTATGTGGTGCAACTAAGTCTGAATTCATAATTCAGGGTGGTAATGAAAGCCAAGAGGAAAAAAAGGTATATAATGTAATTGAGGTATCTGATGATATGAGAGAATTATCCCCATTAGAAATCAGTGCCTTATGTACTAATCTCGCAAAAGGCTGTGAAAAGCAATATAGACAGAAAGAAGCATCCCTTTTTACAGAACTAGCTAGATATTTTAAAGGCTCCACCCCAGCAGAAACCAATCCTAACTACAATGAATTAATAGATTTAATAGAAAAGGACCTTTTAGAGGGAATTCCTCTTGCGAATTCAGTAGCTGCTGAGGCAAAGGATAGAGGAGCATTACGTGCCCTAGTATGGAGTGAAAAGGTGACTCGTATTCTGAAATCCTTACTTACTAGATACCAAAAAGAAGGGGACGCAATGCTTGATAATACAGGAGTATATGTTTGTACCATTTGTGGATTTATATACATAGGAGAAGGATTACCTGATGTATGTCCTGTATGTAAGGTTCCGAATTGGAAATTTGATAAGATAGAAGGAGGTATAGCACATGACTAAGAAGTATGCAGTAAGAAATGTACGTTTATGTACAAAGGATTGTTTATGCCTCTATGTCTGTCCGACAGGCGCTTCAGATACAGAAAATAGTATCATTGATGTTTCAAGATGTATAGGATGTGGTGATTGTGCTGATGCTTGTCCTTCTGGTGCGATTTCTATGGTACCATTTGTGTATCCTAAGCAACAAGAAAAGACAGATGAGGTTATAAGTGTAATGAATGCACTTATGAAGAGCAAGTCAAAGCAGGAAAACATTTCAGCAGGATTACCTGGTAAATTAGCTAAGGCATTAGAAAAATCAAACCGTATAATGGCTGAGGATATTATACGTGAAGCTGGTTATATGCTTCCCCAGAGTGAAAATACTGTGGAGTTTTTGAAATCGCTTTTATTAAAGGACCAGCCTGAAGATTTTCCCATTGAGACAGTCAAGGAATTGATTGAAATTATTAGTAATAGTAAAAATAATATACAGGAGGAAAAGAATATGGTTAAGTATCGTTGTACAGTATGTGGTTATATTCATGAAGGAGAAATGTCAGAGGATTTTGTATGTCCCAAATGTAAAAAGCCCGCATCATTCTTTGAACTAGTAAAGGATGTTGAGAAAAAGACAAACAGGTATGTTGGAACGAAAACAGAAAAAAATCTTATGGAGGCGTTTTCTGGAGAGAGCCAGGCAAGAAATAAGTATACATATTTTGCTCACATAGCTCAAAGAGAAGGTTATGATCAGCTTGCTGAAATATTCCTGTCTACTGCAAGAAATGAGCAAGAGCATGCTCGGATATGGTTTGAGGAGCTAGGTGGTCTTGGAAACACTGCAGAAAATCTTTTACAGGCTGCTGAGGGCGAGAATTATGAATGGACAGACATGTATGCTCGCTTTGCTAAGGAAGCTGAAGAAGAAGGATTTAAAGACCTAGCTGCTAAGTTTAAAAGAGTAGCTGATATTGAAAAATCTCATGAAGAACGTTATCGCAAGTTACTTAATAATGTAGAGATGCAGCAGGTATTTGAAAAGGGAGAAGAAACCATGTGGGAGTGTCGTGTATGTGGACACCTTGTAATGGGTAAAAAGGCACCAGAAGTTTGTCCTGTATGTAAATACTCACAATCCTACTTTGAAGTTCGTAAGGAAAATTATTAATACTAATAAGATTGTATCGTAAATAAATACATCTTCAACACTCTGAATAAGAATTAAAATATCATGAGTGTTGAAGATGTATTATTTTTATTATATATAATATTGTTTTTATAGTTAGCTACTTATGAAATCATTAGTGATATGTTCGTTTTCTTGTCTTTGGCTCATATTTAAAAACTCATTAAAATTCCTATTATAGGTCTTTTTAAGATCACTATTATATCCTAAAATAATATGTGGGTTATGTAAGGAATATTGCTCTAATGCAGCAGTAACACTATCTTCAGTCTTCATATGTATACTGTGGGTTTTCTTTGATCTAGTATTAATAACCAATTCATATATAACATTAGTTTTTATACCATACGTTTTTTGTGTTGTTCTTTTTAAATATGCCCATATTATATCTTTGTTTCTAATAATAAAAGGAGTTGTTCCATTAATATAGAAGGTATATAATTTACCGAATCTATCTCCTTCGATTTGTACAGCATTATAATAATCGGATTCTACCTTACTAAGTTGGTCAGTTGCTTCGTTTTTCTTTAAAAAGTCTTTAATATTCCGAAGATTAAGTCCAGTAAAATATCTCACTAGTATAATAATCAGAATTACCAATATAATTAAACATATAACCAAGCCTATATAGATAACTAACTCATTAAAAAGACCTACTTTATCAGCCACCAATACATATTTAAGAGCTGATTCTTTAATCACAGTAGCTTCTTCATAATCTAAATCTGCTAAGGCAGCTCCAAACCAATCGTCATAGTAGCCTGTTAATTTTTTGTCCATATTCTTAATAGTACCTTTAATATGCATTGGTTTAGTAGTAAGGCTTTCTGAATTCATGATTCTGCCTGCTTCAGCAAAATATGAACTATTTACATCTAACCCTATCATTGCATAATCTCCAACAGGTATTATATAGTACTCATTAGTTATTTTTGTTATTCCGGATTTTTTTTCACTAAGAGTGGCAAAATTTCCAAAAATAAGATCGATTTCAGCTTCAACATAAGCCCCTTTAAGTTCATCTTTAGATAACGAATCTAGGTCTACAGGTCCCTTTATAAGTTTGATAATACTAGTGCTCAAAACTAATAGACCTACAAGTATTACTCCCCCTAATAATAAAGATATCCTTATAACATGCTTACTACTTGCTTTTTTAAGTTCATCTAACAACTTTCTTCCCTCCGCTAATATATACAAATTTTATATATATTACCATGTTATTCAAAAATATGCAACAAATCGCTACATTATAAGAATTAATTCTAATTATAATATTTATTTTCTAATTCAAAATTAACTATAAAGTTGATGATGAACTTATAGCTTAATGTATAATAGATATAAGTGCTTACTAAATAATAGGATATATAGATGAAGTATTACAAGGATTATGCTGATTAAGGTTAATGATCCCAGTTGGTTATTATAAATTATATTAAAAATCTATGTTTTTATATGGAATTTTTATATAAGTTGACCAAAAAATTGAACTGTGCTAATATAAATTGATTAATAATGGGGGAAAAATATATAAGGAGGAAACAATGAAGCAAAAATTACGTTTATTTATGCTAGTTATTACTGTGCTATCAATGATACTAGTTATTGGGGCTTGTTCAAAAGACAAGAAAGAAGGACAGGAAGATCTTACTATTAATGAGGATGTAGATAATACTACAGAAAATGATGAAAGTGATACATCATCTGATGAAGATAAAGGCGTTGAAGTGACAACAGATGAGGGCAGCCAGGTTGAAGATGCGACAGAAGGAGAAGAGAAAGAAGAAGTGAATGAAGAGACAGAAGATAAACTAGATTATGTGGTTGGGGAGCTTCCCTTAATCCAGGGCGGAATTAAAGGAGTATTTGATACATATAATATGCAGGCGGGTACCTGTATCAATGGATATGTTATTAAAAGCTTTTCTGACAACATTATAGGAAACTATAACAGCGTTACTATGGAAAATGAAATGAAGCCTGACGCAATACTAAATCATACTAAGAGTATTGAAGCTGGTGATCTTGTGGTTGAATATCCCCAGAGAACCATTGAGTTATTGGACTTTGCAAAAGATAATGGCTTAATGGTTAGAGGCCATACCTTAGTATGGTATAGCCAGACTCCACAATGGATTTTCTATGAAGATTTTGATACTAACAAACCGCTGGTTGATAGAGATACTATGCTTGCTCGAATGGATAGCTATCTTAAGCAAAACTTTGAATTCTTAGAATCTAAGGGCTATATAGATATGTTTTATGCTTATGACATTGTAAATGAAGCTATCAATGATGACGGTTCCCTTAGGGATTGTAAATGGCTAGAAATCATAGGGGATGATTATCTTTGGCATGCATTCTACCTTGCAGATAAGTATGCTCCAGACCATGTGAAGCTTTATTATAATGATTATAATGAGCAGTTTAAGACAGAGGCTGTAATAAAGATGGCAGAGTCACTGGTAGATGAATCAGGTAGATCCTTGATTGATGGTATTGGATGTCAAGCTCACCTATATACAAAGGATTCAATTGATAAATATATGAAAACCCTTGAGGCTTTTAGTGCCACAGGACTTGATGTACAAATAACAGAAATTGATGTAAGCTTAGGAACCTGGCAAAATATTCAAGCTCCTACTGAAGAAAATCTTAGAGAACAGGGACAATATTATTATGAACTTGTAAATAGGATTATAGAAGGTAACCAGGCTGGAACCACCAATATAAGTGGAATAACTTTCTGGGGAGTATCTGATGGAGTATCATGGAGAAGTGATAGAAACCCCTTGTTGTTTGATAAGAGCTTTAAGCCTAAGTATGCTTATTTTGGAGTGATTCAGGATAAGGATCATGCTGGATACTAATATGTAAGAATACAGAATATATAGACTGCATTGAAGATTATTCCTTTAGTGCAGTCTTTTCTTATTATTGAATATATTTCTCTGATTTATAGATAATATAATTGACTGCATTAGTTGGAGGTATATTATGAATGAGGGTTTGGTAGTTGTTGTTAGGGCCATAATTAGTTTTTTTTCTCTTCTGATTCTTACAAAGATTTTAGGAAAAGAACAAATTAGCCAATTAACTTTTTTTGATTATATTTTAGGAATCACTATAGGTTCTATAGCGTCAGAGGCGACAGTTGACTTATCTAGTCGGATATGGCCCCACTTTGTAGGCCTTTTATCATGGGCTATACTAGCTTATTTAATGCAATATATAACACTAAAATGGAGATACCTAGCCAAGGTAATAGAGGGAGAGCCTGTTATAGTTATAATGAATGGAAAAATCATGGATAATGTTTTAAAGAAGATGAAGTTTAGGGTTTCAGATATTTTGGAATTACTTAGAAACCAAGGAGTCTTTGATCCTAATGAAGTCGATTATGCTATTTTGGAAGCAAATGGGAGCCTATCGGTTTTGAAAAAATCGGAGTATTTACCCTTGACACCTAAGGACATGAATATAGAGGTTAAACCTACGGGTATTAGCACAGAGTTGGTTTATGATGGAAAGCTTATTATAGAAAATCTAACTCAAATGAATAAGGATGAAAAATGGCTTATGAATCAGCTTAAAAAATACGGAATTAAGGACGTATCAGAGGTGTTTTTGGTTACCTTAAATGATGCCGGTAGTCTTTATGTTGATAAATATGATGATAATATAAAAAAGATTAAGGATATTGGTGATTATAAAGGTCCATATTAATTCAGTTAAAAACTAGGAGGCTACTAATGAGACGTTTTTTGATATATTTAATTCCTATTGTTGCAATGCTTATATTTCTTTTAATTATGATTAGTGGAGACTTTCTAAAAAAACCATTTTCAACTGATGATGATATAGCAGAGTCTATTAGTGATTTAATTGAGGCTGTTAATAATGAGGCCTGGGAAGAGGCAGATAATAAGATAATAGGTTTGGAACTGGCATGGAAGAAGGTATTGTTTAGAGTGCAATTTAGCTCTGAAAGGGGTGAAATCAATGAATTAACGACCAGTATCGCCAGGTTAAAGGGAGCAATCATGGCCAAGGATAAGCCGGGGGCTTTAATGGAGTTGTATGAGGCATATAGTCATTGGAATGACTTGGGTAGCTGATAAAGAATTGTATAAATATATGGTTTATATATAGAGTCACTTATATAGTGACTTTTTTTGTGCCCTTGCAATCTATAAGTATATAATTTATTATTAGAAGCATGGATAATAAGTGTTATTAGCACATTATATAGACTGGAGATATTTAATGAAAAAGCTTGTAATCGGTATATTGGCCCATGTGGATGCAGGTAAAACTACATTAGCTGAAAGTCTCTTATATCAGACAGGAAGCATTAGAAGTCTTGGAAGAGTAGATCATAAGAACGCATTTTTAGATACCTATGATTTGGAGCGTGAAAGAGGTATAACTATTTTTTCAAAACAGGCAGTGATTTCATATGAAGATTTAAGTATAACTTTGCTTGATACACCAGGTCATGTGGACTTTTCTACAGAAATGGAGCGTACCCTTCAGGTATTAGACTACGCCATATTAGTGATTAGTGGTAGCGAGGGAATACAGGGCCATACGGTGACCTTGTGGAGTCTGCTTTCAAGGTATAAGATACCTACATTTATATTCATTAATAAGATGGATTTGGATGGGACAGATAGACATAAGATAATGGAAGATATAAGAAGCATTCTACATGAAGGCTGTGTGGATTTTAGTGAAAATCAGGATTCCAGACTATTTATGGAAGACCTGGCTGTATGTGATGAAAATATACTTAATCACTATTTAGAACATGGGATTGTCGAGACAGAGGATATAGCTAAGCTTATATGCAGCAGAAAGACATTTCCATGCTATTTTGGTTCTGCCCTAAAGCAGGATGGAGTAAAGCCCTTTATAAAAGGCCTAAAAAAATACAGCTTAAGCAAGGAATATCCTGACTCTTTTGCTGCTAAGGTATATAAAGTTTCAAGAGACGACCAGGGTAATAGGCTTACTTTTTTAAAAATAACTGGAGGAAGTCTTAAGGTAAAAACAGCTCTTACTAATAAAAAAGATAATAAAGAAACTGACTTAGGGCCTTCAAAGCTATGGGAGGAGAAGGTTGATCAGATACGGATATATTCTGGTACTAGATATGAAACTGTTGAGGAAATAGGGGCAGGAGCAGTCTGTGCTGTTACTGGACTTAGTAAGACCTATCCCGGCCAAGGGCTTGGAATAGAACCGGATCTAGAAAAGGCTGTGCTTAGGCCTGTCCTCACATATCAGCTTATACTACCAGCAGACTGTAATCCATTTCATATCTTATCTCTTCTCAAGGACTTAGAAGAGGAGGACCCTATGCTTCATATAGTCTGGTATGAGCAGCTTCAAGAGATCCATATACAGGTCATGGGAGAGGTCCAGATTGAGATCCTAAAGAGTATAATAAAAGATCGTTTTGGAGTAGAGGTGGAGTTTGGAGAAGGAAATATATTGTATAAGGAAACCATAGCAGAACCTGTAGTTGGTGTAGGGCATTTTGAACCCTTAAGGCATTATGCTGAAGTCCATCTGCTTATGGAACCGGCAGAGCCTGGAACTGGACTTGTCTTTAATAGTAAATGTAGTGAGGATATACTAGAAGGTAGCTGGCAAAGATTAATTTTAACTCATTTGCAAGAAAAGGATCACATAGGGGTATTAACGGGATCACCCATTACAGATATGAAAATCACCTTGGTTGCTGGCAGGGCCCATCTAAAGCATACCGAAGGTGGTGACTTTAGGCAAGCCACCTATAGGGCGGTCAGGCAAGGCTTAAAAAAGACAAAGAGCATTCTTCTAGAACCATATTATCATTTTAGGCTGGAAGTTCCTACTGATAATATTGGCCGAGCTATGACTGATATACAGCAGATGAATGGAAGTTTTGAACCACCCCAGATTAATGGTGATATGGCTATACTTATTGGCAGTGGTCCTGTTGCTACAATGGGGGGATATCAGGTAGAGGTAAATGCTTATAGTAGGGGAAGGGGTAACCTAACCTGTAGATTAGAGGGGTATCAGCCATGTCATAACTATGAAGAGGTTATAGATAGAATAGGATATGATAGTGAATTAGATAAAGATAATCCAACAGGATCCATGTTTTGTAGTCATGGAGCCGGCTTTTTTGTAGCCTGGGATCAGGTAGAGGACTATATGCATATTGATAACTCTATGAAAGAGCTTTTTCCAAATTCTTATCCGGGGATAGAAAAAACAGAGACTGGAGAATCAGAAGAAAATCGCCAGTCTAATCCTTCAAGAGCCTCTAGTAAAAGTGATTTTTGGCAGGAGGATAAAGAGCTAGAGGAGATATTTACCCGGACCTATGGGTCAATTAAACAAAGTCCTGTATATACACAGAGTAGGCTAGGATATGTAAAAAAGCCTAAGGATATCCATATGTATGATAAGGGATATCAAGGAATTAAAAAATCATCAGCTAAGGAATATCTCTTAGTTGATGGCTATAATATTATATTTGGATGGGATGAATTAAAAGACCTTGCCAAGGATAATTTGGATGCGGCTAGGCAAAAGCTAATGGATATATTAAGTAATTACCAAGGCTATAGAAAAATTATTATTATCTTGGTGTTTGACGCATATAAGGTTAAAGGTGGTATAGAGCAGGTTCAAAGATACAATAACATTGATGTTGTATATACCAAGGAAGCTGAAACAGCAGATCAATATATAGAGAAAGTAACCCATGAAATTGCAAAAGATAATCTTGTAACCGTAGCCAGTTCTGATGCCTTAGAGCAACTAATAATTATGGGTAAGGGGGCAAGTAGGATGTCTGTAAATGATCTGAAGGAGGAAATTCTAAGAGTAAATGAGATTATTCGTGATGATTTTCTTGAAAAGATTAATCATGGAAAGGCTTATATAGGAGAGAAATTCAAGGATGATGTAAGAGGGTATATGGAAGAAGATAAATAGGAATCTCAGACTAAATTCCTTTGTAACAATATCACTGAGTCTAGGAAAATTATGTGATATCATTTGCTACATAATATATGCTAGAGGTGGTATAAACATGGCAAAAAGACTTGCAAAGATTACAAAAGATTTGTGCGTTGCATGTGGTTGTTGCGTAAAGGTGTGTCCCAAAGAAGCAATATCAATATATCAAGGCAAATATGCTCAAGTAAATGAGAGTAAATGTATAGGCTGTGGCTTATGTGCTAAGGAGTGTCCAGCTTCTATAATTACTATAAAGAAGAGGGAGGTTGTAGCATGAGGAAACCATGGTATGAATACATGTGGATCGTATCTGCCTTATATCTAATACTGGGATTTTTCAATATACTATTTGCCTGGTTAGGTATGCTATGCTTTATAATTCCCTTACTAATATCAGCGACCAAGGGGACTAAGGCATATTGCAATAAATATTGTGGTAGGGGACAGTTGTTTGGACTACTAGGAAAGAAGTTTGCTTTGTCACGGAACAAACCCATGCCTAGATGGATGACTACAAAGTGGTTTAGATATGGATTTCTTACTTTCTTTATGGTAATGTTTGCTCAGATGATTTTTATAAGCTACTTAGTCTTTAAAGATGCTAGAGGACTTTCAGAAACAGTAAAGCTTCTGTGGACATTCAAAATTCCCTGGAGCTGGGCCTATTGGATCAAGGATATTCCCTTATGGATATCACAGTTTGCATTTGGATTCTATAGCGTAATGCTGACATCAACGGTTCTAGGCCTAATTACCAATATACTATTTAAGCCAAGGTCATGGTGTATTTATTGTCCAATGGGTACAATGACGCAGCTTATATGCAAAATGAAATAATTTAGAAGTGACAGGTAGCTTAATGCTTGTATCTGTCACTTCTTTAATATATTTATTCTTAAAACCTAAGAGGCAAATTTTGTACAAAATAAGGTGTTATGATATGGCATTAATAGCCTTTATACTATTATAGGTCACGTCTATTGGCCTCCTGATTTGAAATAGATATCTCGAGATTTCCATTTCTACATCGTAATTTATCTATAAACTCTTTTTCCTTAGTAATATCTTTTAACTTAATAAAATATGTCAAACGAAACAAGCTACCCATATTGCTTGTTTTTACATCAGTAATCTCACGGTATCTTGTGTATTCTTCCATTAAATCATCGAAAACACCAGTGTAATCAAGATCCTCTGGTATTGTAATCCTAAGTATTTTATCTGCATTGGCTCCTTTGCTATCTGCAAAACCTAAACGTGTATATAGGAGCAATATCCCACATAGGACCATGGTAAACAAGAAGGCATATGTAAGATATCCCATACCTGTGATTAGTCCTGTTCCCATGGCGATAAAGATAAAGCTTATTTCCTTAGCAGTTCCAGGAGCACTTCTAAAACGCACTAAGGAAAAGGCCCCTGCTACTGCCACACCGGTTCCGATATTTCCGTTTACCATCATTATTACAACACATACTACTGCAGGTAACACTGCAAGAGCCAGAAAAAAGCTTTTTGTATATCTGTTTTTGTAGGTATAAGTAAGGGCTAGTAGAAGGCCTAAGACAAGAGCTACTACCATGCAAATAATAAAGTTTGTAATACTAGTAAAAGAGACTGTAGTGTCAAAAACACCTGAAAATAAGGTATCAAGCATATTTACGCTCCTTTCTTTAATAATAATTTATTCATATAGGCATTACCGCACTTAGAAAATGAGGTCTTGTATAATTTATAAGAAGATAGTATCTGTGTCATCCATAATGGAATTGTATACAAAGTTTTTATCTCCATTATGGCCATATTATCAGGGAGTATTTTATAGCCATATATACCAGAGCATAGGGATAGATCATAATCACGCCATAGTATATTTTCATCAAAGGTCACTCGGAAGTTATCATCATTTTTGGCATAAAAGGCTTCCCGTTCATAGCTTAAAAAAAATTTAGGAATAAGCCCACCGTACAAACTCAAAGCATAGTTAATTTCTTGTGAGATTTGTGTATTACTATGAGGAATATACCCTGAAGTTATGTATTTCATTACTTGTGACTCTTCCATGGAAATACGTCGTTTGTATACTGTTTTTTTATACTTTCGTTTCAGCTCAACAAAAACTTGAGTATCTGGTTTAGCCAGTCCATAGGAACGTATTCGAAATTTTTCTTTAAAAATAGGCTTTTCTATAGAGCGACGAATCAAGAGATTGTTTGATGTATCATAATATATATTGCATATGTTGCTTCTTCCATAGTTGTCCTTATTAACATAGTCCATTAAAATAGTCTTAATTTCATTCATTTCCTGGGTCGTGAGAAGGAACTTAATTTCATATCTTTTAAAAACATTCTGAATATCCATGCTTTAATTCATCCCCCTTATATACTTTTTAACTTACATACTTACATTATAGCATATTATTCATATAAATAGTAAATAATTGTAAAA
>JAAYRC010000007.1 GCA_012518975.1 Clostridiales bacterium
ACTATTTAAAGTTATAATTTCAAAATTATAGTATGAAGCCTGAATAATATTTATAGTTTATATAATAGGATGAACTTTCTTATTACATAAAAAAGCCCTTGTAATAGTGCAAGGACTTTTTTCTTAATATAATATCAAATTATGTTCTGTAGATGATACCCTTGTAATTCAAGGATCTAGTCTACAGAGTAAGGCATTAAAGCTATGTGTCTTGAACGCTTAACAGCTACTGTTAATGCTCTTTGATGTTTAGCACAATTGCCTGTTATTCTTCTTGGAAGAATTTTACCTCTTTCAGATACATATCTCTTTAGTTTATTTACGTCTTTATAGTCAATTCCTTTGAAATTCTTATCAGCGCAAAAAACACAAATTTTTCTTCTTCTACGACCAAAGGTTCTTCTTCTACCTTGATTGTCACTACGGTTGACTGACATTTCACAACCTCCTTATCCGATTTTTTTCAATTAATTAAATGGTAGTTCCTCATCAATACCATCAGGTATATTCATAAATCCATCACCCATTGCAGAGCTTGGTTCTGGTGAAAAATCCTTTTGGAAACCATCATTACCCGAGGTAGGATTATTTGCTTTACTCTCAACAAACTCAACTTCCTCTACCACCACATCTGTGGTATATATTTTTTGTCCTTCATTATTAGTATAACTTCCCGTTTGAATTCGTCCAACAGCACCCATCTTCATGCCTTGCCTAAAATATTTCTCGACAAACTCTGCTGTCTTGCCAAAACAAACACAGCCTATAAAATCAGCATCTTGGTTATCATTTGCTCTTCTAAATCTACGGTCTACAGCAAGTGTAAACCTAGCAACTGCAGTCGAACTTTCTCCCTGTGAATACCTCACATTGGGATCCCTTGTCAAACGTCCAATTAATACAACTTTATTCATTCGCTACTACCTCCCTTTTTATTTGCCTTAGGTAGTACACTAGGCATCTTTTTTGATGCATAAATATCTGATTACTTTTTCCATGATACGAATTCTTTGTTCGATCTCACTTGGAACTGTAGAATCAGCTTCGAATTGGATGAAATAATAGTAGCCTTCATTCATTTTCTGAATCTCATAGGCTAATCTCTTCTTGCCCCAGTCATCCACATTGGTAACTGTGCCACCGAATCTGCTAATCAAGTCTTTTACAGCCTCTAGGGTTGTAACTCTTTCTTCATCCTCGATTTTTGCATTTACAACTAAGGCTAATTCATATTGATTCATAGTTGTCTTGCACCTCCTTTTGGTCTCTGGCCCTTTTATAATGCAATTAGCTTGCATTTAAAGAGCAAGGAATAATTATATAACATATCACAATTAGATATACTATCATAGCTTGGCAAATAAAACAATATGTTTTTTTACTAATTATAATATACTTTTATGTAGCTTTTAACATATCACTTCTATTCATACAATTTTTTGTAATCTCTTAATCTTTTTTGAAGCAAGGTCAAAACATCCTCAGGATCCATATCTTTCGCCTGCTCTGCATGAATCTGAATAGCTGGTTGCTTCATATATAAGTTCATTTTTGCAAGGCTTTTTTTGGGGGGAGCCAGCTTAGATATAAACTCTTTTCGGTTTTTGAGGATAATAGCTATTGTCTTTGTATTGGGATGATGAACAAGCCTAAACTCTTTTATTTCACCATAGGATATAAAACCATATCCTCCCACCGAGGAACAGTCTTCTACTCCATCCATAGTTATCAACAATAATCTTCTTTCCTTTAATACTTGAATAAGAGCAACTAAAAATCCTATAAAAAAGAAAAATGCTGCCATCAACCCACTAAATTTATAGAAGTTATTTCCCTTAGAAAAACCATAGATGCATATAGCTAAGGAAGCTATTAGCAAAAATAAACTAGCCACAGTTACAGCAATGGCTCTGCTATCTGCTTCTTCAATAATTATATCGCCCATTCAAATCCCCCTATTTTAGTAAAAGCTAGGTCATATTAGAGTATAATCCTTTTTATTGTATATCTTTTGTAGATATATTTCAAGCCATATTAAATGAATTTAGTCTTGGCACAGATAGAAACAAGCTATACAAGTAGCTTCTGTAATTTCACCTTAAAAAAACGAGCTATCAAATATGATTAGCCCGTTCCAATATTAAGAATCTATTTTTTACTTAAATACCTTATTGTAATTATCTATACAGAAGCTGATAACATTCATAGCCTCCTTTGGTCCTCCAAATTCCTCTACTGCCGTTTCCTTATGCTCTAGCTCCTTATACACACTAAAGAAGTGTCGCATCTCATTAAACAAATGCTGTGGTAATTCATTAATATCCTTGTATATATTATAATTCGGATCATTAAAGGGAATCGCTATAACCTTCTCATCCTTCATCCCATTGTCTATCATACTCATAACCCCGATAGGATAACACCTAACCAAA
This sequence comes from Clostridiales bacterium, assembly GCA_012518975.1. GTDB lineage: Bacteria > Bacillota > Clostridia > Lachnospirales > Lachnospiraceae > Mobilitalea. The sequence continues at coordinate 2,433 of JAAYRC010000007.1, forward strand.
GTTAAGGGTTCAATAGATTCTGAGCATAATACCAAAACATCTAAGGGGTCCTTATCATCTCCATAGGTTTTAGGAATAAATCCATAATTTGCAGGATAATGAGTAGATGTATAAAGAATACGATCAAGAATTATCATGCCTGTTTCCTTATCCAGTTCATACTTCTTTTTACTTCCCTTTGATATCTCAACAACAGCTACAAAATCTTCAGGTTTTATCCTCTCCAAACTGATATCATGCCAGATGTTTTTCATCACATTCACCTATTCCTTCTAGTATATACAATATATTAACAAGCTCTTATTATACACTTAGGTATAGCTTCTCTAGCAAGAGCCTTTCCTTACAAAGCAAAAACCGTTCATTAAGAACGGTCATTTGCTATTATATATTACTAGTTCTATGTATGCAAGTGCATCTTTCTTCTTAACTCTTTTTAAGCATAAATAAGACAAGCAATTATAAGTTAATTACTTTTGTCCATAATAAGCATTTGGCCCATGCTTTCTTAGAAAATGTTTATCCTGTATATATTGTGGGGCAGCTACCATGCTATTATTTAGTTGCTCTGTCATAAGATTCATCTTTGCTATCTCTTCTAATACCACAGCATTGTGAACCGCCTCGGCAGCATCCTTCCCCCAGGTAAAGGGACCATGATTAACGCACAATACTCCAGGAATGTATAAGGGGTTAAGATTAGCAAATGTCTCAATAATCACCCTGCCCGTGTTCTTTTCATAGCCTGCCTCAACCTCTTCTTTGGTAAGACTTCTTGTACAGGGTATCTCTCCATAAAAATAATCTGCATGAGTTGTACCATAGCAGGGTATAGACCTTCCTGCCTGCGCCCAAGCTGTTGCTATTGGAGAGTGGGTATGGACAACACCACCAATGTCAGCGAATGCAAGATATAATTCTAAGTGAGTATCTGTATCAGATGAAGGGTTATAAGTCCCCTCCACCTTATTACCAGACAAATCCATAACTACCATGTCCTCTGGCTTAAGCTCATTGTAAGCCACACCACTTGGCTTTATTACAAATAGCCCTTTTTCTCTGTCGATTCCACTAACATTTCCCCAAGTATATGTTACTAAATTACGGGTCTGAAGCTCCATATTGGCTTCATATACCTCTTTCTTTAATTTTTCCAGCATATTAAACCTCATTTCCAATACTTGTATAAAGCTATTAAGATATCATAATATTTCACTATTTAAGTACAGTAACTGCTGCCCTTTCAATAGCAAGCCCAGCAGAATATAATTTCATAAACTGCTCAAAGCCTTCTACATCTTCTTTATCTGCTTCAATACTGACACCTGTCATACCAGCAAATACTCGGTTGTCTAGATAGCTATCCAGGGGCTCACCCTCTGATTTATTAAGCATATAGTTTGCCAATAGAGCAATACCCCATGCTCCGCCTTCTCCTGCTGTATCCATTACAGTTACTGGTGTATTCATGGCAGCTGCAAGGATTCTCTGTCCTACTCCTTTAGTCTTAAACAGACCACCATGGCCTAATACCCTATCTACTTTAACATTTTCTTCTTTGAATAAAATGTCAAGACCCGTCTTTAATGCCCCAAGTGCTGTATACAAGTTAACCCTCATAAAGTTGGCTAGATTGAATTTAGCGTCAGGCTTTCTCACAAATAGGGGCCTACCCTCTTCAAAGTGAGTTATATGCTCTCCAGAATAATATCCATAGGAAAGAAGTCCACCACCATCAGCGTCCCCTTCAAGAGCTTTATTATATAGGACCGAGTAAAGCCTATCCACATCTAGGTCAGCATCAATAGCCTGAGCAAATTCACCGAACAAGGATACCCAAGCATTTAGGTCTGATGTACAGTTGTTACTATGTACCATTGCAACCAAATCTCCTGCAGGTGTCATTACTAGATCTATCTCCTCATGAACCTTATTTAACTCATGATCTAAAACAACCATTGCAAATACGCTAGTTCCTGCAGAAACATTACTTGTTCTTTTAGCAACGCTATTTGTAGCAACCATTCCTGTTCCTGCGTCTCCCTCTGGTGGACAGAAAGGAATTCCTGGCTTAAGCTTACCACTAGGATCCAGAAGCTTTGCCCCTTCTTCGGTTAGCTTTCCAGCATGCTCTCCCGCAACTAGAACTTTAGGTAGAATATTCTTAAGCTTCCAAGGCAGATTCTTTTCAGAAACTAGTTGGTCAAACTGCTTAATCATATTTTCATTATAATCCTTAGTCCTAAGGTCAACAGGAAACATCCCAGATGCGTCACCTATTCCAAGAACCCTCTCTCCAGTAAGTTTCCAATGCACATATCCCTCAAGGGTAATCAGATAGTCTATATCATATACATGGTCTTCATTATTTAAAATAGCTTGGTATAAATGGGCTATACTCCATCTTTGTGGTATATTGTACTGAAACAGGTCTGTTAATTTTTTAGAAGCAGGTCCTGTGATTGTGTTACGCCAGGTACGAAAAGGAACCAATATATCCCCTTCCTTATTAAATGCCATGTAACCATGCATCATAGCACTAAAACCTATAGCGCCAATATTGGTAATAGCCACTCCATATTGTCTTTCTACCTCCTGTGCTAGATGGCGGTAGCTTCCCTGGACACCTTCCCATATATCCTCAAGAGTATATGTCCATATATTGTCTATATAACGATTTTCCCAGTCATGGTGACCTATGGCAATCGCTTGGTAATCGCTGTCCATAAGAACCGCCTTAATTCTCGTCGACCCTAGCTCAATTCCTAAACTAGTCTTTCCACTAATAATAGCTTCTCTAGCTTTATTAATAAGATTCTTATCCATAAACCCTCCAATCCAACTATTTCACAAACTAAAAGATATAAGTTTTTATATTAATATTACCTATATGCTACTGAATTCCATAATAACTCATTCTTTAGAGATCTTATATTAGTATCTTTATCAATATAAACAGCCTCAATACCCATAGCTGCAGCCCAATCTCCCATTTGCTCAGCAGTCAGATCAAATGAAAATGCTGTATGGTGAGCTCCTCCTGCTAGAAGCCAAGCTTCTGCTCCTATCTCAAGGTTTGGCATAGGTGTCCAGAAAGCTGTAGCAACTGGAAGCTTAGGCATAGGCTTTTCAGTTTTCTTACATTCCACATCATTAATAATTAAGCGGAAACGGTTTCCTAAGTCAACTAGTGAAGTAGCAATAGCAGGTCCTGTCTTGGAGGTAAATACCAACCTTGCAGGATCCTCTCTATCCCCCATGGATAAAGGATTTACCTTGATTCCTATAGGTCCATCTGCTACTGTAGGACATACCTCAAGCATGTGGGCTTGTAGAATACCCTCTTTACCTGGTACAAGATTATAGGTGTAATCCTCCATAAATGATGAGCCCTTTGCATCCTTTATATCTCCTGTCATAACCTTCATGAGCCTAACCATTGCTGCTGTCTTCCAATCGCCTTCTCCACCGAAACCATAGCCTTTTGCCATCAGTCGTTGTATAGCCAATCCAGGAAGCTGTTGTAAGCCACCCAAATCACCAAAATGAGTTACTATTGCATGATAATTCTTTTCCTTTAGAAATCTTTCAAAACCTATTTCTATTCCAGCCTGAACAGCTACATGCTTACGAAACTCCTTCTCATCTCGTCCATCTAGCATAATATCATATTTACTATAATACTCCTCAACTAAGACATCTATATCTCCAGATGAAACAGCATTTACATACTCGTAGATTTCATTAATTGGATAAGCATCAATCTCCCAACCAAACTTAATTTGAGCCTCTACCTTATCACCTTCGGTAACCGCAACATTTCTCATATTGTCAGCTATACGAAGCACTCTGATATGACTACTTTCCACAACTCCGATTGCTGTCCTCATCCAGCTTGCAATACGGTTTTGAACCTTTTTGTTAGACCAATGTCCTACTATAATTTTACGCTCCATACCCAAACGAGTTAAGATATGTCCATACTCTCTATCACCATGAGCTGACTGATTCTCATTCATAAAATCCATGTCGATAGTATCATAAGGTATCTCTTCATTAAACTGTGTATGTAAATGAAGCAGGGGTTTTCTGTATTCCTGAAGTCCTTGTATCCATGATTTTGCAGGAGAGAATGTATGCATCCATGTTATAACTCCAGCACAAGAATCATCTGTATTAGCCTCGTTAAATAACCTACGGATAGATACACTATCAATTAAGGTCGGCTTCCATTCTAACTTAAATGGAAGTAGTCCTGATTTGTTCATTTCTTCTACAATGATTTTTGAATGCTTAGCCACCTCAGCCAAACACTCATCACCGTATAAATCCTGTGATCCTGTTGCAAACCAAAATACATAATCTTTTTTAACCATAATATTTCCTCCT
>JAAYRC010000203.1 GCA_012518975.1 Clostridiales bacterium
GAAGCTTCTTTATATATAACCTATAATCAATTTTTGATACAAATAGCATAATGAGGATACCAGCTCCTCCAAAAAGCGCTTGTTTGGCTAAATAATAAGTAGCATCTCCATAAATCCTCTGAGCATTGTAGGATGAAGTACTATATATCATAACCAAACCAAAGCACACGAGAAAGAGAATTAGAAACAACAAACTATAATCATAGTAGCTATGTAGTTTTTTTCTATTAACTTGACCTGCTGTTCTTGCCATTTGATCCCCTATCTATAATCAACATTAAGAATTAATTTTTAATCAATTCTTTTACATATTCCTTAAACAACCTACCACGTTGCTCATAATTATCGAACATTCCCCAGCTTGCACAGGCGGGGGATAGTAATACTACATCTCCATCCTCAGCCTTATTTGCACTAACCTTAACAGCCTCTCGTAGATTCTGCACCATTATTATGTTCTTAAATCCATACTTTCTAGCTGTAGCAGCTATTTTTTCCTTTGTATCTCCCAAAAGCACTAAGCATTTTACCTTATCACCAAAGGATTTCACCCATTCATCAAAGCTAGACCCCTTATCAAATCCACCTCCAATTAATATAGTAGGATTTTTCATGGCATTAACTGCTTTGATTGATGCATCAGGATTGGTACCCTTAGAATCATTGTAATAGCTAACCCCATCTATGGTGTCCACATATTCTATTCTATGCTCAACTGCCTTGAACTCCCTAATAGTTTTATAGATTAGGTCCATGGGAATACCTAATTCAAGGGCAATGCATACACCAGCCATAACATTCTCATAGCTGTGCTTACCTAGAACCCTAAGCTCATTTACATTGCAAACAAGATTTTGGGTTCCATCCTTATCGTATATAATATCATCACCATCAAGATATAGTCCATTTTTCAACTTATGTTCACTAGAAAAATACATAAGCCTTGTTTTTAGTTGAGAAGCAATTTTCTTGGTATTTTCATCCTCGTAGTTAAGAATACATAACTTATCTTTATCTTGATTTAATGCAATATTCTTTTTGACTTGTATGTAATTTTCCATGGTATGGTGCCTGTTCAAATGATCAGGTGTTATGTTTAGTATTACACTTATATCAGGACTAAACTCATGGATTGTCTCTAACTGAAAGCTACTAAGCTCAATTACAGTCACAGAATCATCTGTGGTCTCAAAAGCAATATCTGTATAGGGAGTCCCGATATTGCCTACCACAAAAACCTCCGAAAAATATGACCGCATTATCTCTCCAACCAAGGAACTAGTTGTTGTTTTTCCATTGGTTCCAGTAATTCCAATTATTTTACCTTTAGAATATCTATAGGCTAATTCTATCTCACCCCATATAGGGATACCCTTTTCTCTTACCATTTCCACAATAGGATTATCAATTGCTATACCGGGGCTAAGAATCATAAGGCTAAGCTTATCTAGTATTTCTTCTGGGAATTTACCGAAATAATACTCAATTTTATTGCTTATATCTAATTTATCTTCTAGAGTCTTAATGTCTATATCTTCTTTACCATCATATAGGACAACTAGTGCACCTACTTTATTAAGTAGTCTTGCAGCTGAAATCCCACTTACTCCGGCTCCAAACACCAGAACAGACTTATCTTTCAGTTTCATATTGTATTACCATGCCTTTCTTCCCATAATTATTAGCTAATACCCATTAAAGCAATTAGGCATAGAATTGTGGTTATTATTGAAAATACTGCAACTATTCTTGTCTCCGACCAGCCCATAAGCTCAAAATGATGATGGATAGGAGCCATCTTAAATAGTCTTTTTCCACCCGTTAGCTTAAAATACCCTACCTGGAGAATAACTGATATTACCTCTACCAGATATATAAATGCAACCAGCACTATAAATAATGGCATCCTAAGCATATATGCCGCCGATGCGACGAAGCCACCAAGTGCTAAGGATCCTGTATCCCCCATAAAGACCTTTGCAGGATATACATTATATAATAAGAATCCCAACAAGCTGCCTGCCACGGCTCCACATATGGGAGATATACCACTTTTCATTCCAATGGCTACCACTGTAAAAAATGTTGCTATTAATACTGTTACGCTTGATTCTAATCCGTCTAATCCATCTGTAAAATTTGACCCATTTACTGTACCAAGTACAACCAAAAAGAGGGTTGGTATAAACAAGTAAGTGATATCAATATACTTTCCACCTGAAAAGGGAATCAGCATCAAGGTAACATCTTCCATAGAATTAACTAGATAAAATCCAAGTATGGCTGTAACTAAAATCTGTCCTAAAAGTTTTTGCCAAGCCCTTAGTCCCATAGACCGTTTCATCACAACCTTTATGTAGTCATCTAGAAAACCAATGATACCAAAGCCTAAAGTGGTAAATAGGACAGGAATAATTTCTTTATTATCCTTTAGGTAAAATAGGCATGTTATTGATATGCTTAAAACAATAACAATCCCTCCCATGGTTGGTGTTCCAGATTTCTTTAAATGGGATTCAGGACCATCACTTCTTACATACTGACCAAATTTCATCCGTCTTAAAAAAGGAATTAATAGTGGACATAATACCACACAGACTCCAAATGAAATTATTACTGGTAATATAATTTGAAAACTATCAAAATTCATGAGAACTCCTATCCGCCTATTTATTTGGCCACATTCTTATGTAGTTATCTTTTTCTATTATGAACAAGTATAATGTAACTTAATACATTAGTTGTTATTGTTTTATTTTTTTGTAGAGAAAGGGCCATTACAGCACTTGGATATTATACTTTATTACTTCAAAAATAACAATATATAATAATTTCTCTCTGTCAATAATATAAAACCAAATCACTTTTTCTATTTACACTATCTCCGGGAAGTGGAAATTGTTCGCTAACAAGTTCACCATCACCTGAGCTATACACTTCACCAAACTCATATACCTTCTAAAGGTCCTTTACTTCCTGCCTTGTTTTACCCACAAAATCTGGAACTGAAAACCTACCCACTTGATACTCCTCTAGGTCTTTTTCTGTGTATTTTTCTTCAATTCCCATATAAGGTAGTATATTATCAAATAACTCTCCTATAACCGGAGCAGCTATTGTTCCCCCATAGTATATTCCCACAGGTTCATCTATTAGAACAATTGCTATTACCTGGGGGTCATCGGCTGGGGCAAAGCCAATAAAGGAAGATATATATTTCCCATTTCTTCTAGGCAATTTCTCTGAGGTAGCTGTCTTTCCACCTACGCGAAAGCCTGGAAGATATGCCCTCCGACCTGTTCCATCAGAAACCACTGCTTCTAAGAGTTCTTTCATTGTCTCTGATGTTTCTTTGCTTACAACATCGCTTTTTGTTTTATAATCAAGGGTTTTTACTATTCTACCATCTGGCGCCTTAATTTCAAGTCCAAAATGAGGGGTTACTAGGGTTCCTCCGTTAACAATTGCACTGGCTGCTGTAAGAAGCTGCAAGGGCGTTATTTGAAAAGATTGACCAAAGGACATAGTTGCAAGCTCCACAGCACCAATAATATCCAATTTATGCATAATAGAGTTGGCCTCTCCGGGTATATCAACCCCTGTTCTATTAAATAATCCAAGCTTTTTATAGTATTCATAGGTCTTTGTTGCACCTACCCTAGCACCTATTTCCATAAATACAGGATTACAGGAGTTTTTAATTCCTTCTACAAAATCTTGACTACCATGACCACCAGCTTTATGGCAACGGATAATCCTATCCTCTACCCTCTTATATCCTGGGCAAAAAAACCTATCTTCTAATTCTAAAACCTTCTCCTCTAAGGCGGCGGTTGCTGTTACTATCTTAAATGCCGAGCCTGGCTCATAGGTATCGCTAATGCAGGCATTTCTCCACATGCCATTTAATAGGTCATTTAATTTTTCTGAACTTAGGGTCTCTCCTAGATAGTCTTCTGCTATTTCATTTATAAGAGTATATGGATCATTTAAGTTAAATTCAGGTGCATTAACCATAGCATATATTTTACCATCCTGAGGATTCATTACAATTAACTTTACATTATCCGCACTCTTTGCCTCAAGCACCTTATATGCAGCTTGCTCGGCATATTTTTGTATATTTACATCTAAACTTATATACAAATCATTACCAGGCTGAGGCTCAATCCTATCCTCAGCTGCATTCTCTATCTCTACACCATAGGCAGTTGTAAGAGTAAGAATTGTTCCATTAATTCCTTTTAAGTAGTCCTCATATTTAACTTCTAGGCCTATAACACCCTGATTATCGCTACCTGTAAAGCCTATTACCTTAGATGCCAAGCTATCAAATGGATAATATCTTTTATAATCCTCATCTACCATAACTCCCTCAAGCTTGTATTCCCTGATTGCATCAGCAATTTCCTTGTTTACATTGGATTTAATACGCTCTATGGAGCTAGGTTTTTCTACTCTCTTTCTAACATTTTCTTCACTTAGACCTAGCTCATCAGACAGTACCTTAATTACCCTCTCAGGATCCTTAATCTGACTATGGATAACTGATATAGTACATACTGGCTTATTAGTAGCTATTTCCACACCATTTATATCATATATACTGCCTCGCTTCGCCTTGATTGGTCGCTCCCTTTCATGGAGCACTCTAGCCCGAGCTCCATAATCCTCTGATTTGAAAATCATTAAATATACTAGCCTGCCTGTCAATAGCATGGTTGATAATATAATGACAATTACTATAATCAGAATGTTTCTTCTGTTATAGGTTCTAAATCTAGCCATATTATCCATCCTGAAAGTCTTATCGTTTCATTTTATTACAAATGATACAGCTTTATTCATCAGTATGTTATAAAATGTCCAGCCATCAACCTAGTCATCATCGGTAGAATCATCTGTGGAATCATCTATAGTATCTCCAATTGGTTCCATTGCTCCACTGTCCGTATAAAAATCCTCTTCATC
>JAAYRC010000204.1 GCA_012518975.1 Clostridiales bacterium
ATGTACGGTTGATTTCGATATACCGAACTGTTTTGCGGTTTGCCTCACAGTCGCATTATTCTCGATGATATAATTTGCGATTTCAACCGCTCGTTCCTCTATATAGCCTTTCATAGTGTCTGCGTCCCAACTTTACTTGCGGAACGCATTCCCCCTTATTTTCGTTGTTGTTACATTGTATGCAGGGGAATTTAGTGGTAGTACATTGAAAGCTTGGAAAAGTAAAAAATCAAAGATTTGCGCAAAAGACCGCCATTGACAAAACATTCCTTATAAAGTACTATACTAAAGAATAAGTTGTCCCAAATTATGTTAATAGTTATTGATACAGGGGGAATAAAAATCATGGATAGTATCATACTGTGAGGATTCTTTTTGCTCTGATTATTATTTTTGCATCTATATTCATAGTTGTTTATCTGATAGTAAAAAAACGATTAAAGTGGCGCTATATTTTGGCTTTTTTACTTATTATTATTGGTATATTGATGATTAGAAACAGAATAAATAAAAAATATTCTTTGATTTTAAAAATGATTTAAAGAAAGAGTTTAGCTATATAAGCAATATAACCGTAACTGACATTGACCCTAATTGCTATTTGGATGTTTATTTGAAATCCAAAAACTATAGTTATGGTGAAGTGGAGCAAATATTTATTGAAATAATGCTTGCACTTTCAGATGAAACTATTTATAACTATTTTGAGCAAAGGCATAACAAAAATGCAAATGGTGAACCCTGTGTTTAACTAATAGGTACTAGATGAAGTTATTAATGATGATATGTTAGCTGGTCGATAAGAGGCACCCAAACTATATCTTGCACCAAAAATTTAATAATATGACGATACGCTGGATATAAGTGTATCGTCATATTTCTATCTAGTATATCTATTTTCAAAATAGGGCAATATTTTGTTATTCTCAATGATATAATTTGCGATTTCAACCGCTCATTCCTCTATATAACCTTTCATAGTGTCTGCGTCCCAACTTTTCTTACGAATCTCTCCCACCGAGCCTGGCCAGCTTGCTGGCAATATACCAAATGCGGGAGTGCGCATCCTTAGCAGAGCGTTTTTATCTAATAGAACAATATCTCCTATTGCATAAAAAGAGCCGCTTAAAAAGCAGCTCTTGGTAATTATAATATGAATTCTATTTTATTCAAATAATTCTAAATATACAGATATACTATAATCTCATATATCCGTACCCATTGACAATGGCCTCTAACCTCTGGCCTGATTTACAGAGTGGGCATTCACCAATATCATAGCTTTGGTAATCAGGAAGATCGATTTTTCTAAATATTGAGTTAACCTTCATTCCCTCTACCTTATCTAATGCAGAAAAGATTGCACTTATACCATTTACTTGGCCTCCGTAATATTTTATACATTCTAGACTACGTCTTAGGGTATCACCTGTTGTAACTGATGTTACTAAAAGGAGAACCTTTTTATTATAAATTGTTGACTGGTTGCCATCTCGAAATACCATCTGCCCATTGGTGTTAAACTCTGGTGTTACGATATACATAGTCTGATGGGCATTCATAGACCGGATTCCTGCAGCTGTAAGCTCTTGTGCTAGGAAGCCTCCAATAACCTCACAATTGTCCAAACAAACTATAGTGTCAACTACAACATTATTCACATAATGAAGAGACATAACACGGGCAGCCTCTGAGGCTTCACTTAAACGGGTTCTCATAGTCGCCAGGTCAATGTAAAGATTGATATGGGAATGAGACGTAGCAAAATGACCTGGTATAACCTTTAACGTTACCTTCTTGCTTTCTGGTGCATGGATTTTAATTGCTCTTCCTTCCATAATATAACCTCCTATCTTTAAACAAACAATACGCTTTTACAATTCTGTTAATCAAGTTACTGATGTCAATAATCTTATCAAACATTCTGTGTAATCACGGGAGGTAAACTTACTTGCCCAAGGTCTTTTTTTATCTATTCAGGCTATCAATAAAAATAATATTTTCATCTATATTGTAACCCATAGTATGATAAATCACAATATAAAAATCACACTAACACCGCAAGTCATTTTTTTATAAAAATTATCTAATAGTAGCACCAAAGGGCATCAAAGCCAGCTTAGCAATCTTAAAGTGCTGTAAACCAAAAGGTATTCCAATTATAGTTATACAAAAGATTATGCCAAATACAGCTGAAACTATTGCCATAGGAATCCCAGTTACAATTATCCATATAATATTTAGAATTAAAGAGCCCGCTCCCCCTCCATATACAACCTCTTTTCCAAAGGGGAAGAAGCTTAGACTTGCAAACTTAAAACACTGCAAGCCTATCGGTATCCCAATAATAGTGATACACCATAAGCAACCCGCAAGTATCCAGCTTAGTCCACTAAAGAAACCCCAAATATAAACCAAATAAAATTACCCAAACATCCCATACCTCTTCCTCCATCTTATATTATGTTTTTTATCTCTGGTAAAAGTTCCAGCTTTTCAAGTACTTTTCTTCTTCACTTACCTATCCCACTTATCACAAAGAGAATTGATTTGATTGGTTAGTTTGGTCAGGTCCTTGTTGGTGCCACCTTTGTTACGTTGAATAACAACCATAAGTCTCTTTCCTGCAGCAAGAAGTCTGTCGAATACTGTTGAAGGCTTAGTTTTAACTCCCTTCTCAACTGGAATTCTTAATCCCTCTACAACTATTACATTTCTTAAAAGATCGACTACGGTGCCACTATATGGTGCATATGCATCATAGCCCAAATCTTGACTTATATGTTCAGTAAACATTTTGCATACATGTTCATCTCCATGAACTACGAACACTTTCTCTGGCTTATTCTCATAGGAGCTTAGCCACTTTATAAGACCATCTCTATCAGCATGGCCACTAACTCCCCTTAGCCTACGGATATGGGCGTTAACTGCTATGTTCTCACCAAAAAGCTTCACCTCAGGGGCACCATCAAGGATTATCCTTCCTAAGCTTCCCTCAGATTGATGTCCAACGAAAAGTATGGTACTTTCCTCTCTCCAAAGATTATGCTTAAGATGATGTCTTATCCTTCCTACATCGCACATCCCTGCAGCTGATATAATAATCTTAGGGTCATCATCATAGTTGATAGCCTTAGACTCGTCTGAGGTTATAGATGTTTTTAGGCCAGGAAATTTGATTGGATTAATTCCAGCGCGAATTAGGTCCATGGATTCCTTATCAAAATACCCAAAAAAGTTTTTTTCGTAGATATGTGTAGCCTCTATAGCTAGGGGACTGTCAACATACACCTTAAAATTACCATGTCCCTTTATTAGTTTGTCTTCCTTTATTTGTCTGATGTAATATAAGAGGACCTGAGTTCTTCCTATTGCAAATGAAGGTATAACAAGATTACCCCCTCTGTCAAAGGTCTCCTGTATAATCTTAGTTAATTCACTTATATAATCAGGAGGCACATCGTGGTTTCTATCTCCATAGGTTGATTCCATAACAACATAATCTGCCTCTTTGATATACTGGGGATTATTAATAAGCGGTTGGTCTATATTACCAATGTCTCCAGAAAAAACAATTTTCTTGGTAATCCCTTCCTCTGTAATCCACACCTCTATACTAGCCGAGCCTAGAAGATGACCTACATCCGTAAATCGTATCTCTATTCCATCACACAGTGCAA
>JAAYRC010000205.1 GCA_012518975.1 Clostridiales bacterium
ACCCACAGCTCCTACGTCTGCAAATCAGAACCTTTTATTAAGTGCGCCTCCAGGGGATCGAACCCTGGACAACCTGATTAAGAGTCAGGTGCTCTGCCAACTGAGCTAGAGGCGCATGTTTTTTGAACGCAAATGTTATTATAAAGTATGATTAAACATTTTGCAAGTACTTTTTTAAAAAATTTGTTTTTATTAGAATAAAAACAAATTTTCCTTATAAATGCAGGACAGATGGCCTAATTACCTTCTATCCTGCATTTAAAATATAGGTCTTATATTAGACTTGTTTTTTATAAGGCATCAAGTTTTTCTTTTAGAGCATTTTTTGCTACGACTCCCACTACAGTATCAACAAGCTCGCCATTCTTATAGATTATAAGTGTAGGAATTGTCATAACACGATACTGTCTAGCTGTTTCCGGATTGTCATCCACATTCAGCTTTCCAATCTTGACCTTACCCTCATATTCCTTAGCAAGTTCATCTATTACTGGAGCCATCATCTTACAAGGTCCACACCAGTCTGCATAAAAATCAACTAAAACGGGCATGTCCGCTTCTAAAGCTTCTTTTTTAAAGTTCATATCTGTAAATTGAAAACTCATATTCTTCCTCCATTCCAAATATTCGGTATAGTTTAAACAGCAAACATTCCCGAATATAAAATGTTTTTGTATAGTATCTCATAAGCTTAGTAATATTATGTGCCTTTTATATTATGAGAAATTATTAAAAAAGTCAATGGCCATATATGTCTTTACCTTTTTCTCTTTTTCATTGAACCACTTAAAATTCCCTCTACTTCGTCCCAGGATCTTTTTAACTGCATAGCCTTTTTATTAAGTTTGTAATTACTAGCTGTAGCCTTAGCCATTTTATATTTTAATGACCTCTTCATGATAACCCCTTTTTCTTTTTTACTATTCTATTATTATAGTATGCCAATTATCACTTAAGGACATATGCTAAGCATAAATATAGGTTTTCCCTCTGATACAAAACGTTCTTCATATTCGGTCATTATATTAGCTTCTACATATTCACTATTATGAAGATCATAGGTTTTACAATTGATTTTCCAGTCTGAAAGCTCTATTTCCTCTAAGCTAAATTCAAATAAAGGTCGGTTATCTGTCTTAAATATAACCTCTCCATCCTTATGTAAGCATTGTTTATACCTACTCAAAAATCTCCTTGAGGTTAATCTTCTCTTGGCATGGCGATCTTTTGGCCAGGGGTCTGAAAAATTAAGATATATTCTTCGAATTTCATTTTCTCCAAAAATGTCTGTTAGATACTCTGCATCAAAACGAATGAAACAAACATTTTTTAGGTCTGCTTCTCTCATTTTCTCAAGTGCACGATAAAGTACACTGGAGTATTTTTCTATACCAATATAGTTAATATCAGGGTTTTGCTTGGCTAGCTCTAATAAAAATTTTCCCTTACCTGTGCCTATCTCCAAATGTATTGGATTATTATTGCCAAACAAGGTCTTCCAACGTCCCTTTAAACTTTCAGGCTCAGTGATAACATACCTATCATTAGCAACTGCTTCTCTGGAGCCTGCAATATTTCTTAGTCTCATACTTATTCTCCTATCTAAGATCATTTATTTAACTTTTAACGTTTCTCTTTATTTATTGTCAAACCTACTTAAATTATAATTACAAAGCTTCCCAAGGTCAAATAATACCTATATAAATATTTACTATAAATTCTTGTACTTTATATGGTTTGTGTTTATAATATGATAGTGAATGCTTTTAAAGCAAGTGTATGGTTTTTCTTTGGAGGTTTTTATGAAAAAGCTAATCTTGTCTATCTTATGTACAACTAGTTTAATCTTATCTAGTTTAACTACACCAGCAATGGCTGGAAGCTACGAAAATAACAATTCCTGGCCACAGGGTCCAAGTGTTAATGCAGAAGCTGCTATAGTTATGGATGCCTCAACAGGATTAATTTTATATGAAAAAAACATGAATGAGGTTTATTATCCGGCAAGTATAACTAAGATACTGAGCTCATTATTGATTATTGAGAATTCATCGCCTGGAGAGGTGGTTACCTTTTCAAGAGATGCAGTATTTAACGTGGATCTAGATAGCAGCCGAATTGGAATCGATGTTGATGAGCAACTGACAATACAACAATGTCTATATGGAATTCTTCTAGAGTCAGCTAATGAAGTTACCTATGCCGCAGCAGAGCATGTGGCTGGAAGTATCCCTGCCTTTACAGATATGATGAATGAAAGAGCAAAAAGCCTTGGAGCATTAAACTCTAATTTTGTAAATCCCCATGGCCTGCCTGATGAAAATCATTATACTACGGCATATGATATGGCTCTAATTACCAGAGAAGCTATGAAAAATGAAATTTTTAGAAAAATTACTGGTACAAGGACCTACCAGATTCCTCCCACTAATAAACAAGAGGAAACTAGGTACCTTAGAAATCACCATAAATTCATATTAAAAAATGATTATAACTATGAAGGTACCACTGGTGGAAAAACAGGCTTTACTAGGGCCGCTAGATATACCCTTGTTACAACTGCAAAAAGAGGAGACCTAGAGCTAATTTGTGTAGTCTTAAAGGTTGATAGTAGCAAAAATCAATATGAGGATACAATCAAATTACTTGATTTTGGCTTTAACAATTTCTCTATATATCCTATTGATGAATTAGAATTTCCTAATGCTTTATCTGAATCTCCTTTTTTTACTAGATATAATTCCATCCTTAACTATTCAGAGAAATCCATTAGGATAGATGAAAAAGGCTTTCTGGTCCTACCCAATACCGCAAGTTCTAAAGATACAAAAAAAGAAGTATCCTTTTATCCCGAAGCAAAGATAAAGGATGGCCAAAATATTATTGGAGAAATTTCTTACACTTATGATGGAATGTATGTAGGAGGTGCAGATATACTTTATAAAAATGTAGAGACACCTAGCCTTATTCATAGGCAATTGGACAAACCTGCCTCTCCACAGCAACCTACAATTTATCCCGAGCTTGAAGCTTCAGATGGATACTTTCGTCCTATTATTATTGGGCTAATAGTGGGAGTCTTTGTTCTCATTATTGGGCTTTATTATGTCTTAGTGGAAAGACCAAGATTAAAAAGAAAACGGGCTTACTACAAAAAAAGAGCCAATCGTAAACAGTATTATTCTGACGATAGCTATCTTGATTTATAGATAATAATATATATCATTATCTAATACATTTGATTTACTTAACTATCATTAAAGCCGAATTAGGATTATCATATTGTGATATGATTCACGATTCGGCTTTTTATTATTTTACAGCTTCATTTTTCATATCATCCTCTAGGCTGGCGATTCTATCCGATAGGTTCTTTATTTCCTCCTGTAGCTTTAAATCGCTCTTTTTGACTGCTACATATGTTGCCTTCTGTATCTTAAGAAGCTCTGTATACCTAGCCTCCCATTTTTCATTCTCCTGTTTTATTAGGTCTTCATACATAAGCTTATTCTTATTAATAATATTAGATACATATTCCCAGATTGAATCTATCCACAAATACCCTGTAAGTACAACTACTATCCCAATCCCTATAATACTAAACGCATGAGGATTGGAGGCATTAAGAAGATAGATCTCACCTAGTAATGATATAAGAAAACATAATCCAAATAATAAAATAATTGTTTTTTCTTTCATTTCCCTACTCCTATCACTTGTAAATTAAAATTAATTAGTCTATATTAGCATAATTTCGAATTCATTAATCAATTGGAATTCTTACTGTAAATTTTGTTCCCTTCCCGATTTGACTGTCAAACTCTATGGTCCCATTATAATAATTCACAATATGTTTAACGATAGATAGGCCAAGACCAGTTCCGCCCATCTTTTTACTTCTTCCCTTATCAACCCTATAGAACCTCTCAAATATCCTCTGCTTTGATTTATCGGGTATTCCGACTCCTGTGTCCTCAACTATAAATATCGCATTATTTCCCTCTTTAGTGACTATTATTTTAACCTTGCCACCAGGCTTATTATACTTTATTGCATTTACTATTAGGTTGCTAAACAAGTCTTTCATCTGTCCATGGTTAGCATTTATCGTAATGGGTTTACAATTCATTTCAATTGTAACATCATTCTCTCCGGCTAAGGGCTTTAATGAGGCAACTAACTCAGTTACTAATGGACATATTCTTACCTGAGTAATAACAACCTCTACCTCCTTTGTTTCTAATCGAGATATCATAAGTATATCATCTATTAAAACAGTCATGTTTAGGGCTTCCTTTTTAATCCTAGCCATAAACTCTTTCTTCATTTCCTCATTTGTGGCCATATTATTTTCTAAGAGTTCTATATATCCTCTGATGGAGGTAATAGGTGTTTTTAACTCATGGGAAGCATTTGTAAAAAACTCCTGGCGTACCATTCTTTCAAATTCAATCTTTTTCATTGATTGCTTTACAGCATCAGCCATTCGTTTTGTGGTATCGCCAATCAGATTAAGTTCACTATATTCATAGGGCTTAAATGAAAACTCGGGGTTATCCTCCTTTAGCTTTAATAGCTCCTCTGATATTTCATAAAGTGGCTTAGTAATTGTGCTAGAAAACCGGTTTGCCAATATAAGAGATAGGATCAGGGTTATTCCTAGGCTTAAAAGAATGGAAGGTAGGAGGATGACCAAATAACTAACATAACCATTAAACGGCATGGCAATGCGAAGTATATAGTCCTTATTCTTTGACATGTAGGATACATAAAGCATTGACTTATTAAGGGTACCAGACCTTCTTCTTGCAGATCCATAACCTTCTTTTAAGGCCTTCTGTATCTCTTTTCTTTGCAAATGATTTTCCATATTTAAGTGTTCTGATACCTGATTATCAACTATTACATTTCCCTCTGAGTCTAGTATGGTAAGTCTTGCTTTATTATGGTCATTTAATATATTCAGTTCATTAATTTGAAGCCCTAAATCACTATCATAATCCAGTGATTGGTCCATGATTTGCAAAATATTTAGCATGTTTACTTTTGTTTTATCTAATAAAACATCACTTATAACAATACTAAAAATACTGCCACTAAATAAAAGCGCCAGTATTAATATAATTATAAAATTTTTAAATATAGCTTTTTTCATAAGTCTCCTATTGCTTTATAAAACGATATCCCACACCTCGAATAGTTTTTATACAGTTAGCCATATCAGGACCTAACTTATGACGAAGAGAACGAATATGTATATCAAGCGTTCTTGATTCTCCATCATATTCATATCCCCATATCTCATTTAACATTTCATCCCTAGAAACTACTCGGTTACTATTTTCAAATAGATATAATAAAAGCTCATATTCCTTATAGGTAAGATCAATTATTTGCTTATCTACTATGACCTCCCGTGTCATAGTATTAATTGTCATGGGGCCAACTGTGAATTCTGTTTCATCCTCTATATTTGTAGTTCTTCTAAGCAATGACCTTATTCTAGCCGCTAGCTCTAGAACTCCAAAGGGCTTAGTAATATAATCATCTGCTCCCAAATCAAGGCCTGCCACCTTATCTAGTTCCTTATCCTTTGCCGTCAGACAGATAATCGGGATATCCCCTAGTAAAGGATTATTACGTATCTGTCTTATAGCTGACAAACCATCCATACCAGGAAGCATAATATCAAAAAGAGCAAGGTCTGGTCTTTCACTCTTCATATCCTCTAATGCAGGTTCTGCGGCTTCATATGCCCTAATATTGTATCCAAAACCCTCTAGGCCAATCTTAATAAGCTCCCTTATGCTTTCATCATCCTCGATTACATATATATACCCCATATTAATCTCCATTCTTGCATAAACAAATTAAAAAATCCTTATATTATTCACTGATCCTGTCTCTCTAAATTCTATCCATTCACAGATATTTACTGAATGATCACCTATTCGCTCAAAATATTTTGCAATCATTAATATATCTACACATTGATCAACCTGTTTTGAAGATTCTTTTAATATATTAGCAACCTCTAGTTTAACCTTGTCAAATAAATTATCAACCATATCATCTTGTTTGATAATTTCTTTTGCCTTCTCTACATTAAGGGTAGTAAAAGCTTGGACTGCATCATGTACCATTGCCTTTGTAGCATTTCCCATTTCCGGTATATACTTTACTAGTTCATAAATATGGTCTCTCTTGTCACGAATAATTAGCTCTGCGATATCTGCAGCATGGTCTCCTATACGTTCCATATCAGTAACAACTTTTAGGGCCGTTGTTACAAATCTTAAATCACTTGCCACAGGCTGCTGTTTAACTATTAATGATAGACACCTAGCTTCTATGGACTTTTCAATATCGTTAATTATTCTGTCTCCCAGTATTATTTGCTTGGATAAATCATGATCCTGACTTTCAAAGGCAATCATAATCTTTTCTATAGCTTCTTCTATTAATCTAGCCATTTCAAATAAATCTTCTTTTAATAATTTTAACTCTGCATCAAAACTTAACCTTGCTGCCATTTTGACCTCCTTAAGTCTTCTATTTTATTATAATATTACCTATAAAACAAATCAACCAAATCTTCCTGTTATATAGTCTTCAGTACGCTTATCCTCAGGTCTTGTAAATAGTTTATCGGTAGAAGAAAATTCAATAACCTCACCAACAAGAAAAAATGCTGTATAATCAGATATACGTGCAGCTTGCTGCATATTATGCGTGACTATAGCTACTGTATATTTTTTTTTCAGTTCAATCATTAGTTCCTCTATCTTTATAGTAGATATAGGATCTAGGGCAGATGTTGGCTCATCCATCAACAATACCTCTGGCTCCACTGCCAAGGCTCTTGCTATACAAAGGCGTTGCTGTTGACCTCCGGAGAGCCCTAACGCCGATTTTTTTAATCTATCCTTAACCTCATCAAAAAGTGCAGCCCCTATTAGGCTTTTTTCTACTATCTCATCTAGCCTTGCCTTGCTCTTTATCCCATGAATCCTAGGTCCGTAAGCTACATTATCATATATAGACATTGGAAAGGGATTAGGCTGTTGAAATACCATTCCAACCTTTTTTCTTAATAATGTGGTATCAACTCTGCTATCATATATGTTTTCTCCATCAAGAATAACCTCTCCGCTTATCTTCACATCCGGTATCAAATCATTCATTCTGTTAAGAGTCCTAAGATATGTGGATTTTCCGCAACCAGAAGGACCTATAAATGCTGTTATAGCCTTCTCATTTATATCCATGTTAATATCCTTCAATGCGTGATTTGCTCCATAATATAAATTTAAATCCTTAGTAAATATCTTTCTATTCAATATAGTTTCCTCCATTTAGCCAATAGATTAATGCTTTTAATATACTTATCCACGCCCCTATGTTTTTTATGGTCTTTTATCTAAATTTAACTTGTTTGATAAGTACTTTGTTAATAGATTTATCCCAAATACGATTATCAAAAGTATTAAAGCAATGGCAAATGCTGTATCATATTTCGCCTTCTCCATACTCAGATATAATTCTATAGTAAGGGTTCCCCCAGGCTGCAAAATCTTTTTAAATAAGCCTTCACCGTAGTCTCCCAATTTGGGTAGCAAATAACCACTCCCAGCTGTAAATAATAAGGCCGCCGATTCTCCCACAATACGACCCACCGATAAAACAATTCCAGTAACTATACCTGGCATAGCAGAAGGAAGTAAAATAGTTCGGATCATATACCATTTGCTTGCTCCAATACCCAATGCTCCTTTTCTATAACTATCGGGTACGGTCTTTAATGCCTCCTGAGTGTTTCTAGTAATAAGGGGTAGTATAATCAAGGTTAGAGTTAATCCACCAGTTAAAATTGAGTAACCAAGCTTTAGGGTCACTCCAAAGAAAACATAACCAAACAAGCCAAATATAATAGATGGAATTCCAGATAGGGTCTCTGTAGTAAATTCAATTAACCTAACTACCCTTCCTGGCTTAGCGTATTCATTTAGGTATATTGCCGCTCCAACTCCTAAGGGTATAGCAATTAAAAGTGTAAGAATTATTATATACAAGGTGTTTATAATATTACCCGCTATTCCTACAGTTCCTTTTATTGCACTTGGTACTGTAGTTATAAAATTCCAGCTAATAGATGAAATACCTCTATATCCTACATAAGTAACTATGCATGCTAATATAATAATTGAAAGTGAGGCACAAATATATATAAGACCATGAATAAACCAATCTAAGGGTCTTGGTTTCTTTTTATATAGACTCTTATTTTGCATTCTCCTTGCCTCCCTTCATAATCCTATTCAATATCAGATTTATAAGCATAATAAATACAAATAATATAAGTCCTATTGTAAATAATACATCTTTGTGGGTGTCAGCTGCATAGGACATTTCCGCCACAACAGCTGTAGTAAGGAAACGAACAGAATTAAATGGAAAGGGTATATTTGTTACATTTCCTGCAACTAGACTTATTGCCATTGCCTCTCCTATAGCCCTACCAACACCAAGAACAATTGCAGTTACAATTCCTGATTTTGCAGCAGGTAAGACAATTTTAAAAATTGTTTGAATTTGTGTTGCCCCTAAAGCAAGAGATGTATACCTATAATCTTTTGCTACCGCTCTAATTGCAGATTCGCTAATATTAATAACTGTTGGTAGAATCATAATTGCTAGAACTATTACAGCTGATAGTAGGTTAGAACCACCAGTAAATTGATGATTAGGCGAATTTGCAAATATGGCTGACTCCAACTTGTACATAAGGGGATTTAGTATTAGGATTCCTAATAAACCATATACTACAGAAGGAATACCCGCAAGTAACTCTACTGCTGGCTTAACTATAGCTGCTAATGGCTTTGGTGCAGTTTCAGCCAAAAAAATTGCAGTCATTACACCAATGGGCACCCCTATAATAATGGACATAAAGGTACCTACAATTGATGTTAAAATAACATATAAAATCCCATAAGAGGGCTCTGCTCCGCTAGGTCTCCATACAGTACCAAATATGATTTCCTTTAGGCCTACTTCAAATATCGCAGGTGTTCCGCTTATTATCATGTATAATGAAATTGAGAGTACTGCTAAAACAGCGATGAATGCACATATAGTAAATATGATATTTGCTAGCCTCTCAACTGTTTCTTTAGATTTATTACTTCCAATAATGGAGTAAGTATTTTTATCCATAAAATCTCCTTGCTGTAATTATTATCTTACTTTACTTAATACAAAATACATAATTACATTTATCATTACATTAATTGACCGATATTAATCCTACCTTTTCTATTAATTCTTTTCCTTCATCAGATGAGATGAACTCAAAAAAGTTCCTGACTATTTCACTTTGGTCAGATATCTCTCCAGCTGTGGCCATAACAAATGGACGACTTAAGAAATAATCTCCAGCCTTTATATTATCTGATGTTACAGCAACTCCATCTAAAGCAACTGCTGATACAGTTTCATCTATGATATCAAGAGATACATATCCGATTGCTCCTGGTGTAGATGCAACCTTTGCCATTACACCTCCGGTACTATTTATTTCATTTGAATATTTACATTGGTCCTCGATATCAAGAATTTCTTCAAATGCTCCCCTAGTACCTGAACCTGACTCCCGTCCAATAACTACTATTGGCTGATTTGCTCCACCTAGCTCAACCCAATTATTAATAGTTCCCTTATAGATACTAACTAATTGGTCCTTTGACAAGTCCACTACAGTATTAGCCTTATCAACAATAACTGCAATCCCGTCTATTGCAACAACATTCTCCACAGCCCCAGCTTCTTTTTCACTAGTCTTAAGATTTCTAGATGCATTACCTATATCTACTGCTCCTGCAAGTACTTGCTCAATCCCTGCACTAGATCCTACGAACTCTGCATTTACTATAACTTCAGGGTATTTAGTCATAAAAGCTTCTGCTAAAACATTTGAAAGTTTCTCCATGGAAGTAGAGCCTGACATTGTTATTGAACCATTTAGGCTTTTGTCATTGTTACCACTATAATTTGAATTATTACTCTCATCATTTTTTTTATCATTACTGCATGCTACTAACAAGCTTACCAATATGACCATTACCATCATAGATAATAACTTCTTTATTTTTTTCATACAAATCTCCTTTTTACAACTCTTCTAATTTTTTGTTACAATAAAAAAATAACATGGTTTAAAATAGCTAGAAACCATGTTACTGTTTATTTTGTGTAAAATCTTTGTAAACTAATTTCCTTATATTAGAAAAACAATGCAAGTTGATTGAGTTCTACTTGCAAAACAACTAAGAATATGTCTGTATTTGTTTTAGTATATTATTAATAAAAAGTTAGTAATCTATACTAATTTCTCCAATTCTTTCAACAATTTATTCTTCATATCAATCAATTCACTATCAGAAGGTCTACAATCATCACTATAGATTTTTTCTGGACTAAAAGCTTTTGACGTTGCTTCTGCAACAATAGACA
>JAAYRC010000037.1 GCA_012518975.1 Clostridiales bacterium
TCAACTGCTGAATAATATACCTTATAGCTACCAGCTTTATTAAGATTTACATTACTTGAATCCACCTTAAAGCTTACTTCCATATCCCTATTATCAAATACGCTTACGCCCTTCCTGTAAGAAATAGATTCTCCCACAAATACAGTTTTATCCTCTATTCCAGTAAAAACAGGGGGCTTAGTATCCTCCTTTACCGTAACCCTTGATATAATCTCAATTTTATTGCCATAGTAATCCTCAACAATTACATGAACATCCTGTTCACCTTCGGCTTCAAAAACAGGCTCACTGGCATAATATAGGTCCACAGGCGACAAATCCCTTATATCATCAACAAAATGTATAGGAGGAAGCTCATCTCCTACCCATACCTCTACATTTCTTGCTATTGCAGTAGGGGGTGTAGTATCTACTACATTTATATAGGAATCTAATATTCTTCCATCCACTTCAATTTGAATCCTGTATTCACCTGGTTTATTGATGTCAACTTCAGATAAGTCAGATAATATTCTTATATTGGCATCACTATTGTTTAGGAAATCCTCAGCTTTAACATCTAACTCTGTTCCTGCCTCCACCTGGATGGAATTCTTAATATCCACAATAGTTAGCTTTGAATCAATAATCTTAATGTTACTACCAGCGTCTTCAAGAATGACTTTAACATCCTTGTCTCCTGGCGTTATAAAATCCACTTCATTGGCAAAGGAAACCTTCACATCTGTAACATCTTTCACATTGCTAACAAAGTCTTCTGCCTCAAACCTATCTCCCTTAAAAGCAATAATATGAACAGGCTCAGCAGTTGGTGCTACACTATCTATAATCTCAAGGCTGGATGCATGAACTCGCTTATTTACTTTGATTTGTACTTCATAAATTCCTGGAGCATTCAAATTCAAGCTAGCCAAGTCAGTAACAAATCTACAACTTTTATTTTTATCAAGTAAAAAATCATTTGCGTCTACATATGGTGTACCAGCTTCTAATATAACCGCCTTTACTACCACGGGTCTCATCTCCATATAGGCTAATCCGGCAGTAAATATTAAAGCAAATATGCTAAATGCAATGATACATAACTGTATGACACGTTTTTTTCTTCTTATCCTTCTTCTCATAATGCCTCCAATACATTAAGCTTTACGATAAGGCTAGTTATTGCAAATGCTTATTATTACATAATAATCTCAAAAGAAGAAAATGTCAACAAATCCATGCCTGATTTTCCCTCTTTTACCCGTTATGCAGTCCTATCTCTATGCTATTACTCGTTTCTTAAAGCTGTCTCTAACATACTTTCAAAATAAAAAGGCCTAGCAAATGAAATTAATATATCTTTATATTATTAACTCTAATTTAAATTTTATAACCAAACGCTAGAGTGTGCATGCTTAGTGGAGTGTTTTTTATGTAATAGGACGAATTTATCTATTACATAAAAATATGACATAGTTCACCTTATCTCGCCAAAAGCATATTATATATTATCACAATATGTAAGTTAATAGCAGTATTTGTGAGGCTTGTTCCACCTACACTAATTATATAAAGGAGTTGAGAATTTATGAGTTGTTTCAATTGTGGCAATCGAGCTGATAATTTTTATAGAAGAGATGGTCGGTATGGCCAAAGAATAGACAGAAATAGAAATCGTCGCTTTGATTGTCAGTCCAGAAGATGTAGAGACGGACACGGCATAGGTAACCAGCCAGAAAGATGCTTTTTCCCACCATGTTTTAGAAGACCATACTAACTATAAGTCAATACCAGGTTTGATTCCTTAGTCTGGGAAAATAATACATGAATAAAGAGGCTGGAAAGCACTTTACTTTAACACTGTATAATGTTAAAATATTCTTGTGTGAGAAATCACTTATGGATGAAAGGAAGGAGTTCAAACGATGAGCAAAAACATCAGAACACCAGCTGTTGATCATTTATTTGAAGCGATTCTTAGCCTAAAGGATTCTGAGGAGTGCTATTTATTTTTTGAAGATATATGCACTGTAAATGAATTGCTATCCTTATCTCAAAGATTTGAGGTGGCAAGAATGCTTCGAAGTCAAAAAACTTATCTTGAAATAGCTGAAAAAACTGGTGCATCTACCGCAACCATTAGCCGAGTTAACCGTTCACTTAATTATGGAAATGATGGTTATGATATGGTATTCGCACGTATGAAAAAGTAAAACAAAAATTACAAATATTATTAAGCCCATATCAGATTCTGGTATGGGCTTATATTATTAATAATTAATTATTCATTTAATACCTATTATTCTTATATTTATTACTAAAATATTCTTTTACTGCTTTGCTCCACCCTTATTATTATTCTTATTATTACTCTTATTATTTTTCATGTTAGGATCCTTATTATCTTCCTTAATATCGCTATGGTTTTCCTTGCTCTTTGAAGACATATATGGTTTTAATGAATTATCTATAATCTGCTCAATAATATGCTTTCTCATATATACATCAAAACTCAGCATGCAAATAAATGAGAACATAGACAGAAAATCATGATCCTCCTTATCCTCTACAAAACCAAAGGATTCCTTAGCCTTTGCTATCTTACGAATCATATCCTTAGTTAAGGCATCTGTCTGTTCATTTTCAAGCCTAAATATCTCTTTATAGATTTCCTCAAGACCAATATCAGACTTGCCACCATAATATCTTTCTGTCAAAGGATTAAATATACTTTGTATGTCGCTAATGGATAATATGTTCTTAAAATAATATATAAATATAAGAAGTAACATATGCTCCTTGGTATACTTTTTCTTATTAGGCGGAGGCAGTAGTTCATTTTTAGTATAATTATTTATCATTGTCTTAGTAAGGAGCTTATCATCACTATACCTTTTGGATGATTTCAAATGCTTATCCATAAAGGTAGTAACCTGGTCCATATATAAATCTATATTTGGTATATCATCTGGCATGATATATCTTACTTTTTTTAAATTATCAATCAGACTAGAGATGTACTCCTCTTTTGATATATCCATTATACTCACCTCATATTAATTATATAGTATTCAATACTAGATGTCAAAGCAAAAATAATGATGTAAACTTGAATCTACCCCTTAGCCATGCTATACTATTTTCATGCTTTTATAATGATTTTAAGTTGAGTATTTTTACTATATAAAGATAGGTAGGTATAATTATGAGTATATATGATACATTAAATCCCGAACAAAAACGGGCTGTACAGCATGATAAGGGACCCCTTTTAATTCTTGCTGGTGCAGGTTCAGGTAAAACCCGTGTTTTAACTCATCGTATAGCATATTTGATTGAACATAGAGACGTTAATCCCTGGAATATACTAGCTATAACATTTACCAATAAGGCGGCCAGAGAGATGAGGGAAAGGGTAGACCAGATAGTTGGCTATGGTTCAGAAAACATCTGGGTCAGTACCTTCCATTCTACCTGTGTTCGTTTTCTTAGACGATATATTGACCGACTAGGCTATAGTCGAAGCTTCACTATATATGATACAGACGATCAGAAAACCTTAATGCGTGAAGTATGCAAATACCTTGAAATTGATACTAAGCAAATATCGGAGAGAAGTATCATAAGTACTATATCTAAAGCAAAGGATGAGCTTATATCTCCAGAAGAATTTGAAAAAAGTGCTGGTGGAGACTATAAACAAAAAATACTTGCCAAAGCTTATAAGGAATATCAAAAGCGTCTTAAGTCAAGTAATGCCTTGGATTTTGATGATCTTATAGTTAAATCCGTTGAATTATTTAATAATGACAAGGAAGCCCTAACCTACTTTCAAAATAGGTTCCGTTATATAATGGTTGATGAATATCAGGATACCAATACTGCGCAATTTCATCTTATTCACCTTCTATCCTCAGGCATTAATGAGCATGGAGATAAAGAATACAATTTATGCGTTGTAGGTGACGATGACCAAAGTATATACAAATTCCGTGGTGCTAACATTCAAAACATTTTAAATTTTGAGAAA
Source organism: Clostridiales bacterium (assembly GCA_012518975.1). Lineage (GTDB taxonomy): Bacteria > Bacillota > Clostridia > Lachnospirales > Lachnospiraceae > Mobilitalea. The sequence continues at coordinate 4,013 of JAAYRC010000037.1, forward strand.
TCATTCCCCAATACAA
>JAAYRC010000206.1 GCA_012518975.1 Clostridiales bacterium
AAACACCTAAGGGGGAGGAATGACAATGAAATTTATCTCATGGAATATAGATTCATTAAATGCTGCTCTTGTTAGTGATTCAGCACGTGCTTTATTATCAAGAGATGTAATAAATACAATTATCGAACATAAGGCAGATGTAATCGCTATACAGGAAACCAAGTTATCAAGCCAGGGACCTACTAAGAAACATAAAGAAATCTTAGAGAATATGTTTCCTGACTATGAAATTGTTTGGAATAGCTCAGTGGAACCAGCTAGGAAGGGTTATGCTGGTACCATGTTTTTATATAGGAATGATTTAGCACCATCTGTTACCTATCCTGTAATAGGAGCACCTGATACCATGGATGCGGAAGGGCGAATACTGACATTGGAATTTGAGGATTTTTATTTGACTCAAGTATATACACCCAATGCCGGGGATGGTTTAAAACGTTTAGACGATCGCCAGACCTGGGATATAAAATATGCTGATTATCTGGAATCCTTAGATAAGGAGAAGCCAGTTATTGCAGCAGGTGATTATAACGTGGCACATAAGGAAATAGACCTGGCCCATCCCGATAATAATCATAATTCTGCTGGCTTCACTGATGAAGAGCGTCAGGGCTTTACAAATCTTTTAGCAAGAGGATTTACAGATAGCTTTCGTCTTGTTCATGGTGATGTAACAGGGGCTTATACCTGGTGGGCCCAGAGAGTAAGAACTAGTAAAATTAATAATTCTGGTTGGAGAATTGATTATTGGTTAGTGAGTGATCGCATTGCAGATAAGGTTATAAAATCTGAAATGATTGATTCAGGTCCAAGGCAAGATCATACCCCAATACTACTTGAAATTGATATGTAGTAAACAAACAAATAAATTAGCTAAGGAGGCTAAGCGTATGGAAAGAAAAATCAAACAAGAGGTAAGAGGTTTTAGGACACAGGATGGTGCGGGTGTAAACCTGGTAAGAGTATTAGGACATGGAACTATTGAGGAATACGATCCAATATTGATGCTCGATTCCTTTGATAGTGTAAACCCTGATGAATATATAGCAGGGTTTCCTATGCATCCCCATAGAGGTATTGAGACAATTAGCTATGTCTATCGTGGCTATATGACCCACAAGGACAGTTTGGGCAACGAGGATACCATTGGAGAGGGTGAAGTCCAGTGGATGACAGCAGGTTCTGGCATTTTACATGAAGAAAAGCTACCAGCCTCCGAACGCCTCCTTGGTGTCCAGTTGTGGCTAAATCTTCCTGCAAAGGATAAAATGGTCCCACCAGCTTATCATAGCATTAAGAACTCAGATATTGAGGAAATAGAATTTGATTGGGGTAAGCTTAGACTTTTGGCTGGAGAGTTTGAAGGAAGAAAGGGTTATATGAGCAAATACCTTCCTTTGGATTATTATGATCTACACATAAAAGCAAATGAGGCTCTTATATTAAATACAGATAATGACCGTTCTATAATGATGTTTACCCTTCTTGGTGATGCATATATAGGAGATGAGCTAGTAAAAGAAAAGACAGCAGTAAAGCTAAGTTTGGGAGAGCAGGTAAAGGTAAGGGCGTCAGATAAAGATGCTCAAGTGTTATTTGTAAGCTCAACTCTTTTGTCTGAACCAGTTGCATGGGGTGGACCTATTGTTATGAACACAAAGGAAGAATTGAGTAAGGCCTTTGATGATTTGAAAAAAGGTACATTTCTACAAAATGACATATCATATTGATGAATATATTATTATAGTAAATAAATTTTAAAAATTCCCATTGACAATTCCATCCTTATATTGTACCATAACTGTATTAACCACACTAGTACAGCTGGGACGAATGCGGTATCAAGGACATTTTATAGAAAATAAGAGTTTATGGAAGGAGAAGCCTGTGATAGTAATTGATTATCGAGATCGAAGACCAATATATGAACAGGTAGTAGAGCGGTTTCAAGAATTAATACTAAAGAATCTACTTGAACCGGATAGTCAGCTACCTTCTGTTCGTAATTTGGCAATGGACCTATCCATTAATCCAAACACCATTCAGAGAGCATATTCAGAACTAGAGCGCCAAGGCTATATATATTCTGTTATGGGTAAAGGTAGCTTTGTAGCAGAAAACATACGATTGGTTTTGAATAAGAAAGAAGAGATACTGAATGAACTTAAGCAGTTAGCAAAAGCTGCAGAGGAGTATGGGATAGCCAAAGAGGAACTGATTAATGTGATAATGGATGGAGTTAGGGAGGAGTAATAATGATTGAGGCTGTAAATATCAGCAAAAGTTTTGATAATATTAAGGCAGTAGATCAGGTTTCTATTAAAATCCAAGAAGGTAATGTGTTTGGATTTGTAGGAACCAATGGTGCTGGTAAAAGTACATTGCTAAGGATCTTATCTGGTATTATAAGACCAGATAGTGGAGAGGCTAGAATAGACGGGATGGAGATATTTGAAAACGTTAATGCAAAAGAACTTTTTTTCTATATTTCTGATGACCAGTATTTCTTTAACAATGCTACACCAAAGGAAATGAAAAAGTTTTATGGGTCCTTCTATTCAAAATTTGATAATGAACGGTTTGATATATTGATGGAGAAGTTTGAACTTGCGCAGAACCGAAAGATTAGTACCTTTTCAAAGGGAATGAAGAAGCAGTTGTCTGTAATAATTGGTATTTGCGCAAACACAAAGTACCTCTTCTGTGATGAAACCTTTGATGGACTTGATCCTGTGATTCGCCAGGCAGTCAAGAGTATTATTGCTAAGGAGATAGCGGACCGTAAGATGACTACAGTAATTGCATCCCATAACCTTAGAGAGCTTGAGGATATATGTGATCATGTAGGCTTGCTACACAAGGGTGGTATACTTGTTTCTAAGGATTTATATGACATGAAATTAAATATTCATAAGGTACAATGTGTATTTCAAGATGAAGATGATATAAACAAGGTATTTGATAAATTAGATATTATAAAGCAGGAGAAACGAGGATCCCTTTATACTATTACATCTCGGGGCAACCGTGATGAAATTTCCAGAGTTTTTGATGGATTAAGTCCAGTTTTTTATGAGGTACTACCCTTATCTCTAGAAGAAATATTTATAAGTGAAACGGAGGTGGTTGGTTATGACATCAAAAAGCTCATTTCTTAAATTACAAAAAGAAGATATAAAGAGAAGAATTTGGAGCATATCACTCTCCATGCTGGCATTTTTCCTTCTATATACTTTGGTTTGTGCAATGAGGGTTAGTAACTATGGAAAGATATCGGGTAGTAACGATTGGAATTATAGACAACTTGTTAATTTCATGGGACCAAATAATGAGTATTTAATGATGATTACGATTGTAGCTTCAGTGGTTATTGGCTTAAGCGGTTTCTTCTATTTGCATTCCCGAAGGAAGGTGGATTTATTTCATAGTATACCTGTTAGAAGAGAAAGAATGTTTGCGGCTGTCTATATTAATGGTCTACTAATATACCTTGTTCCATACCTAATTAACATGCTTCTATGCATGGTAATATTGAGTATAAATAATTACATGACAGTGGAAGTGTTTGTAACCGCTTTATTTACATTTGGAGTTAATGTTATTTATTATTGTCTTATGTATACAGTAACAATTATTGCCCTTATGTTAACAGGCAATATTGTAGTTAGTTTCTTAGGTTCAATGGTTTTCTTCATTTACGGTTTGTTTGTTACTTGGTTAATTGAGACGTATTTTACTAGTTTTTTCAGAAGCTATTATGAATTTGCTGTTTTTGATAAATTATATGCGACTTTATCTCCCATAGGTAGTTATGTTAAGACTTCAAGTTTATTGAGGGATGGTGGAGTAAACCTAAATCAATTATTTTCTATATTGATTGTTGTGGCCCTTACCTTGGCTTTGATTGCTTTTGCTGTTTTTCTTTACAAAAAGCGTCCTTCCGAATCAGCAGGAAATGCTATGGTCTTTGAGATATCGAAGCCAATTATCAAGCTTGCCCTTGTAATTCCCATATCCTTAGCAGGCGGAATTATGTTTATGTCAATATCAAATAATGATAGTAAGGGCTGGCTAATATTTGGATTAATATTTTCTTTGTTAATCAGTTATGGAATTGTTGAGACAATCTATAATTTTGATATTCGAAAAGCTTTTAGTGGAAAATATTATCTCCTTGCATCAGCATTAACAGTAGCTGTGATAGCTAGTATTTTTCAGTTTGATTTATTTAAGTATGATTCATACATTCCAAAGAAAAAAAACATAGAGACGATGAGTGTGGTTATATACGGTTTAGATAATCAAATCACATATTATAATTATTATGGTAATACAAATAGATATATATCTCCACAAGAATACCAACTTAATAACATGAAAATAAAGGACTTTGATTCGGCGTATTCTATTGTGGAAATGGGTATTGAATATTTAGATGAGAGCAAAGATATACCCCCATGGCTGACAGAATGGAACGAAAAGGAGTACAGATACATTGTAAGGTATAATTTAAAGAATGGAAAAGAAGTCCATAAACAATATGTTGTTCCAATTGATGTAAGCTACGATCATTTACAGGAAGTTTTTGAAGATTTGGATTTTAAGAAGGGGCATTATCCGATTTATAATTGGGAAGTTAGTAGTATTCAAATGGTTTCCTCCTATAATGATTTTGGGGAGAAGAGTTTTAGCTTAAGCCTGGAAGATAAAAGCAAACTACTAGGAATATTTAAGGAGGAATTAAGTGCTCTTAAGATGGAAGAGGTTAGTAAGACACAACCTGTTGCAAAATTACAATTTCAAACTAGAGACATTTCAGAAACTTACTATGTCTATCCGTCATATACCAGAACAATAAACTTTCTTAAGGAACATGGATTTGATGCGGTAAGTGTGTCGGAAAAAGATAATATCGAAAAGATAGTTATACAAAATCCAAATGCTTTATACAAGGATGATAAAGACAAGGTTGAGAGTTTGCAAATAGGAGAAAAGGAATACACTAGTCCAGAATCTATAGGAGAGATATATTCTTCCTTGGTTTCAGATGAATACTATCATAATAATAGAATTCTTATAGATGTGGAGAGTTCTATAAATGTTACGGTCACATTTAAGCTAGATGATTACGGGAACCATATAAATAAGTGGTATTATTTTAGAAAAGGAGAGATACCAGATTTTGTGAAGAAAGATATCGGAATCCAATAGGTAAGTAAGCTAATTAACTATAATTAATATATTTAACCTTGTATTAATTATGATTCGTTTGAATGTTAGAAAAATGATTAGGCCTTTCATCTGTTTTGTTGAAGTTCAGCAGACAGATGAAAGGTTTTCTTATTTTTAAAGTTTTTTAAAAAAAGCTTGAATTTGTATAAAAATACGTTATAATATATGGTAAATATATACCGCAATACTAAATCACAATGATTAAGTTGATTTATAGTTATCTTGTTGCATTCATTGAATCCTATAAGAAATCAATGGTTTGCACTAAGAAAAAGCATTTGCTAGATAACTGATCATGAGAAGGGTTGCAGCATATAGAAATGCAAACAGATGCATAATTATTAATCAGAAACGAGGAGGAGTAACATGAAGAAAAGAAATATTATAATTATTGGTGCTGCCGGTCGAGATTTCCATAATTTCAACACATATTATCGCAGCAATGAGCTTTACAATGTAGTAGCATTTACAGCAGCACAGATACCTGATATTGATGACAGGAAGTACCCTGCTGAACTAGCTGGTGATCTATACCCACAGGGAATTCCAATTTATGCTCAGGATAAATTGGCTGACCTTATTAAAGAACTAGATGTGGATGAATGTGTATTTGCCTATAGTGATGTAAATTATCAAGGTGTAATGGCTATTTCTGCTATAGTAAATGCTGCTGGCGCTGACTTTACACTTCTTGGACCTAAAAATACTGCAATAGAAAGTACAAAACCAGTAATTTCAGTGTGTGCAGTTAGAACAGGCTCTGGAAAAAGCCAGACATCAAGAAAAATCATTGAATTGCTAATGGAAAAGAATCTTAAGGTTATAGCAATTAGACATCCTATGCCTTATGGAGATTTAGTGGCTCAAAAAGTACAACGTTTTGCTACAGTAGAGGACCTACAGAAGCATAAATGTACAATTGAAGAAATGGAAGAGTATGAGCCCCACGTAGAGCGTGGAAACATTATATACGCTGGTGTTGATTATGAAGCTATCTTACGGGCGGCTGAAAATGATCCAGACGGTTGTGATGTAATCCTATGGGATGGTGGAAATAATGACTTCTCCTTCTATAAAGAAGATTTGGCTGTTACAATAGTAGACCCCCATCGTCCTGGTCATGAGCTAAGCTATTATCCTGGAGAAGTTTGCCTCAGAGTTGCAGATGTGGCTGTAATTAACAAGGTTGATAGTGCAAGTCAAGATGCAATTGCCACAGTTGAAAACAACATAAAAAAGATTAATCCAAATGCAAAAATTATTAAGGCTGAATCAAAGATAACTGTAGACAATCCAGATATAATTAAGGGCAAGAGGGTATTAGTAGTAGAGGATGGTCCTACTTTAACTCATGGTGAAATGAAGCTTGGTGCAGGAACAGTAGCTGCCCAAAGATTTGGAGCAGGAGAGATTGTAGATCCTCGACCTTATGTTGTAGGAAAGCTTAAAGAAACCTTTGATATCTACCCTAATATCGGTGTGCTATTACCTGCCATGGGTTATGGCGAACAGCAGTTAAAAGACTTGGAGCAGACAATAAACAATACAGAATGTGATGCTGTAATTGTAGGAACACCTATTGATTTGACTAGAATTATCAATATTAACAAGCCCTATACCCGTGTGCATTATGAGCTGGATGAAATATCTTCTCCAAACCTTACAGAAATAATAAATGATTTTGTCAAGCAGCATAATCTAGAGAAATAGAAGATCTTAAGGTCAATTAGATAAACTAATTGGCCTTTTTTATGTAGTAAAAATCGGCCATTGTTGACTGCTTTTGTATAAAATGCTAATATGAAATTATTAATTTTATAACTTTTGTGAGTACGATTTGGTGGGGGGCTATTATGCAGAAAGAAGATTCTTGGAAAACGCTTATATCGCAACAGAAGGAAGTAACTGAGAGGATAGAGAAGGAGATTGTTAGACTTAAATCAGAGGATTTTGTTGTAGAGAATGAAGCATTACGTGAAGAGCTTACTAAGTGTAAGACACAGCTGGCAGAGTTCAAACAGCAGGTATCGGTCTTATCTGATGAAAATAGAAAACTTAAGGATTCTCTATATGAGCAGATTTATAATGAGAAAATAGCCATATTAAATGCTGTTAGTAAAAAGGTAGAGGCATATTATCATAGTTCTGTTAATGGTGAGATGAACCGCCTAAAGATGTTTGAAAATGACTCAAAACACAGGATTAACAATATCGTTAACATTCTAAAGCTTAATAGGATAGATGACCAGGATGAGATTTTTTCTAAGATAGAAGAGCTTAGAGAACTACTAGATTATAAATTGGCTGAGGCTAGGAGGAATTATGCTGAACAAGAAGGAGCCTATAAGAAAAATCATCAAGAGCAATATAGAAAGTTACATGAAGAGAGTGTTAGCCAAGAAGAAATGAAGCGGGCTCTAAAAAAGAACAATATTGAGTCCTTGATTGGATTAAATATTATTAATAAACTTGGTATTTTACTACTAATCATAGGTATAATTACCTTAACTCAGTTTACCTATTTTAGGCTGCCAGATGTTTTAAAGACTATACTGGTATTTCTCGGGGGAGGGATACTACTGGTGGTTGGTGAACTTATAAATCGTAAAAAACCCAATGTGTTCTCACTAGGTCTTACCAGTGGAGGGGTAGCAGTTTTATATGTAGGGGTAGCTATAAGCTATTTTGATTTGAATACTATTTCCATGTATCCTGCTCTGGTTTTATGTATAGCCATAACCGCCCTATCTTTCTACCTGTCACAAAGGTATGAATCACAGACGATAGCTGCATTTAGCCTTGTGGGTGGTTATCTACCAATTCTTTCAATAGCAGCGGATGATATATTGGTTTATAGTGCTATGGTTTACTTTATCATATTAAATCTACTCTTACTTTCTATTGCTTTTCGCAGAAAATGGTCTATAGCTGCTTTTATTGGATTTGCATTTAATGTATTTGCTACAGCATACATAATGGAACTTAATCTGAACTTGTTTTCGACAAGGCCAGATTATATAAGTGCAAAGGACCTTATTACCATTCTATATATCCTCTTGGCATTTTTGATTTATACCCTGATACCGATTGCAGGGGCTTATTTTGATAAAAAGAAAATGTCCGTGGCTGATGGGACTTTATTGGTTATGAACACATATATTAGTGCTATATTTATGTATGTTGCCTTTTTCCAAACAGGATTTTATGCTTATACAGGAGTCCTAGCATTACTGTTTGCAGCAACATATTATTTTCTTTCTAAGTTTGTCAGCAAAAGGCTACCAGAAGAAAAGATGGTAGAGGAACTTTTCACTATCACTAGTTTTACCTTTATAGTTCTGTTCATTCCCCTACAGTTAGAAATTGTATGGTTATCATTAGGATGGCTTATAGAGGGTGTACTACTTATAGTCTATGGAATTATAAAGGATAATAAGAAGCTTAGAAAATACGGTTATATAGTTTATAGTATGTGTCTAGGAATTTTTTATGTGTTTGATGTGTTTTTTAGGCTAATTGGTGAAAATCAATATTTCATCTATAAATATCTCTTTATTACCTTGGGGTCAATAGCTATAATCTTTGCATATCTCTATAAAAAGACCCTAGCAAGTAAGTCTATTAATAAGTTAAAATATTATACATATATAAATCTGTGGTTATTTATATTCTATATGATAGGAATAGAGCTTGCTAATGTATTAAAACCTTTATTTATTAATAGTAGTATTAACCTTAACTATCTAATAAATGGATTGTGTATTTCATTGGGCTTTCTTCTAGCATATATAGTACCACGAATTAAGCTACTTAATGACAAGATAATGAGGCAAATATCTATGACTATATACGGAGTGTCTATATTTTGGCTGATGATATTGAACATGGTAGGCTCTCCAATAGCCACAGAAGATATTACTTTGACAGTGACTATAATTGCTACAGCTATAATACTAGTAATCAACCTTCTTTCTGTTTTAGCAGTAATAGATTTATTAAGAGGGTTAGTACTAGAGCATGAGCTAGGGATAGAGTTGTACCCACTTATAGTTTCTATATACTTTTTGGTTATTCTTACACAGAATTTGACTATACAATATGAGTTAGACTTTAGCAACTTCATGATTAGCATTATATACATACTCCTATCCTTGGCATTGATTATCTTTGGTTTTGTTAAAAGATATTCATATATTAGAAGGTTTGGACTTGGCTTAACCTGCTTGGCTATGGCAAAACTATTTCTCATAGATTTATCGATCTTGACTAAGGGGTTCAGAATCATATCATACTTTGCCTTTGGAGTAATTCTTATAGCTATATCATTTGTGTATCAGTATTTTAGTAAAAGACTTGAGGGATATGTTATTAGTGAAGATAGTCGGGAAGAATCAGACTAAGTAAATTTAGCAGCAAAGCTTGCAAATATTAATAATAATTTTGGTTGGATATAAGCCTTTAGTAGTATAGGGGCAATTTAAAAGAGACTATACCTTGTTGGCAATAGTCTCTTTATATTCTAAAATTCTAGATTAGGATAGGTTCCCTTATTTGAATTTTATTAATAACATCATCTATGTTTTCTTCAGCCTTCTTAATAGCTGTAATTCTTTCTTCCTCTGTGGTCCCAGTACCGTCTACTAGGAGTCGCTCGAAATTACTTATACCAAGTGATTTCATTATATCCTCAATATAGTTAAGACCTTTATTAAGTAGGGGTCTCATCAAAAATGGTATATCTGCTCCAGAGGATTGTATATAGACTAGAGTCCTAGGTTTATCATTTAGAAGACCCTGTGGCTTACTACCTTTTTCGGGGAAGGTGATTGTCCTATTGGCCTGAACTATACAATCTATATATTCTTTTAGAGGGGCGGGAAAGGATAGGCTCCACATTGGTGAAGCAATTACATATACATCAGCACTTATGAACTGGTTGCAAAGCTCAACTATAGTTTGGACTTCTTTTTGTTCTTTTTCTGGCAAGGCCTTAGTAGCCTCTTCGTTTATAATACAATTTCTGCTTTCATAATATTGATACTCTAATCTGGGTATATGGGCTTTATACAAATCAAGCTCTTCTACAGTAAAATCTGGATATTTCTTTTTAAACTTATTTATAAATGATCTTCCTACAGTTTTACTTGATGATAGGTTTTCGGGTTTTGAATTAACAGTAATATATAATAGTTTTTTCATGACGTAAACTCCATTTCATATTTATTATCTAGTTTTAGTATGCTTTTAAATAAAAATATTTATACTATAATATCACTAATAGTATTTTGTTCTTTTTTTATAGTGTCTTTGTGATATAATGAAATCACTATATTTTCTTGATGTTTTTGATAGAAAAATATTTCACTAGTATAGCTAAGGTATATTAGCATAAACTGTAGACAATTTCACAAACCGTAAATAATGCTTAGGAGGTACCGCTATGGATATAATTAATTTAAGAAGAAGTATACGTAGATATAAGGACCAGCCAGTGGAGCAGGAGAAGATAGAGAAGCTTCTTAGGGCTGCTATGCAGGCTCCTTCTGCAGCTAATCAACAACCCTGGGAATTTATAGTTGTTCAGGATGAAAAATATCTAAAAAAGCTATCTGAAATAAGCGCCTATTCAAAGATGGTTGCTGAGGCACCATTAGCCATAGTGCTTATTGGAAATGAGGATAGAATGAGACTTAAGCTTCATTGGGAGCAGGACATGGCAGCAGCAACACAAAATATATTGCTAGAGTCGGCTTATCTAGGCCTTGGAGCTGTATGGCTGGGTGTTGCTCCTATGGAAGATAGAATGAAGCTGATTAGTGAGATATTCGGACTAAAAGACAGATTAAAGCCTTTCTGTGTAATTCCTATTGGATACCCAGGTGAGGGACAGGAGAACAAATTCGTAGATCGCTTTGACTCAAGCAGGATTCATTATGAGACTTATAATTCTTAGAATTTTTAATAAGGTGTAGGGTTCACTTTTAATTTATATTTATAATTAATCATGATAAGGGCTGTTACAAAATGTTGGTATACTAACCGTCATTTTGCAACAGCCCTTATCATGTTATGGAAAAATTTTATTAAACATAATGTATCATCTAAGTGATTTTAATAAAAAGTATCATTTTCTATAGCTTTAACAAGTCTATCAAAAGCCATGAAATGGGATGCTTTAATCAGTATTGTATCCCCAGGCTCTAAAATATCAGGGAGCATTTTAAGTAAATCTTCTTTTGTTTTAAAGTAAAATAGTCTATCCTGGTTATTTCCTAATACTTCTTTGGCTCCATCATACATATATGATGAAAGCTTGCCTACGCAGATAATAATATTTACATTCTTATTAGCAGCATATATACCTATTTCCTTATTGAGTTCATCCTCTTCTTGGCCTAGTTCACCCATGTCTCCGAGTATGGCTACTTTTCTTGTGTTTGCCATAAGCAAAAGGTTAATTGCGGCCTTCATTGATACTGGGTTGGCATTATAGCAATCGTCAATCACGGTGTATTTCTTAAGCTTGATAATATTATTTCTTCCGCTTACAGGCTTGATCTGCTCAATACCCAGGGTTATTTCTTTATTAGATAGGCCAAGTACCATACCAATAGAAGCAGCAGCTAGTGCATTTAGTATCATATGATTACCGGGCATTGGTATATTAACAGTTATTAGTTTGTTCCCTATATGTATATCACAAGTGCTTCCTAATAGGCCATTGGATATAATCTTGTCTGCGTAGACGCTATTTGCTTTAGAAAATCCATATCTTATAGGAGTTTTATCCTTGACATTCTTAATGGTAGAAAGCAAATCATCATCTCCATTAAGAATTGTCACACCATCCTCACCCATAAAATCGAATATTTCTGACTTGGCCTTGAGGACACCCTGTCTAGAGCCTAGCTTCTCCAAATGGCACTCACCAATATTAGTTATTAGGCAGTAATCTGGCTTGGCGATCTTGCTTAGCCTATGCATTTCTCCAAAATCGTTAATACCCATTTCAAGTACAGCTATTTCGTGGTCCTTCCTAATTTGCAGAATAGTTAGTGGAAGTCCTATTTCATTATTATAATTGCCTTGAGTCTTAAGGACGGAGAATTTTTGAGATAAAACACTGCTTACAAATTCCTTGCTACTGGTTTTTCCTACGCTACCTGTAATAGCCACAATAGGGATATCAAGTTGCATGCGATACCACGAGGCTATATCTTTTAATGCCAATAGACTGTCATCCACCAGTATATAGGGAATCTTGGAGGATGGAGGTCTTTGGCAAACAACTGCCATAGCGCCTTTACTAATTGCGGATTCTATATAATCATGGCCATCCACCCGTTCACCCTTAGTGGCTATAAAAAGATAATCCTTCTTTACAAGTCGTGAGTCTATAACAATACCCTTAACTTCCGTCATGGGATAATTGCTATCAGGAAATAGCTTGCCCTTACAGGCTATTGCAATATTTAATAAAGTCATATTTTTCATAAGGATCCCTCATAATCATTAACTATATTTTTTTAAGGATATTTCAATTATTAATTCACATAAGGCTTCAAAATCTATTCCTACTGCCAAAGCCTCTTGTGGTAATAATGAGGTGGGAGTCATACCTGGAAGGGTGTTAGCCTCCAAGCAATAGATCCTACCTTCTTCATCTAAAATAAAGTCCATCCTAGCATAGGTTTTTAACCGAAGGGCATGAAACACCTTCACTGCCATTTGTTGCATTTCGTCAGCAATAGAAGAACTAATATCTGCCGGACAGGTTTCTATCGCACTACCTTCCTGGTACTTATTCTTATAATCGTAAAAACCCGATATAGGAGCAATTTCGATAACAGGTAAAGCTTTATTATCTATTACACCTACAGAGAATTCTCTTCCCTTAATATATTGCTCTATAATAAGCTGGTCGCCGTAGGAGAAAGCATTGTTTATAGCAGGCTCCATCTCACTAGGTGAATTTACAATTGATACACCAACACTGGATCCCCCATTATTTACTTTTACTACACAAGGATATGTATCCCAGTCATATGCTTCCCCTTTTTTAACATGGATACCTAGGGGAGTAGGGATATTATAGTAAGCAAAAAGCTCCTTGGAAACAGCCTTATCCATAGCGATTGAACTGCTGGCATAATCTGTACCGGTATATTTGATTCCCATCAAGTCAAAGCTTGCCTGGATCTTGCCATCTTCCCCGTTTTCGCCATGTAAGGCAAGATATACTATATCCGCCATTTGACAGATTTCAAGAACTCTAGGTCCAAAGAAATGGTCTGGATTACCTTTTCTAAGTGACTTGATCTTGTTAATATCAGGATTGTCTTTTCCTATATTGCCTAGTCCTTCGGCCCAGTCCTTATCTATATCAAAGATATTAGTAGTTTCACTCTGGTAGCCTAGGAACACATCTAATAGTACCACCTGATGTCCTTTGTTTTTTAATGCCTTATAAATCATCTTTCCAGTAGATAATGATACATCCCGTTCAGTACTGGTTCCCCCTGCTAATACAACTATTTTCATTCCTAATTCCTCGCCTTTCTAGTTTTGTTATTTATTCATCCTAGATATATATTAGCTCTTAGTATTATAATCTGCTTTTAGTCATCAGTATAACTCAAACCATGTTTCAAGTAAAGTAACTTCCTTAATCATATAATAGTTTTTAAAGTAAAAAATGTCATATGTTTTTTGCCTATAAAATTAGGCATACTAATGTATATGCATATGAGAATTTAAAAGTGTTTTATGTATATAATAATAAATTATATGAGAAAATAAAATAATTCGATATGCTAAGGTTGAAAGAAAAATTGGATTTAAAGGAGGGCATATATGACTAATAAAATGAAGAGTACAAAAAACCATAAGAAAGAAGACGGCAAATTCCACTCCAAGCATATAAAACATGATCCTCAGGCAGAAAGTGCAAGAGCGGTGTTTGGGCTACATGAAGACAATCCTAAGGAAAAGGGCAGTCATACTAGTAGATAGAGGTTCTGTTACTAAAAAGCATAGGCAATCGTGATAGACTGGCTATGCTTTTTGTGATTCTAGTATTTATATTATCAGGAATCTTCGTCAATACAATTTGTCTTTAGGCCATCATAATTGGAGATGTTGATACAATCATACCTATCAATGGGTTCTGGTCCCCGCACTACAGTCCTTTCTATACACATGACTCCATCGTCATTAGCCTTGATTCTCCAATCTACTAGAAGAATAGATTCATTTACAATCTCAATGCCTGGTATGCCCCTAGTATTTATACAACAACCTGTATTAAAATATGGCAGTTCATCTTTTTTAGGAAACTTGGCTCGATGAGTGTGACCGCATATTAGCATGATTTTATGTTTTCTAATCCATTTATTATAGTTTTTTTCTACCTTATGTCTTCTGTAGAGATTTCTTGCAGGACTAGCCGGGTTTTCAAAGCCTACTATATGAAGGAACCTCCATAGGTATCTAAGAAGAAACATTGAGATATACCAAAGCTGATCATTAATAAAGTCTCCCTGATGACCATGGACAATAAAAATTTCTTGATTAGTATGCCTGTGTTTTAATAGCAAGGCCTCAATAGGCTCTATTCCAGGAAATAAATCCACCTTCTTTTGGTTATATTCATCATAAAAATAATTGTAATTTTTATATACATATTTTTTATTCTTTAAAAAAATGTTATGATTACCATAAATCATTCTAAGCCTTCCCTTATCAAAGAATTTTTTTAGCACTATAAATATATCCTTATGGGCAAGGCGAATATGTTTAAAGTTTTTATGCTCCCACAGTTCGTCTCCATCTCCAGCCTCTATATATACGAAATCATTATTGTTATAATAATTTAAGACATGGAGAAAAATAGCTTGATTACGGGCGAATTCGTCGGATACACTATCATCGCCCCTATGAGTATCACTAAAAATAATATATTTTGAATTCTTATCAAAATATTCAATTCTTGCTTCTTTATAGGCATTGGTTAGTCTTTTCTCAGTATTCATGATATTAGTATCTTCAATTAATGGATTTTTATGAACTTATTACTTTGCAAAAGTCTTGGGCGTTCTGATGAAGCTAATTTATAGATGAGAGGTATAAACATGGTTGTTGGAATTGTTAAGATTAGGATTTATGCACCCTGGGTTCAATCCCTAAAGGAAAAACGAATGATTGTAAAGAGTATATGCTCCAGAGCTAAAAACAAATTCAATATATCTATAGCAGAGGTAGAAGATCAGGACCTTCATAAAAGTATAGTCCTAGCTTTTGCCTGTATAACTACCGATAAAGCCCATGGTGACCAGATTATTGATAGGATTATTAATTTTATTGAGGGGAATACAGAGGGGGAAATAATATTAATAGAGAGAGACTGTCAGGTTTACTGATGTTTTTATTGCCTTTTTGTCATAATTACTATAATATTATAATAAAATGCGACTAATTATATGCGTATATTATAGTACAGGGGTGAGATATATGATAGAGGTTAGGGAGCTAGCAAGTAAAAAGGAGCGCCGTATTTTTGCATCCTTTAATGCGGAAATGTATAAGGATGTAGAGCAGGCTATCCCAGACATTGTGTCAGATGAATATAATAACTTTAATCCTAGAAAGAATCCTGCATATGAATATTGTAGGGTGAAGCAATTTCTTGCATATAAGGATGGTAAGTGTGTTGGAAGAATTGCAGCTATAATAAATGATGCTGCAAACTCAAAATGGGAGACAAAACGCATAAGGTTTTCTAGAGTGGATTTTATTGATGACTATGAGGTGTCCAAGGCCCTATTTAAGGCTGTAGAGGATTGGGCTAGGGCGGAGGGATTGACACAAATTCATGGTCCTATAGGTTTTTGTGATTTGGACCAGGAGGGAATGTTGGTTGAGGGCTTTGATATAGAGGGTATGTTTATTACCATATATAATTATCCCTATTATATTAAGCATATGGAAAAGCTGGGATTTATAAAAGACATTGATTGGGTAGAGTATCTTATAAAAATGCCCGAAGAGCCAAACAAAAAATTAAATGATCTTTCAAAACTTGTTTTAAAAAGATATAAATTAGACTTAATAGAGCCCAAATCTCGAAGGGAGATTAAGCCTTACCTACCCAAGATATTTGAGTTGCTTAATATAGCCTATAAGGATTTGTATGGGACAGTAGAATTAAGTCAAGCTCAGATAATGAAATATTATCATCAATTTATACTATTGGTAAATGTAGAATATGTTAAGCTTGTTATGGATGAAGAGGGAGAACTGGTAGGCTTTGCTCTTGCAGTACCATCCATGAACCGGCCTGTTAAGAAAAGTAATGGCCGACTTTTCCCCTTTGGCTGGTATAGGATATTAAGAGCGCCTTTTGCAAAAACAGAGGTATTGGACCTGTATTTAATTGGAGTGGTGCAAAGGATGCAGAATAAGGGCTTAACAGCTATTTTAATGCACTCTATGACGGAATCGGCTAGAAAAAACAAGGTTAAATATGCTGAGACAGGTCCTGAGCTTGAGACGAATGTCCAGGTACAGGCACTATGGAAGCATTATGAAACTAAGCAGCATAAGCGTAGACGCTGCTGGATTAAAGATATATAGGATATTAAAAAGGGGACTTTCTCTTAAATATTAGTTGAGATGTCCCCCATTTTATTTATTTCTTAACTAGTGCTTCAAAGCCCTTGCTGAATTTCATAGACCCATCATGGAATACCCATAGGGCCTCTGTATCCTCTAAGCTTTCTATAAGAGCGATTCCCTGGTCGTAGGGCATGTTATAAATTGCCGTGGAGAGAGTATCAGCCATGCCAGAATCTTGGCAAATAATAGACACTGCTGAAAAATAATTTGCAGGCATTAGGGTATCAGGGTCAATAATATGGTGATATTCTTTACCTTCTACAGTGTAGTATCTTTCGTAATCACCACTAGACACCAAGGATAAATCCTTTAGGGCAAGAGTAAATAGGCTATACTGGTCTGAATCCTTGTCAGGATTTCTGATTCCTACATTCCATGGAGCATTTTCTTTACCTTTTCCTCCTATAGCACGGACATTACCTCCGATACTTAATAAGAGGTTTGTATAACCCCTATCTATAGCGGCTTTAGTTACTTGCTCTGTGGCATATCCCTTAGCTATGGCCCCTACATCTAGGCTCATGTCCTTGTCTTGTAAAAACACTGTTGACTTAGCTTCATCAATAATCAGATTATCCAAATTGGTATGGTTATTGGCCTCTTTTAATAGGTCCATAGGTGGAAGCTTTGCGTTTGTTGGATCATTAATTCCCTCTGTACGATAATCATGCCACATCTCAAGAACGGACCCCATGCCTATATTAACTGTACCCTTAGATATCTCATATCCTTTAATAGAATATTTGAGCAAGTCTATTATCTTTGAGTCTACTTTAACTGGCTCTATACCAGCATTATCATTAATAGTTTTTATATTATTAATTCCATCATATGAATTATACTTATCATAAAGCTGGTGATATATTTCAAGTTCATCACGTATAAAATTAGCAAGCTCCTTAAATTCATCTTCATTTTTTGTGTAGGCCACAATTTCTGTAACTGTATTAAATAAGAATAAAAAGCTACCCTCATACTTCTTCGGGGCTTGGCTGCAAGAACTTGTAATAAGGATCGTTATTATTAGCAAGGATGCAAATATATGTTTTTTCATATTGAAATACTCCTATAAAATCTTTTTAGTTAATTAATATTTATAATCGTAGGATAGCATATAAAACATGGGGTTGCAAAACATTTTAGTTATCTAATATGTTTTGCAACCCCTTTTGGTTTGTAATACAATTATTTAAGTAAGTATATAAGTATGTGTACTATTTTGCGCTAGCTCCAGCCTTTTCTACTGCTGATATAAAACCATCAATAGTTATTGTAACTGATCCAACCAAATCTTCATCAGTAGCCACACCATGTTCTAATGTAAGGCCTGTGATATCGGATATCTTCTTGCCCTTCATATAATTTGAGAATGCCTCTGATTGTTCAAACCACTCTTTTCCAATATGAGAAGCGGCTTTCATGTTGTAATCATTACCAAGCTCAAGCTTAGTTTTAAAGTCACCTGTAAGCTCAGAGGTAAGCTTGCCCTCAGCGTTAAAGCTTACATTTGTCTGGGAAGCATCAATGATACTGCTAGTAATGGCACCATTCTTATCAAGGGATACCACATTGTAGTGAGTGTATGCCTGGATTGTTCCATCTTCATCTGCAGAAGCATTCTTTGCTCCTTTTCCAGCACCAGAGGTAATACCTAGGCCTAACTTATCGTCAGCCTTTGCACCTAAGTCTTTGGCATTATTTACAGCCTTTTCAATTGCAGTAAGTATATTAGCGATGTTCATAGTTACAGAGCTAGTAAGATCTTCATCAGTGGGATATCCATTATCGATAGCAATACCCTTAACCTCTGCTAGGGTCTTTCCGATAACATAGTTCTCAAGAGCTTCAGCTTGTTCATCCCATTCCTTGCCTATAGGAGAGGCAGCTTTCATGTTATAATCATCACCAAGTTCTTTTTTGCTGATAAAGCTTGTTGCTAAATCTGTTGTGATTTCACCAGTAGCTGAAAAGTTGAATTTTGTCTGAATTACATCAATGACAATGTTGTTAATAACACCCTTATCATCAACTAAAACAGCAACAGCAGTTGAATCAACCTGGGCTGTTCCATCCTTTTCGTCAGTTGCGTCTTTTGAACTGCTTGCACTAGTTACAATAGCTAGACCAGTTTTTGCACTAGCGCTCTTGCTGTCGCCACTTTTTGTGCCGTCGTTCTTAGTGCCACATGCAGCAAGTAAAGACATAGCTAATACAGCTATTAATATAATTGATACTATTCTCTTCATAATTATTCCTCCAATTGTTATTAAGAATATAACTAAAATGAGATTAAATGATACTACTTTTATCTTGTATAGTCAATTGTTTTTTGAAAATCATATAGTAAAATTTTATCTTTTGTTAGTAATTTATTGAGATTGATTAATAAATTACATTTTATAAGGAGTAAGTAGCTTAAAATGCTCCTCCAAATCTTGCTACTTTGTATTGAAGTTATCAAGGCTTGGAGGAGCAAAAATAAAATGTGTAGTTTTTGAAATGTAAATGCAGTGACTAATGAATTTAATACATTCCCTTGCTTTGCATGTAGGAAAATATTTGTTCCCCATGCTTTTGTTCTTCTTTTTGGATATGGTTTAATACATCCCTAACTTGTGCGCTCTTGCATTCAAAAATTGTAGTGTCATAGGTGCTTGATACATATTTTTCGGTACTTAGCATATCAATACACATGTCCTTATCGGAAGCTTTAAAAGGATTGTTAGGAGATTGGTCGATGGAAGCCTGCTGTGACATAGGCATAGACCCTGTATTTTGTCCAGTTTGTTGTTGCCCTGTTTGCTGTTGTGAACTTTGGCCAGCCATAGAAGGAACTTGTCCATTCAGTAATTGGTTAATTGTTTGGAGATGCTCTCTTTCCTTTTGTGCAATGTTCCTAAAAATGGTTTTAAGCTGAGAATCTACAGCTAGATTAGCATAGTTATCATATTTAAGTATGCATTGCTCTTCATGGGTTTTTTGGTCCTGCAAAAGCAGTTGCTCTTTTGTAGATAATGTCACATTTGTAATCATATTTATCACCTCATAGCATAGTATTTCTAGTAAATTAAAAACTATCCAAATATATTTGGATAATTTTTAGGCTAAGATCTTATTTATTTGGGTCCATTACAGTAATCTCATTACGATTAATGGACTTATCACATTGTGGGCAATAGTATTTCAACTCGATATTATGACCGCATCCTGAATGGATAAGTTGTTTGTGACATTTTTTCAGATTTCTTTCTCCCCATAATATTATACTATTAAATACATCAGTCAAATCAAGACCGCTTTTAGTTAAGAAATACCGGTATCTAGGAGGGTGGGACTGGTAAAGTTCTGAACCTATAAGTTCATCCTCCTCTAGGGATTTTAACCTATGGGAGAGTAGATTAGTTGGAATCCCTTCTAATCTTTGTAGGATTTCGGTATAGGTATTATAGCCCATCATAAGTTGACGAAGGATTAGTAGGGTCCATTTGTCTCCTATTATATTGAGTGTTTGTGCTATATTACAGGGAAGATTATATAGGTTTTTCATAATAGTCTCCATTCAGCTGCTTATAGGTGGCAGCAAGTTATTATAGTATATATTAATTAGTGAAATCTAAGGTTTCTTGTATAACGTTATCCATCATATCCTTTGTAAGCATAGCAGGGACATATCCATAGACGTTACCATTTTTATCAATAAGGAAGGTGGTTGGGAAGGCATTGATATAATACTCTCTTAATAAGTCTCCTGTCTCATCAAAAACAACAGGAAAGCTATAGTTATTATCATCTAGGAAAGCAATTATATCCTCCTTGCTTTCGTCAGCATTGTTAGGATAAGCAGAACTTGATGGGTTTGCTACTCCTAGAATAATTACATCCTCATTATTCTCACCGTATTCCTTATAAATCTTCTCAATATCAGGCATCTCCCTTACGCAGGGCGGACACCAGGTGGCCCAGAAGTTTAAGAATACTACCTTGCCCTTATAGTCAGATAGGGTATGAATGTTACCGTATTGGTCGGTCAAGCTAAAATCTATAGCAGGAAATACATCCTCTTGTGGAGCTTTGTCCTCGTGGTCTGCTTGATCATTATTAGTGTCTTCCTTGTTAATTATGTCCTCTGTATTATCAGGGACCTGGCTATCTATATTTGATGGACTATTATTATCAGGGGACTCTTCTCCTGTACTAGATGAATCGTCTTTGGTCTGACTATTAGAGCTTCCAAAAGGTTGTGACACTTTATTAAGGTATTTTGATATACCATTCATCCAACCTGTAAATGTCATAATACCTATTATAATAAGTAGGATGCCACCAATTTTTACAGTGTATTTTAAAAGCTTTTGTTTTGCTTTTAAGAAGCTAAGTACCTGGGTGGTAAATAGGCCTATTAGTAAAAATGGTATTACAAAGCCTAGTGAATATAGGATAATAAGTAGATTTGCAATCATGCTACTTTTTGCACTAGAAGCTAAAATAAGTACAGAGGATAAAGCTGGACCTACACAAGGTGTCCATGCAAAGCTGAAGGTAAAGCCCATTAAAAAAGCTATTAATGGATTCATTTTACTGATATTTATGTTTAGACGGATTTTTCTTTCCTTCTTAAGAACTTTAAAATCAAAGAGTCCAACTTGATAAAGACCCAGAACTGTAATTATAATACCACCAATTCTAGTAAATAGGATTTGATTTTTATTAAAGAAGCTTCCAAGGGCTGTAAAAGCCATTCCTAATAGAAAGAAAGCAAAGGATATCCCCATAACAAAGAATACAGTATGAAGAAATACTGTTGATTTTTTGTATGTTATAGTTCCTTCTTCATCTATCTGTTTAGCATTACCGGCTAGGTAACTCATATAAATAGGGATTAGAGGAATTACACAGGGAGATAAAAAGGATATTAAACCCTCTAGAAACACTAATAAATAACTTATATTACTTAAAGATACAAGATTTTCGAACATAGATTGTCTCCTTTTCTTTAATATACTTTTTAAAATAATATCAAAACGCAACATTTACCACTTAGATATGGAAGTAATTGCAACTATTTTATCATTTGGACTTTACTAAGTCAAGTGACTTTACAAATTAAAGTTACACATATAATTCATCATTAGATTATTTAGAAACCTATAAGTATAAATCACATAAAGATTTGACATATATAATATATCATGATAATATACTTCTATTATTTTAATTAAAATATTTTAATTAAAATAATAGAAGTATTAAGGGAGGAAACTATGCTAGAGAAAGAATTTGAGAGGCTGTATTACAAGTTTCGGGCTAATTATTGTAAGAATTTGTTTGCAAGTGTAAAGGAAGGAAGTTTGAGTGCTACAGATTCATACTGTCTAGAGGTTATTTTCTTATTAGATGGACCTACAGTAAATGAGTTTGCAGACTATATAAGTACCTCCTTACCAAATGCCTCATATCGAATTAATAAGCTGATAGAGAAGGGATATGTTAGAAAGCAAGTTTCAGAATATGATAAACGAGAATATATTCTTGAGGTTACTGATGAATTTCTTAATCGATATGGTGCCAATACTAGCTTTAATAGTAAATTAATGGCCGGTATTAGAGAACAATTTACTGATGATGAAATCTACGTGCTAGAAGGCATGATTAAGAGAATTGTAGAAGATATTATGGAGAATAAATAAGAGGGAGAAAATTTATGGGGATTAGAATTATTGTGGATTCAACATCGGATATCAGTGCAGACCAAGCATCTAGGATGAATATAACTATAGTTCCATTAAAGGTTATATTTGGAGATAAGGAATATAGAGAGGGGGAAGAAATTTCTATAGATGAGTTTTATGAAAAGCTGGTCAAGTCAGAAAGTCTTCCTACAACCTCGCAACCTGCTCCTGATGATTTTTTAAGATATTTTAAAGAAGCTAAGTCAGCAGGTGATAAGGTAATTGTATTAGTTATAGGTAGTAAATTAAGCGGCACATTTCAAAGTGCAGTTATAGCAAAGGAAATGGTTGATTATGAGGATATTTATGTGATCGACAGCAAGACTTCAACATGCTCTCTTAGGATTCTTGTAGAGCGGGCTGTTGACCTAAGAGATAAAGG
Organism: Clostridiales bacterium; assembly: GCA_012518975.1. Lineage (GTDB taxonomy): Bacteria > Bacillota > Clostridia > Lachnospirales > Lachnospiraceae > Mobilitalea. The sequence continues at coordinate 23,017 of JAAYRC010000206.1, forward strand.
GGTAGATGCCCAAGAGATAGTAGCAAAACTTATGGACCTAAAAGAACGGACTGTTCTTATTGGTTTGGTAGACACTTTAGAGTATCTTCATAAAGGAGGACGGCTTTCCAAATCCTCTGCCTTAATAGGTACCCTGCTTAAGTTCAAGCCGATAATTGCTTTAAAGGATGGAACCATAGGTCTTATTGCAAAGGAACGAGGGGTACAGAAAGGGATTACAAGGTTAATAGAAGCTGTTTCAGAGATGGGAGAGGTTGATATGGATTTTCCTGTGTATTTGGGATATGCTCAGCATGATGATAGGTGTAAGCGACTTAGAGAAAAGTTGGCTTCAACCCTAGGTCTAAGTAATATTACAATGTATCCAGTAGGATGTGTTATAGGTACCCATGTAGGCCCTGGAGCTTGTATTTTAACATATGTAAAGAAATAATTATTTATAAATAAATTTAAACTATAAACTTCAGTCGTAATTTAAGTTCGGCTGGAGTTTTGTTTTATGCTGTGATAATATGAAATGGTATAAACCACTGAAAATTACGAATGGAGGTAAACTGATTTATGGAGAAGAGAGTTAGTAACCCAATATTACCAGGCTTTTATCCTGACCCATCAATCTGTAGGGTGGGTGAGGATTATTATATGGTAACCTCGACCTTTGCATATTTTCCGGGAGTACCGATTTTTCATAGTAAGGATCTTGTTAATTGGAAACAAATAGGTAATATACTAGATCGTGAAGAACAACTGAACCTAATTGGAGCAAGTCACTCGGGTGGCATATTTGCACCTACTATACGTTACCATGAGGGAATATTTTATATGGTAACAACGAATGTAACCCATGGTGGGAATTTTATTGTAACAGCAAAGGATCCAGCGGGTCCTTGGTCTAATCCATATTTTATTGAGGGAGCTTATGGAATCGATCCGTCATTATTCTTTGATGACGATGGCAGGTGTTATATTACTGGTACAAAGGGTCGTAGAGAAGGAGAAAGATATTACGGAGATAATGAGATATGGCTTCAAGAAATTGATGTTGAGAATATGAAGCTGGTAGGAGAATCTGTTGCTATATGGCATGGTGCCCTTAGAAATGTAGTTTGGCCAGAGGCACCCCATATTTATAAAAAGGACGGTAGATACTACCTACTAATAGCCGAGGCAGGAACAGCTCATGCTCATGCAGTTACAGTTGCATCCTCTGAAAAAATTATGGAACCCTTTACTGGTTACAATTGTAATCCTATCCTTACTCATAGGCATCTTGGCCTTGACTACCCCATAGTTAACGTGGGCCATGGAGACCTGGTTGAGACTCAAAATGGGGAATGGTACATGGTGGTTTTAGCTTCTCGTACATATGGTGGCTATTATAGAAACCTTGGTAGAGAGACCTTCCTTGTGCCTGTAGAGTGGGAGGGAGGCTGGCCTCTTATTAATAGAGGAATTGGCCTAATAGAATCAAGTGTAAAGTTTCCTAACCTTCCATATACTCCAGTAGAGCCCATAGCCGAAAAAGAGGACTTTGATGGAGGCAAGCTTCCTTTTCATTTTATATATCTTAGAAATCCTATACAATCAAACTATAGGCTTGATGAAAGACCTGGACACCTTCGCATGAAGCTTTCAGCTGAAAAACTTACAGAGCTTGTAAGTCCTACATATGTTGGTGTTAGACAAACAGCTATGAGTTTTGAATTTGAGGCTATGATGGAGTTTGACCCCTTAAATGACAATGAAGAGGCAGGAATTGCAATAATTCAAAATCAAGATTATAATTACCGCCTCGTAAAGATGAAAAGGGGAGAGGATAAGCTTATACGACTGATTAAGTGTTGTGATGGCAAGGAAGAGGTTCTTGCTGAGGCTATAGATAGTAATCAGGATAGCCGTAAAAGGCAGATACAGCTTCGTATAAGGGCAGACTTGCAGGATTTGACCTTTTCTTATAGCTATGACAATCAGTCTTACCATATCTTAAAATCTGGTGTGGACGCAAGAATCCTAAGCACTGATGTGGCAGGAGGCTTTGTTGGAAATACAATGGGCCTATATTGTTCTTCAAATGGTCTTGATAGTAGTAACTATGCTGATTTTGATTGGATTAAATATAAAAACATTTAAAGTACTAGCTAATATGTATATTAGTTTGGCGTAAAAACTTAGTATGGGCTGCCATATAATACAAAAAGATGTTTTGTATTATATGGCAGCCCATACTTATTTCGATTAGAACCTTATTTTAATTAGAAGCTTATTTTGTATTCATCATATGAATGCTGTTTTTAACACGATTGCGCTGCTGATAAAGATTCTTAAATTCTGTAGGTGTACATTCTTTAAAACTTTTAAATACGCGGTTGAAGGTAGATATACTTGAAAAACCTGATCTCATAGCCACCTCAGTAATGGATAGGTTGGGATTAAGTAAAAGTTTTTCTGCTTCTTTAACACGCCTTTGGTTTAGATAATCATAGAAGGAGATGTTGGTAAATTGCTTAAAAAGTCTTGAAAAATGAAATTTACTAAACCCAGCCACATCAGCAATCGTATCCAAGGAGATATCCTCCATATAATTTTCGTTTATGTAATCAAATATCAGGTTGAACTTTTCAATGTATTCCTTTTGCTTGTTCAATTTCACATCAGGAAATATGTTCTCGGTATTCATATATTTACGGCCTAATACCACGAACATTTTGATAATGAGTGAATAGATGGCTATTTCCTTTAAGGTGTTATCGCTGTTATACTCAAGTGTGATTTCATCAAAGATGGTTCTAAGCATTTCATTAGTCTTGTTAGTATTTCGAATGGTTATAAGCCTGGGCTGATTTAGAACTGTAAAGATATTAGTTATGCCCTTAAGGCTACTTATTAAGGAGTAGTCAAACAATAAAATCCATCTTGAACCATCACTAGGAGCAACAAGCTCATGAAGTTCTCCGGGAGGGATTATAAGAATATCTCCTTCCTGTAGATGATAAGTGGTCTTTCCTATTACCACCGAATATACGTTGTTAATAGGCATTATTATTTCAATTGCAGTATGCCAATGGGGAGAGAAGTTGGCATTCTCCTTATTGACATGGAGCAAAATAGGTGAGTCGTCCCTATAATCTACCTTCTCATAAACACCATCTAAAATTCTCATTATAATCACGACCTCTCTTTAGTAATGGTAATATAATAAATGTCTAATAATAAGGATAGGAAAGAATTACAATTAATAAATATTGCTATAATAGGCCAAAAATATAAGTAGATATTGCTATTAAAGTTTTATCTAGACATATATTTGATTTTCATAATTAGCAGAGTATTTGAGGCTTTTTACTTAATGATAGCAATACATTTCCATATAATATTAATACATTACCAGTGATTTGTAAACATTTTATTATTTATATTAGGTAAAAACATGAAACTTATATTATTGTATATAAAAACATCGCAATAGATGACATACAAATAGCAAGTATTGATAGGTAAGAAAGCAAAAAGTGAGATAGACTAATACTATAGTAATTCTTATATACTTTATGCTTCATATTTGGGCTTAATATATAATTGCCAGTAATTAGTATTGATAAGAGAAGAAACACTATAAGCAATCTTGGGTATTATGATTGCGGATATTAATAATACAGGAGGAATTATAATGGAGAATTACAAGGCGTACTTAGATGAATCTCTTGGTTTTGAAGAGAGGGCCAAGGATCTGGTATCTAGAATGACTTTAGAAGAAAAGGTATTTCAAACCCTTCATGCTGCACCTGCTATAGATAGGCTGGATGTTAAAGCCTATAACTGGTGGAACGAGGCTTTGCATGGGGTTGCTAGAGCAGGAGTAGCAACAGTTTTTCCTCAGGCAATTGGCCTTGCTGCAAGTTTTGACGAAGACCTATTAGAGGAAGTGGCTGACACAATATCTACTGAGGGTAGAGCAAAATTTAATGCACAGCAAAAATATGGTGATCATGATATTTATAAAGGATTAACTTTCTGGTCACCAAATGTTAATATTTTTAGGGACCCTAGATGGGGAAGGGGACATGAAACTTATGGAGAAGACCCCTATCTTAGCTCTAGACTGGGTATTCGTTTTGTAAATGGTATTCAGGGAAATGATGATAAGTACATGAAGGCTGCTGCATGTGCAAAGCATTTTGCAGTACATTCAGGGCCAGAGGATGTAAGACACAGCTTTAATGCTGAGTGCTCTACACAGGATTTATATGAAACCTACCTTCCTGCGTTTAAGGCTTGCGTACAGGAAGCAGATGTTGAATCAGTAATGGGTGCCTATAATCGTACTAATGGTGAGCCCTGCTGTGGAAGCAAGACCTTACTTCAAGATATCCTAAGGGATGAATGGGGCTTTAAAGGTCATGTAGTATCTGACTGCTGGGCTATCAAGGACTTCCACGAGTATCATAAGGTGACTTCAACTCCAGTTGAATCGGTTTCCTTAGCAATGAATAATGGATGTGACCTTAACTGTGGTAATATATTTGGTAACCTTTTGCTTGCAGTTAGGGACGGATTAGTTGAAGAAAAGACAATTGATAGGGCTGTCACTAGATTAATGACAACACGTATGAAGCTAGGTTTATTTGATAATCCTGACAAGGTGCCATTTAATAAAATTGCCTATGACCAGGTGGATACTAAAGAACATTTAAAATTAAATCTTAAGTCTGCTAAGAAGTCTATTGTCCTATTAAAGAATGAGGATAAGCTTCTTCCTTTGGATAAGTCCAAGCTAAAGACTGTTGGAGTTATTGGACCAAATGCTAATAATAGAAAGGCACTGGTAGGAAATTATGAAGGTACTGCTTCAGAATATATAACAGTACTAGAAGGTGTTAAGGAGTATTTGGGAGAGGATACAAGGGTATACTATTCAGAAGGATGTCATTTGTTTAAGAATTCGGTATCAGGACTGGGTATGGAAAATGATAGACTTGCTGAAGCAAGAATGGTTTGTGATATGAGTGATGTTGTAATTGCTTGCTTTGGACTTGATCCAGGCCTAGAGGGTGAGGAGGGAGACCAGGGTAATGAATTTGCCAGTGGTGATAAACCTAACTTGAATCTTCCAGGTATTCAAGAGGAGGTCTTAAAGGAATTATATAAGAGTGGTAAACCTATTATACTTGTATTACTATCAGGAAGTGCCCTAAGTATTCCTTGGGCTGATGACCATATACCAGCTATTGTTCAAGGATGGTATCCAGGAGCTCAAGGTGGAAGAGCAATTGCAGAGATTCTATTCGGTGATTATTCACCTGAAGGAAAGCTTCCAGTAACCTTCTATCGTACTACTGAGGAATTACCTGATTTTACTGACTATAATATGGCCAATAGAACCTACCGTTATATGAAGAATGAGGCCCTATATCCATTTGGATATGGATTATCTTATACGGATTTTGATTTATCTAATCCATCTATTGAAGGAGAAGAGCTAGGTCTAGGTAAGAATGTATTGTGTACAGTCAATATTAAGAACATAGGAAGTATGCCTGGTGCCGAAACCATACAGGTATATGTTAAGGTAAAACGTGATGGTGCACCTAATTGGCAGCTTAAGGGACTAAAGAAGGTATATTTAAATCCAAATGAAGAAAAAACAGTATCCATAGAATTAAAGGACACAGCATTTGGATTATATGATAACGAAGGAAGGCTGATAATTCACGAAGGTGAATATGAAGTATTTGTTGGCACAAGTCAGCCTGATGAAAGAAGCATAAAATTAACTGGTAAGAAACCATACAGTAAGATTATGCGTTCTAATCAGACTGTTATCTTATAGGCACTAAAGCATATTTGGCGAACGCAGCTGTGTTCGCCATTTATTTCCTTATAGGACAGTCTTCCTATAGGGAAATAAGTGTTTTGGTTTTAAAAATTGAGATTACTAGGAGGAAACATATGAACTACAACCAATGCTGGCTAAATTATAACCCTATTAATAACTATGAAGATAAGGAACTTGTAGGTGACATTACAGTATATGTAGGAGAGAAAGCTCAGAGTCCTATTATAGACAATGCTGTGGCGGAGTTAACAAATGCGATAGATAAAATTCTTAACATAAGAATAAATAGTAGATTTATAAGAGAAAGTAATCAATTAGATAGTGTAGAAACGGGGATTATATTAAGTATTATCTATGAAAACAAATCTGACCTTGGTGAAGAAGGTTATTATATAAAGCAGTTAGGTAAGAGTATTAGGATTGAAGCAGTAACTGACAGGGGGCTTTTATATGGAAGTTTTGATTTGATAAGACAAATCGCCCAGGGCAATACCATAAGAGGAATCAATATTAGACAGATGCCAAAAAACAATATTAGAATACTTAACCATTGGGACAATATGGATGGTAGTATTGAAAGAGGCTATTCAGGGAAATCATTCTTCTTTGAAGATGATCAAATAATAATTAACGAGAGAACAAAGGATTATGCTAGGTTCATGGCTTCTGTAGGAATTAACGCAAGCGTAATTAACAATGTAAATGTACTGGGAGCGGCAACTGATCTTATAACATCTCGTTATCTTGATAAGCTTCGTACAATGGCGGATATCTTTTCTGGCTATGGAATTAAGCTATATTTAAGTGCAAACTTTGCTGCGCCGATTGAAATAGGAGGCCTGCCAGTCTCTGATCCATTAGATAAGGATGTTGCTAATTGGTGGAAGAAACGTGTGGCCGAGATATATGAAAAGATACCACAGTTTGGAGGATTCTTGATTAAAGCAGACTCTGAGGGTAGACCAGGGCCATTTACCTACGGTCGTACCCATGCAGATGGGGCAAATGTTCTAGCAAGGGCCTTGAAGCCTTATGGTGGTCTTTTGATTTGGCGTTGCTTCGTATATAATTGCCTGCAGGACTGGAGAGATTATAAGACCGATCGTGCCAGGGCGTCCTATGATAATTTTATCGATTTAGATGGTAAATTTGATGATAATGTTATACTTCAGATTAAGAATGGCCCTATGGACTTCCAGGTAAGAGAGCCGGTATCTCCCTTATTTGGTGCTTTAAAGAATACAAACATGATCCTAGAGGTTCAGGCAGCTCAAGAATATACAGGACAGCAAAAGGATGTATGTTATCTTATCCCTATGTGGAAGGAAGTACTAGATTTTGAGACCTATAGTAAGGAAAAGGACTCTACCATAGCAGATATAGTATCAGGTAGGGCCTATGACCAGGTTAATTGCGGTATGGCTGTCGTAACTAATACTGGAAATGACTATAATTGGACAGGACATGATCTGGTTGCTTCCAACCTATATGGATTTGGAAGGCTCTCTTGGGATACAGAGCTTAGCTCAGAGCAAATTGCTAAAGAATGGACTGCCCTTACCTTTACTCATGAGGACAAGGTTGCCAAAGTTGTTTTAGATATTCTAACGAAGTCCTGGCCAGTATATGAAAAGTATACTTCTCCATTGGGTATTGGTTGGATGGTGAATCCTAATCATCATTATGGTCCCAATATAGATGGCTATGAGTATGACAGATGGGGAACCTATCATAGGGCAGATAGGAATGGCCTAGGAGTAGATAGAAGTGTAAAGAGTGGTACAGGCTATGCGGGACAGTACAATGAGCCAAATGCATCAATGTATGAGGATAAGGAATCCTGCCCTGAAGAATTATTACTATTCTTCCATTATATAGAGTATGATTATAAATTGAAAAGTGGAAAGACGCTTATTCAGCATATCTATGATACCCATTTTGAAGGAGTAGAGGATGTAAAGGATATGATCAAGGAATGGGAAGGTATAAAGGGACTCATACCCCAGGATGTATATGAAAGAGTGAGGGAACGCTTTGATATGCAAATTAGTAATGCAGTAGAGTGGCGTGATAGGGTTAACACCTATTTCTACCGTAAATCAGGTATAGAGGATGCTAAGGGTAGAAAAATCTACTAAATAAAATTATTATATGTAATATAGCTCCAATAAATTTAGTAATCAAAGCTTGAAAAGTGATTATTATACTAGTATACTGACTATATTAAAAAACGTGTTAATAAGGAAGTTATATAATAGAAAGGAAGCGAGACCTATGGATATGACATTACGTTGGTTTGGAAAAAAGCATGATAGTGTGCCCTTGGAGTATATCAGACAAATCCCCGGGGTATCTGGTGTGGTATCATCGCTTCATGACATACCTGCTGGTGAAGCATGGAAATTAGAAGATATATTAGAACTTAAGAAAGAAGTGGAGGCGGCAAATCTCAAGCTAGTTGGGATTGAGAGTGTCAATATCCACGAGGACATTAAGATAGGACTTCCTTCCAGAGATCAATATATAGAGAATTATAAGATTTCTCTAGAGAATCTTGGAAAAGCTGATGTTCATATGGTGTGTTATAATTTTATGCCCATATTTGACTGGACCAGGACTGACCTTGCAAAGGAGCTAGAGGATGGATCCTATGTACTGGCTTATGATGAAAATATCATTAAGGATATTAAGCCTGAGATGATGTTTGAGCGGATGGAGAAGGAGAGTGGAGGCTTTGTCCTTCCTGGCTGGGAGCCTAACCGTAGGGATGAAATTATGGATTTGTTTGAAAAGTATAAGGACGTAACTGCTGATAAGCTGATGGAGAATTTAAAATATTTCTTAGATGCCATAATGCCAGTATGCGAAAAATATCAGATTAAGATGGCTATACATCCAGATGATCCCTCTTGGAGTGTATTTGGTTTACCAAGAATCGTAACCAGTGAGAAGTCATTAGAAGAAATTGCATCCTTAAATGAGAGCATTTATAATGGCTTTACTATATGTACCGGATCTTTAGGAAGTAGCTTAAAAAACAATCTACCAGACATTATAAGAAACCCCAAGATTAGCAAAAGAATACATTTTGCTCATATACGAAATATGAAGTTTGATGGTGATGGAGTATTCCATGAAAGTTCCCACCTATCAAGTGATGGCAATTTTGATATGTATGAGATTATTAGGGCCCTAGATGATATAGGCTTTGATGGAGTAATGCGTCCAGACCATGGTAGAATGATCTGGGGAGAGCAGGCAAGGCCAGGTTATGGATTATATGATAGGGCTCTTGGAGTTGCATATATTAATGGTCTTTGGGAGGCCATCAGAAAGGGGAAGGTATAGTATGAAGCTTACTAATTATAATCTATCATGGAAGGATAAGGGCTATGAGCTTCCAAAGTATGACAGAGAAAAAGTGAAAAAGGCAACCATTGAAAACCCCAGCTGGATACATTTTGGTGCAGGAAACATCTTTCGTGGCTTTCCGGCTGCCGGACTTCATAAAATGCTTGATGAAGGAAGCTATGATAGGGGTGTTATAGTCAGCGAGGGATTTGACTATGAGATTATTGATAAAGCTTATAAGCCTTATGATAATTTAAGCCTTTTGGTTGTTTTGAAGTCAGATGGTAGTATTGAGAAGAAAGTCATTGCAAGTGTGGTAGAGTCTATTGCCGCTGATGTTGCTAGGAAGAATGAATGGGACCGTCTAAAGGAAATATTTCGTAAGCCCTCCTTACAGATGGTAAGCTTCACCATTACTGAAAAGGGCTACAGCCTAGTAGACTCCAATAATAATTATCTTAGTTTTGTTATTGATGATTTTACTAATGGTTATGAAAAGCCTGGCCACCTCATGGGCAAAATTACTGGTCTTTTGTATGAAAGGTATCTAGTAGACCCTGCAAATGGTCTTCCTCTTGCCATGGTTAGTATGGATAACTGCTCACATAATGGGGACAAGCTATTTGCAGCTGTGGAAGCCTATGCAAAAGAGTGGGTTAAGA
>JAAYRC010000207.1 GCA_012518975.1 Clostridiales bacterium
GGGTCCATTTAAAATAAAATTGATGTAAATCAAGTTTATGAAAGAATTTTGAATATACTACTTGTAAATTATGGAACCCTTTTCCTAAAACAAGCGTCTAATATATAAATCAGTAAACATTTATAAGTTTAACTAGTACATTAAACTGATTAATATAATTAGGGAGGAAATAAATAATGAAGAGGAGAGTATTAAGTATTTTATTTATATTTACATTTACTATTTTTCTTATAACTGGATGTGGTGCAAAAGCGAAAGAGAACAGTAAATACGATAGTACTAGCAGTGGAAAGTCAGACCCTACAAGTAGGGATACTAGTTTTAGCACATCTACAGAATTTGGAACATTCGATTCCAAGGATGGGTCTAGTGGTTTAATAATAGGCGAAAAAAACTCTGTCCTTGATACGTCAGGCGAAACAAAGGGTATGCTTATAGGTGATTCTCTTGATGATTTTGATATGGGAGGAGAAAGGGAGGCTTCTGGAGAAATGTCTCCTGATTGGGCCAGTACATCTGACACAATGATTATTGATTCACCTGATCTTGCCATGGAACCTACTGATCCAGAATATTATCCTGATATAAGTGCTGGATTACTAACTGCTGGTGAATGGAATGATAATTACAATTGGACATTCTTTAGAAATCTTATAGCAAACCAGCAATTAATACTTCCGAGTTTTGGCATGAATCCAATTAATAGAATTACAGTATCAGTTGTTTCGGAAGATGGAAATCCTGTAAAAAATGCTAATGTTCAACTCTTAAGTGATACAGGGGATATAATATGGGAAGCTGTTTCAGATTATAATGGGATTGCATATATGTTTTTCAATGTAATAAATAACAATCAGACCCCAACTTCTCTTAGGGTCAGTAAAAACAACTTCTCCACCAGTGCAAATATAGAATTAGATGAGGTTGTTGATGAGCAAAACCAAAACAATCAAGCTAATACGCCTTATAAAAATGTGACCGTAACAATAGAAGAAGAGCCTAGTACAAAGGCTTTGGATTTAATGTTTGTATTTGACACAACCGGCTCTATGGGTGACGAGCTTAGGTATCTTCAAACCGAATTTGAAGATATTGCAAAAAAAGTTGCTGACCAAAACACAAGATTTAGTGTTAATTTCTATAGGGATGAAGGCGATTTATATGTAGTGAAATCTAATGAATTTAATCATGATACAGATTTAGTTCTCGAACAACTAAAGAAAGAATATGCCGATGGTGGTGGCGATTACCCTGAAGCTGTTGATCAGGCACTATATGATGGGGTGTTTAATCATAGCTGGAATGGTGAAAGCATAAAACTTTTATTTCTAATCCTTGACGCACCTCCGCATAATGACAGTTCTCAGATTAATAGTAATTTACAAAAAACCATTGTTGAAGCTGCAAAGCAGGGCATTCGAATAATCCCAGTGGCATCTAGTGGAGTAGACAAAGATACAGAGACCTTCTTAAGAACTATAGCTATATTAACAGGAGGAACCTATACATTCCTTACTGATCATAGTGGTATAGGAAACTCTCATATAGAGCCTACAATTGGCAGTTACCAAGTAGAGAATCTTAATGATTGTATCGTTAGAATTATAAAAACCTATTATAAATAAGAAGACTTAAAAATCACTAAACACCTAGTCCTAATAATAAACTATTTAAAATTATACTAGAGAAGATTTACCAAATTATTACAACAAAAAATGTCAAGCTTGTCACAATTACATAAGCGACTTGCTTGACATTTTTTATCTTATATTAATCTTTAAATTACTTAATCAAGAACAGTGATATTATCAACAAATTCTTTTACAGTGTTTTCATAGTCGTCTGTATAACTAACAACCATTGAAACCATATATTTACCCTGCTTATAAACATAGAAATCTTGTGATATTAAATCTTGAAAAGAAAGTTTTATTAATTTAAAGTTCTTATCTGCAAGTTTTACATCGGTAATCTCTTCTATCACCTCATACCCAAGATTTTCTAATTGATCTAATACAATATCTACATATTCCTCTTCGGTTGTTTTTGTTCCTTCTTTTGTTTTTGCTAAGTTTTCAAATACCAACTGAATAGATGCTTCACCTATCCCCTTATCTATCACAAATCCATAAACTGTAGTTAGGTTCATAGCAGCCTCTAACTCTTTTTTGCTAGTACCTTTCAGCTCACTTAATACTTCTTGACCGATTCCAGAGATTTCAGCTATCTCTTCATCAGTATAGACGTTCCATTCACCATCTGTCTCAAATTTCATATTAAGCCAACTGTTCTCAAATACATTGCCATTCCAAGCTCCTATTGTAAAACTAGAGCCATCCTTTTTTCCACAACCAGTTACCATAGTGGTAATTAACATTAGTAGAACTAATAGCATGCTTATTAGTTTTTTCATAATTCTCTCCCCTTTAGATAAATTGTTATATATAGTAATGTGTTTTTTACACATCTGTTCTACATTACCACTATTTAACTGTTAAATATATGGGCATTTTGTACTGGTTTTTAACGTTGAAGGTCCATCTATGGCATTTTTATCTGCTAATCATATCTCTTTCAAGGACAGTAAACGCTATCTTAGATATATTATTCCTCATATTTAAATCCTACAGAGCACCCAGGTGCATAGTCAAACACATAATATATATTATCAATTTCAAGACCATCCCTAGTAACATTATTTATTTTTATATAATAAGTATGATAAGCTGTCATAGAGGAGTTATCAACATAGAGCAAGGAATAAGCTGTATCTAGCTTGTTTCCATCTATGTCCACATGATTACCTTGTATTACGTCCTTAATTTCAGACTTGGTTTCCTTTTGCTCTGTCAAATCATAAAGATAAACCGTTGCCTTGTCAAAGCTAGGAAGTTCGTCAATACTTTGATATGCAAAACTTAATGATATAGTATTGGGAATCTGATAATCAGGTGTACTCATATTAATACCCCAGAAGGGTATAAATATATCATCTGTTACTACTACTTCATTCAGCTGTCCAACATAACCTGGATAGCTCGATGAATAGGTCTCTTTTCTGCTTTCCTTATAGCCGAACATCTCCTTAGCCAAGGCCATTTCAGAATTTACTGGTGTTTCTGGTGTTACTGTATTTACTTTCTCATCTGCTTCCACTGGCTTATCAAGGTCGCTATTATCTGTCATGTTATTGACTTCATCAGTTTTTTCGAGCTTTTCATCTACGTTTTTTTCTTCTATACTTTTCTCTCCCTTGGATATCTTCACCAAATCATCAGGGGCGCCATTTGTATTATTATCGTTTTTTTCCAGTTTTTCAGACAAGTCTTCTTTAGGCAAGTCTTCCTTAATTAGAGAAGAATATACTCTTTCCATACTTTCTAAATACTCTTGTATAGTTTTAGGCTTATTGGTATCATTATCCAAACCACTATTGATTAATTCTATTATTTCTGTCCCCTTATCATTAATTCCCCTTGCTGCGACTACATTGCCATATATATTAAGCTTAAGCTCAACACAATCCATTAATTCCTCTGACTTTACAGGTGATATTGTTGAAACATAAAATCCAGCTACCAGTAGTAAAATGCCTGCTACTTTAATAATCAATCCCCTTATGGGCTTTTTCTTTGGCTTAATTGATATAGTTTCAATCTCCTCTAATCCAAAAACATCTATTTCATCTCCCACATTCATATCTTCTGTTTTTTTTGTTCTCATAAATTTTCCCCCTTTACATAGAAGTAATGCTGTATCTCCACTTATCTGCATAACAAGAGCCTTATATTCCTTTCTACTCATTATCACTACCTCCTATATATTCCTGAATAATATTATATGTACCATTCATAGCTATAAAAATCATAATAATATATCTCCTATGTTTTTCAATAAACCTATATTTTAGCTTAGTCTTCTTTGCCAGTCTTTTTACAGGCAATCTTTTTGTCTTTAATAAAGTATCTTTTAGTTCCTCATATTCTTTTAGGGAATTTGCTGCCCTCTTGCACATATCTCTTGTATCCTTATGTTTTGGGCAATATTGCTCTAAAGTATTAATAGAAAAACCCCAATCCATTAATTCCATGAAATATTCCTGTATTTCATCCTTACAATTTTGATTACCTCTAGCAATATGAAATTCTTCAATAGATTCTCTTTCTAACTTATCATCTATTGCTGATTCATCATATACATAGTAATCATTACTCCTATACCTCTTTCTAAGCTCATCATTTAGCCGCCTATTAATAACTAGTTCAGCAAACTTGATAAAACTCCCCTTATTTTCTGAGTAACTGTCAACAGCCTCACAAAATGCGATTCTAGCTTGCTGAATAAAGTCCTCATCCTGTACACCAGTCTTTTTATATACTGTATTATAAATAAATGGTGCGTATTTTTCGATGAGTTTTGACTTCTCCTCATTATCTGTCTTACTTATACTTATCTGTTCATTCAAGTTATTCAAAAAGCTCTCCCTCCAATAATAATGCTAGCATTGATTTATTATTAATTTCTTACCCCTATATTAGTCTTCGAATAAATATCATTTTTTTGATGTGGAACACAAAGATTTTTTGTATTATTAGTTAATCTCTGCTTACTATATTTTTATTGGATGATATAATAGACTTTCTAGATACAACAATAACGCCTAGTAAAAGCTCTATAATTACCGTAGGTAAATATGGTAATAGGTTTCCGTTGTTTAGATCAACTCTTATTGGAATCATTCTATAAGAAAGATTATATGCAAAGTGAAAAAGAATTCCAGCTACAACACTTCCCCAAGTGGCGATACAATTGATGTGGCTATTGTATCGGGAATTACTACCCAAACTAGAGGTACAATGCCAAAAAATAGCCAGCTAAATGCCCTTCCATGCTTAATTGGTTATGCTGATAATATAATACAAAACTCTCATATATTCAACAAAAAATACCACTTGAAAGTAAAACAAGATAAACTTACCTATTATATAACAATACAGCTTGCATCAATTCTTGACACAAGCTGTAGATATAATCAATTTTTA
>JAAYRC010000038.1 GCA_012518975.1 Clostridiales bacterium
ACAAAATTTAAGTTGCCTCATTGATATTCAATGGTATAATATTATTAAGATTTAAATGACATCCTATACTTGGTGTTTCTGTTATCTTTATGTTATAGAAAAACATCAAGTATACGTATTTTTATGCGATTTTTTACTTATTAAATAGATTTTAGATTGAAGAGGTAAACCATGTATATCATTATCGGACTAGGAAACCCAACAGAAAAATATCAAGCAACCAGGCATAATGTTGGCTGGGATGCAATAACTCGCATATCAGACGATTATAGAATTCCCTTAAACCAGAAGAAGCACAAAGCACTCTGTGGTTCTGGATATATAGAAGGAGTAAAGGTAATACTTGCCCAGCCCTTAACCTATATGAATCTCAGTGGTGAAAGTGTTCGTGAGCTGGTTGACTTTTATAAGGTAGACATAGAAGATATCATAATTATATATGATGATATAAGCTTGGACGTGGGTCAGCTTAGGATTCGTAAGAAGGGCAGCCCAGGAGGGCATAATGGTATAAAGAGCATTATAAGTCATCTTGGAACTGATGAATTTGCTAGAATAAAGGTTGGTGTAGGTAACAAGCCTAAGGATTGGGACCTGGCAGATTATGTCCTGTCAAGATTTAAGGAAGAAGAGGAGAAAGATATAAGAGAGGCATTAAAGGACAGTTCAGATGCCTGCCGTATGATTATTACAAATGGTATAGATGCCGCCATGAATCAATATAATAAGAAGAAGGTATCTATAGAGCAATCTAAGGACAAACCTGCAGTAAAGCAAAAGAAAACCAAAAAAAATCAGGATAAAGATACATTAGAGGCTGAAGATAAACAAGCATCAATATTCAGGCGACTATTTGGAAGTAAGGATTCTGAAGAATGATTTGTTAGGAGGAGCTTTAGTTGAAGACCTTTACAGAGCCCTTGAAGGAATTAAAGGAATTTAATGATATCAGGGATAATATTAAATTAAACACCCTGCCGGTACAAATTACCGGCTGTATTGATTCTCAGAAAAGCCATCTGATGCATAGCCTTGGAGAAGGCTTTCTTTTTAAAGTCATAGTTACCTATAATGATCTTAAGGCTAAGGAAATATATGAAGATTATCGTCTATATGATAAAAATGTATTCCTTTATCCATCTAAGGATATTATCTTTTACAGTGCAGATATTCATGGTAGAGCGATTGTTAGAGATAGGCTTGAGATCATGCGTAGGATTATAGAAAGGCAAAGTACCACCATTGTAATGAGCCTTGAAGGTGGTATGGATAGGTTGCTTCCCCTACAGCTTATCAAGGATCGAGTAATTACAATTAATTATGACTCTGTAATAAAGCTAAGTGAGTTTGGTGCTAGCCTTACAAGTCTTGGGTATGAGAGACAGGGCCAGGTGGAGTCCCCTGGTGATTTTGCTATTCGCGGAGGTATTATAGATATATTTCCTTTAACTGAGGATCTACCTTATAGGATAGAGCTATGGGGAGATGAGATTGATTCTATCCGTAGCTTTGATGTTGGCAGTCAGAGGTCAATTGACCAGGTAGACCATATTACTATTTATCCAGCAGCTGAGATTATACCCGATGAAAAGCAGATGGCAGCAGGCCTCAAAAAGATTGAGGAAGAAGAAAAGCAGTATGTCAAGGGGCTTAGGGATAAATTCAAGACAGAGGAAGCTGCAAGGATTCGTAGGATTATTGCGGAATTTAAGGAGAATCTAGAGGCTTATCAGGGCTCTATGGCTTTAGAAAGTTATATCAATTATTTCTTTGATAATACTATGAGCTTTTATGAGTATTTTGATAATAAGGACACTATTTTCTTTTTGGATGAGCTTGGTAGAATGTCTGAAAAGGGAGAAGCGGTTGAGACAGAATTTCGAGAGGGCATGATTAGCCGTATCGAAAAGGGCTATATTCTGCCAGGGCAGATAGATGTTATCTATGGGTATAAGGAAGTACTTAATATTCTCTCTAAGAAAAAAACCCTTCTTATTAGTACCATGGAGCCAAGAAATAGCCATATTACTCCAAAGAGAAAATATGATTTTACTGTTCAAACCATGGCTTCATATCATAAGAACTTTGACGTTCTGGTGAAGGATTTGGAACGCTGGAAACGAAACAAATACCGGGTTATACTTCTCTCCGGCTCGAGAACAAGGGCAAAACGCTTAAGTGAGGACCTACAGGAATTTAACCTAAATGCCTTCTATACCCAGGATATGAACCGTATTCTTCAAGCTGGTGAAATCATGGTAACCCATGGAAATCTAAGGAGAGGCTTTGAGTATCCACTTATTAAGCTAGTTATTATCTCAGAAAGCGATATTTTTGGAGCAGAGAGAAAGAAAAAGAAGAAGAAAGTTTCTAAAGACGGAAAGAAGATTCAAAGCTTTACAGAGCTTACCCCAGGAGATTATATAATTCATGAGAATCATGGATTAGGAATTTACAGGGGTATTGAAAAAATAGAAGTAGACAAGGTAACTAAGGACTATATTAAGATAGAGTATGGTGATGGAGGCGTGTTGTATATATTGGCAACAGGCCTTGATGTGATTCAAAAATACTCTGGGTCTGAGAGTAGAAAGCCAAAGCTTAATAAGCTTAATTCTGTTGAGTGGAAGAATACTAAGGCCAGGGTAAAGGGAGCTGTTAAGGAGATAGCTAAAGAGCTGGTGGAGCTTTATGCTAAAAGGAGAGAGAATCAAGGCTATATATTCGGCCCAGATACTGTATGGCAGAAGGAATTTGAGGAGGCCTTTCCTTACGAGGAGACAGACGATCAGCTTAGGGCTATTGAAGCCACAAAGAAAGACATGGAAAGTAATAAAATCATGGACCGTCTAATATGTGGAGATGTAGGCTATGGAAAGACTGAAATAGCCATCCGCGCAGCCTTTAAGGCAGTTTCTGATGGTAAGCAAGTGGTCTTTTTGGTACCTACCACAATCCTTGCACAGCAGCATTATAATACCCTAGTACAAAGAATGATGGATTACCCAGTCAGTGTAGATATGCTGTCTAGGTTTAGATCTGCTTCAGAGCAGAAAAAGACAATTGAAAGACTAAAAAAGGGAAGTTTAGATATAGTAGTGGGAACTCACAGGGTTCTATCCTCAGATATTAGTTTTAAGAATCTGGGGCTTCTTATCGTGGATGAAGAGCAACGTTTTGGTGTTACCCATAAGGAGAAGATAAAGCAACTTAAGAAGGAAATTGATGTCCTGACACTTACCGCAACCCCAATACCTAGAACTCTTCATATGAGCCTTATTGGCATAAGAGATATGAGTATACTAGATGAGCCACCAGTGGACCGTCTGCCTATACAGACTTATGTCTTAGAGCAAAATGAAGAGATCATTCGAGAGGCAATTAGTCGGGAGCTAGCTAGGGGTGGACAGGTATACTATGTATACAACAGGGTAGCAGGAATTGACGAAGTAGCTAGTATGGTATCAAAGCTTGTGCCTGAGGCAAATGTTGCAGTTGGCCATGGGCAGATGAATGAGCGTACTTTAGAAAAGATTATGTTTGATTTTATATCTGGAGAAATAGATGTATTGGTTTCAACCACCATCATTGAGACAGGACTGGATATATCTAATGTCAATACTATGATTATTGATGGTGCTGACCGTCTTGGTCTGTCCCAGCTTTACCAGCTTAGGGGTCGTGTGGGAAGATCTAATCGGACAGCTTATGCATTCTTAATGTATAGAAGGGATAAGATGCTTAAGGAGATAGCAGAAAAGAGGCTTCATGCTATCAAGGAGTTTACTGAATTAGGGTCAGGTTTTAAGATTGCTATGAGAGATTTGGAGATAAGGGGTGCGGGTAATCTTTTAGGAGCTGAACAAAGTGGCCATATGGAGGCTGTGGGATATGATTTGTATAGTAAGATGCTAAATGAAGCTGTTAGGGCTCTAAAGGGAGAGGATTTTTCCATAGATAGCTTTGAAACAACTGTAGATATGGATATAGATGCCTTCATACCCCCCGAATATATTAGAAATGAAATACAAAAGCTTGATATATATAAGAGGATTGCAGGTATTGAGAGTGAGGAAGAGCTTATGGATATGCAGGAGGAACTTTTAGATCGCTATGGTGATCTACCCCATGCTGTTAATAACCTTCTTAATATTGCCCTTATAAAATCAATTTGTAATAGTGTATATATTCAAGGGCTAACCCATAAGGGAAATGAGGTTAAGCTTGTTATGTATCCTAAGGCTAAGATTGATGTGGCTAGGATTCCTGACCTTATCAAGTCCTATCCAAATATTCTTAAGTTTTATGCCCAACCCAGCCCTAATTTTACTTATCAGATACCAAAGTCATCAAAAGGGAAAATTAGTACTATTGATATTTTTGAGAGTATTAAAAACCTATTGGAGGATTTTAAGAATTTAGTAATGTGAAATCTCAATTTAGAAGTTTGATTTTTAGTGAATGGACTGTATTTGTAACTTGACAATGACATGAGGCTTAACTACAATTGTTTTAGATAAGTTCGTGGTATCATTATACTAGGAGTTTTATAAAGGGGAACTGTATGAATATATATAATAAAGTTAAGATAGAGTTGAAATCCTTAAGCAAGGTACTTTTGTTAATTATCCTTATACTGCCAGTTTTGGGTGGTTGTAGAGTTGATGAATCGAATTACGAATTAACCAATCATAGGGGAAAGTCTATAGAGTCTTTTGAGAGAAAAACCAAGACCAAACTTAATACGTCAAATAAGGGTGTATATGTATTAGATGGGGTTTTGCAATTGATAGCACCAAAGGGGGATATTACTTCCATTTCAGTTCTTGAGGGAGCCAAGGATTATAAGCTATTTGGGGTAGGAATTGGGATGGAAAGGTCCAAGGTTGAGCCAATTCTCAATGAGATATATGGGGCGGAGATTGATAAAACCATAATTTCAGAGAAAAATTCAATAACCTATACCTATAAGGATATGGATAGTGAATTATTTGTCTCATATAATATTGATTCTGATATTGTTACAGAGATGTCATATTATTATCATGAGAAAGAGAAGGAAGCTGAGGATGAAGAGCAATTAAATTCTGGTGAGTTAATTGCCTTGGTTGGAGATATTAGAGTATATTATAATGAGGCTATGGTATATCTAAAATCCGTCCAAGAAAATTATGAAAAAGATTATGGAAAAGGTATTTGGGATGTAGATATCTTTGGTGATGGTAAGAGCTTTGAAACATATATTAAGGATGAGGTTATAAAGCAGATTATACAGCTTAAGGTTATCCGAGATAAGGCTGACAAGCTAGAGATTTTCCTAAGTGAGGAAGAGATGGTAGATGTAGCCACATACGCAGATCAGCACTTTAGGGGACTTTCTGATAGTGATATAGACCGCTATATGGTTAGTAGGGAGCTTTTAGAGCAGGTGTATTCGGATAATATTTTAGCAGAAAAAGCATTTGAAACCCTGACTATAGATGTGGATACTAATGTATCTGATTTTGATAGCAGGCAGGTTACTATACAGCATATTCTGGTTTATGGTACTGAGTTAGATGATGAGGGTAAAAGAATTCCCTTAACCATAGAGCAGAGGGAGAATGCATACGGGAAGATAAGTCTCTTGTTGGACAAGGCTAAAAGTGGAGAAGATTTTTATACTCTTGCGGAAACTAATTCAGAGGATGAGCTTATAGAATATACTTTTGGAAGAAAAAATGGGCCGGAGAAATTTGCTAGTGAATTTGTGCAGGCAGCATTTACATTAAAAACAGGTGAGATTAGTGATCTTATTAGCACAGAATATGGCTGGCATATTATATACTGTGTAACTGATTTTAATGAGGATGCAACAACCCAAGTTAAAGAGTTTATTATAGAAGAAAGGCGTGTCAATCAATTCGCAGAACTTTATTCGCAGTGGTCTTCCGAATATGATGTAATAATTAATAGTGATGTATGGGATGGAATTTCTTTAAAATATTAATATAATCGAGTAGGAGGCTAATCATTGGTTGTTGATTAGCCTCCTACTCGATTATATTATAAGAGATATTGCAATATAAGTTTAAGTTATAGAGCTGTATACGAGATCCCTATGCACGGCTCAATGAGAGGAGAATTACACATAGTACATATTCTCCGATGGATAAAAGGGTTCGGAGGTTACGTCAATTCCTAGCTTTCTTAAGATTTGTTCATCACCCTTATTTAGCATAGAGGTACAATGAGCTTGGACTCCCTTTAACATGGATAGTTTTTCATAGGCTAATTGTGCGGTGGGATTTGTTACTGCACAGATGCTAAGGGCAATCAGGATTTCATTTGCATTAAGATGGGTAATCTTACTGTTTAAATCATTTTCCTTTAAATCACGGATAGTACTTAAAATCAATGGTGATAAAAGATATATTTCGTCAGCTATTCCAGCTAGATATTTAATAGCATTTAGTATGGCAGCAGAGCTACAGTCCATGGTAGAGGAGCTTTTTCCAGTAATAATTTTTCCATCATGCATTTCAAAAGCTATTACAGAGATGGTCTCATTATCATGGCAGTTTTCTCTAAGTTTAGCAGCATAGTTCCTAGCTGGAACAACACAGGGCCTATCCTCTTGCTTTAGCTGGACTTCTTCCATTATAACCTTCATACGGTTTAATGATTCCTCATCTAATAATCCCTTCTTAAAGTCACATACAGTAGCAAAATATCTACGTATTATTTCTTGCTTTGAGGCTGATGAGACAATTTCGTCATCTATAATACCAAATGCAACCCTATTAACACTCATATCAGTGGGGGATTTGAACACAGAATCCTTTCCTGTAATCTTTTCAATAATTCTTTTTACTACGGGAAACATCTCTAGGTCTCTATTATAATTAACAGTAACTTCTTGATACTTTTCAAAATGAAAATTGTCAATCATATTTACATCTTTTAGATCTATAGTAGCGGCTTCGTAAGCGATGTTAACTGGATGCTTGAGTGGCAAATTCCATACAGGGAAAGTTTCGAATTTTGAATAGCCAGCCACCCTTCCCTGCTTATATTCATGGTATAGCTGACTAAGGCATGTGGCCAGTTTACCACTGTTTGCTCCTGGAGCAGTAAGTACTACGATAGGCTTACTTGTGGCGATATATGGGTTACTTCCATATCCATCTTCGCTTACTATTGTATCTATATCTGCGGGATAACCAGGTATGGTGGTATGTTTATATACCTTAATATTCCGCCTTTCAAGCTTGTTAATAAACACATTAGTTGCTGGTTGTTTACTATATCGAGTAATAACAACGCTGTTTACCTTAAGGTCAAAGCTCCTTAAATCATCTAAGAGACGGAGAACCTCCATGTCATAGGTGATTCCAAAATCTCCTCTTATTTTATTTCTTTCAATATCACCGGCATATACGCAGATAATAATTTCTACCTGATCCTTAAGCTTTTGAAGTAATTTGATTTTAGCGTCCTCATCAAAACCGGGCAAAACTCTTTTAGCGTGTTTGTCACCGATAAGCTTTCCACCAAATTCTAGATATAGCTTGTCATAATTATTTACCCGTTCCAAGATATATTTTGATTGTTCTTCAATGTACTTCTGTGGATCAAATCCGGCCTTCATTAAGTATCCTCCTTATTATTTGCTCTATAATTAATGTCGGTTAATTTATTATTATTGATTAGTTTTTGTAAAAAAATTTGTTTAAACGATAACTAAAATACTATACTCTATCATAAGCCAAATATGAAAAAAGTCAAATAATATTTAGGCCTAAACATGAGAAAAATATGTGTAAAGGTTAATTATGTGCCACTAAAGCTTGCGTGTTGTAATAGCACTTACTATATAGTAAAGTATGGTAAAGAGAAATAAAATAAAAACTTAGTGAGATTGAGAGGGATTTATATGTGTGGGCGATATAATTTTACTGTGGAACAAAGTGATGAGTTACGTGAAATAATTGAGAAGCTAAATGCCAAGATACATGGAAAGGAAGTTAAAACTGGAGAGATATTTCCTACAAATCAGGTACCTCTACTCTTAGCTGATCATAATCAGACCACCCCTGCTCTTGGCATATGGGGATTTCCTAAGTTTGATAATAAGGGTGTAATAATTAATGCTAGGTCTGAGACAGCCTCCGAAAAAAAGACTTTTAGAGACAGCTTAATAAGCCGTAGGTGTATTATACCCTCTACTGGGTTTTATGAATGGGATAGGGATAAAAGAAAGATAATGTTTAGGCAGGAGGGGACTAATGCCCTTTATATGGCCGGTTTATATAATTTTTATCAGGATGAGCTGCGATTTGTCATACTTACTACAGAGGCTAATGAATCTATTAGAGATGTTCATCATCGTATGCCCCTGGTTATCCCAGGAAATGAACTAGAGACCTGGATTTTTGATGATTCTTATACAAGTCATATATTAAATCGGGTACCACCAAAACTAGTTAGGGAACTTATTTAAAACAACTATCTTCAATATTTATCCTCTTTACATCGAACATTAGTTCTGATATAATGATGGCAAGAGGTGAACATATGTATGGATAAAATAATTTTTCATATTGATGTAAATTCGGCTTTCCTAAGCTGGGAGGCCGTTTATCGACTACATATCCGGGGAGAAAAGATGGATTTGCGAGAGATTCCCTCGGCAGTAGGAGGGGATGTGAAGAAACGGCACGGAATTATTCTTGCCAGGTCCACTCCTGCCAAGAAATATGGTATTAGGACGGGTGATACCATAAGTGACGCTCTTAAGCTCTGCCCTGATCTTCTTATAGTGCCCCCTCATTATGACCTTTATGAGACCTGCTCTGAGGCATTTATGGAGATTCTCAGAGACTTTTCCCCCTGTGTAGAGCAGTATTCTGTTGATGAGGCATTTTGCGATATGACAGGAACCCTAGGACTCTATGGGTCGGCGGTGGTTGCTGCTACATTGATGAAGGATAGGATCTATAGTGAGCTGGGCTTTACAGTGAATGTGGGAGTTTCCACGAATAAGATACTAGCCAAGATGGCTTCTGATTTTAAGAAGCCTAATCTGGTACACACCTTGTTTCCAGAAGAGATAGAGAGGAAGATGTGGGTTTTACCGGTGGAGGAATTATTCTTTGTCGGTCCGGCTACAAAGAGAAAACTTCATGCTTTGGGGATTCATACAATTGGGGATTTAGCATGTACTGATTTGGAGATTCTAAGAGCACATTTTAAAAAACATGGAGAGTTAATCTATTCATTTGCAAATGGAATTGATATGTCTCTTGTAGAGAATGAGGCGGCCCCCAATAAGGGATATGGTAATTCTACAACAATTGCATTTGATGTTGACGATGGCAGTACCGCCAAGATGGTGCTGCTTTCTTTAGCTGAAAAGGTCAGTTCTAGACTACGAGCAGACTCAGTTAGGGCTGGCCAGGTTGCGGTTAGTATAGTTGATATGTATTTTCGTCAT
>JAAYRC010000208.1 GCA_012518975.1 Clostridiales bacterium
GGTGTTAATTTGCTATATATTATAGGAATAAAGAAATAGATAATAATCAGTATTAAGAATATTAGTAAGTCAATTAGAATATATAATTTGTAGATTAGGCCAAGAAAATCATTTACCTTTTTTTGATTTCCTTCAGCATTATATTTACTTATAAATCTTGTAACTGCTTCACTTATTCCAAAATCAATAAGGAACATACTAATTAGTGAAGAGGCTAAGGTATATAGGCCATAGTCATTTACTCCAATCTGCTTGACCATCCATGGAGTATATAGGAGTCCTGACAACATGCTTACACATATAGCAAGGTATGATATTATAGCCCCTTTTTTTATTTGATTAACACTACTATCATATCTAATCTTCAATTTATACCCCCTGTTTTCTTGGGATAAAAGCTGGTTAATAACCTGTTAATTCATGATAAAGCTTAATATATTCATTTAGACAATTGCTTTTATTAAAATGTTTATTGGCAAAATCAAGACATGCTTGGCTATAATGTTTTTTTGTATTCATATACACAAGATTTATCTTCCTATATAAATCTTCCATATCATTAGATTCAACTACATAACCACAGGAATCTCCTATCTGTTCAGGATTAGAAGTGGATTTTACTGCTATTACAGGTGTTCCACATGCCAGTGCTTCAATGGTTACTTTTCCACAGGCCTCTTCCATGGAAAGATTTAATAGCACATCAGCCATGGAGTAAAATCTAACCAAGTTATTTAGGTTATGAGTTTCTTTTATATGAATGATATTTTCATAAGTACTAATATTTTCATCTATGTTGCCGATTAAAATAATGACCATATTCTTTGGTAGGCCTTGGGCTAATTTAAGAAATTCAAAAAAACCCTTATCAGCCGTCCAAAAACTTGCTACTCCCAAGATAAGAAACTTACCTACTAAGTTCATTCTATCTCGTAAGTCATCTGTATAAACTGGCTGAAAGACCTCAAAATCGGCCCAGTTATATATTCTTTTTATAATTGTAGATTTTCTTAATAAGGATTGCCTTGCCTCTTTTGTAATCCAATCTGACACCCCTACTACTGCTAGCTTTCTAATTTGTCCTAGTAATTTCTTTTTATCGCCATACATCTTTTTACTTCTATCAAAAAACCAACTTGGATTATCTTTATGTATTCTTGGACAATGGTTACATTCTTTTTTCCATTTGTAACATTTATCCACCGTATAATGGCAACACTTTCCGGTATAAAACCAGCAATCATGTAGCGTTATAACTGTAGGGATATCATTTTTTATTATATACTTTAAGAGAATTTTGATATTAATATAGTTGCCATGAAGATTATGAAGGTGTATGATATCCGGTCCTAAAAAATCAATGTATCCTAACAAACGATATGTTTCTATCACAGAAAAACATCCCTGTTTCCCTGTTATTCTTGATAAGAGGCCGTGACACATGCGATCAAATTTATTACCAATTTTGTACCCTTTTGATCTTTTCCCATCTGCATATGCAATATATCCTTTATGGCCATCTTTATGAAGGCTTTCTATAATCTCTGCACATATCCTACCCGTACTGCGGATACCACTAACTGCATTAATGTGAAGAACTTTCATTTTAACCAACACGCCTTTCTTATATACCCTAAGCCTTGTATCCTAGCCACAAAGTTAAGTATATGCTCCTTACTATAATTTGCACTTTATAATATTGTGGCTTGGTTGTCTTTTTTCTTTTGCAGGAAGTTTTCTAATATCACCGAATCTAGACCTTAGGAATCTTTTATAATGTTTTGATCCAAGAAATTTCAAACCCATAAATTCAAGCTCAGTTAATTCCCTATAAATTCTACGATTAAGGGCTTTAAAGTTTCGATTAGGATTACATACTTCATAGACATACTTAGTCTTAAAAAAATTAAATATCCTAGAACAAAGGTCAATAGAGAGATTTATTAATCTTATAGGCAAAAGTGACAATACAAAATATATGCCTAGCTTAAAAAGATTATTTGTTACCTCTTGGTTTTTTTTATATATTCTATTTAATTTAAGGAACCTGGCACCATTAAATGCACCAATAAGCGATGTTTGAAGTCTTAGGGTCGGCATAAAAATATTATCTACAGGGAAAACATCAATAAATAATCCTTGATGCATCTTTATGTAAGATGTACTTTCTTGAACATAAAGAGTCCCATTCATATGTATCTTGCTATAGTTTAAGGGAAAGTGCCTAACATTCCGATTGTTTTGTAAGAAAAATTTTTTATTTAGTTCTGTCTTACATATACTTAAAAACCTTTCATACTCTTTTCTCTCCATAATTACATCAATATCATCATCCCATGGAACAAAGCCCTTATACTTTATAGCCCCAAGTAATGTACCACCTTCTAATGAATACTTGATTTGATGTAGTCTACATATTCGATCAAACTCAATCAATATCTCTAATAATTTATTATGAACTTCTTTAATATCGTATTGGCATATTTTGTATTGGCACATTGTAGCCTCACTCTTTTTTATAGGTTTTTGGATACCAATCTTCTTTAACAATATATGCTTTACTACATGGACCATTGCGATAAAATTTACGCTTTCCAGACATAAGACTTTTTGATATATCTAGCAAACGACAAGCAGCAATATCTGGACTCCATGCCTTAATCATTGTGTCATACGCATTACATCCATATATATATTGAAGCTTAGGATCATTAATAAGCATACTAACTTTGCGATATAAATCATTAATGTTTCCGGATTTATATATAAGACCATTTTTTTTATCTTCAATAAGATAAGGTGCGCTTCCTACAGCATGACTTGTGACCACAGCACAGCCACTACACATTGCTTCATTTAAGACAGCACCCCAACCTTCTTTAAAATTACTGGTAAAGAGAAAAATATTTGCTTCTTCCATATACTTTTTAACTTTATCTGGCTCCATTGAGCCTAAGAATTTTATTTTCTTACCTAAACCCATAAATTGAACAAGAGTATGTAACTGCCTTTCATATTCACCACTACCAATAATATTCATTGTAAAGTCTATCTGATTATTCATTAACTTTCTGGCCAGGAATATTACATCCTTTATTCTCTTTCCATTTATAAGCCTTCCCACCCACAAGATCTTACAAAAGGACTGGTCTTTCATATTCATTAAGTCGTTTTTATCTACAAGGGGTACATCTGTAAAGTATCCCCACTTGTAACAAGGTTTTGTATATCCACATAGGTATAAATCATATGAAGAATAGGCACTGGCACATAAAACATGGAGATTTTGATTTTTGTATTTGACTATCCTATCCATTATCTTTTTTCGGATAGAAGGTATGTATCTGTACCATAAGCCCTTTTTTAAAAAGCGTTCTGTATATATAAAACTCAGCAAGTTTTTTCTCATCCTTAACTCAATAAGACTGGGTGGACATGAACCAAATATAACCACATCAAATGTTCTTATAATGTAATAAGCAGCATATCTTAGGTAACTATCCTCATACATTTTAATCACGTAGGGATATTTGGAAGCCATATCCTCATAACCCATTTTCAATCTTTCTAACGAGATTTTCTCAGTTGCAATAAAATAAAACTCTTCACATCTAATATAAAACTGATTACATAGGTGCAATTGATGATGGTTTAGATAATTAGAAACAAAAGCAATCTTCAAAATATACCTACCTTTCTAATATTATGGTTGCCAAAAGAACATATACATTGGATTATTCTTAATCAGCAAGATAATTAATGTGGAACAGGCAACTAGAAACACAAAAAGTCTTTCTTTCTTCTTAAAAGAATTAATAATCTCAGGGACTAATAATATAATAAACAATGAAAAATATTGGATGACACGCATAGCAGCAGGATTAACAAAGGTAAAGGGTACAAGGACTACTGCAATCAATAAACCATTAATGTAATGCTTAGCCATGGGCTTATTTATCAATATTTCATTTCGCTTCATTAAGGTAACAAGTGCTAAAGCTAGAAGAAAAATATTAAAGGTCAAGGTTCTACCACCTTGGTTAGGAAGGTATTGATCATATCCAATTACATTGCTAGCTATTCTATAAATTTGTCCTTTAAATAGAAA
>JAAYRC010000209.1 GCA_012518975.1 Clostridiales bacterium
CTCTTAACTAAGCTTTCCCTTTATTTTATCCATTTTATCTACGAATACTAATATTTCAGCAACTAGTTCATATAGGTCAGGAGGAATATAGGATCCTAGCTCTAATCGAGATAAAGTGTTTGCCAAAGCTTCATCCTCATGAATTGGAATATCTCCTTGGTCTGCCTGTTCAATAATTTTCTCTGCTAAGTAACCCCTTCCGGTAGCAATAATCTTAGGAGCAGTATCCTGAGGATCATAGGATAAGGCTACTGCTGTTTTAGTTTTATTATTATCAATATTTTTTGAACTCATAATAGCCTCCCAAAATAAAGTCTTGGAATATAGTATCGGCTGGTTCTAAGCTTTTGACTAGATAAAATCAATCTTATCTTGACATATTGTTTTATATATGATTCTTTATAAAACTCCTACGGTGAATTTGAGTAGGTCCAAGTCGATTTAATGCATCAAGATGTTGGGCTGACCCATAGCCTTTATTATCGACAAAACCATAGCCTGGGAATACCTTATCATAAGCAACCATAAACCTGTCTCTTGTTACTTTTGCCAATATACTAGCGGCTGCAATTGACATACTTTTTGCATCTCCCTTAATGACAGGAACCTGTTTTATAGATATATCAGGAATAGTTACAGCATCTATTAAGAGTATTTCTGGTTTGACTTTTAGATTATTGACTGCCTGCTTCATGGCCATAAAGGTTGCCTGAAGTATATTAACCTCATCTATTTTATGGGGTGGTATACTTCCTATACCAAAGGCTATAGCCCTATTAATAATTTCATCATAGAGTTCTTCCCGCTTGCTTTCTGATAGCTTTTTAGAATCATTTATATATAACAAATCACAGTCTTTGGGTAGAATAACTGCGGCAGCTACTACAGGACCTGCAAGTGGTCCCCTGCCCACCTCATCTATACCGCAAATATATGTATAATCTCCATGGCTTTGATCAAATTGTCTTAAGTCATCAATTCGTTTTACTTCTTTGTCATAATTATCAAGTTTTGACTGATACTGACAACAAATATTTTTAACCCCACTTCTCTCATCCATCTTATACTTTTCTATTAAAGCAGGTATATCATTTATATGAGCCTGCATAAATTCAAGCTTTACCTCAGCAATTTTCATCCTGGCTCTGCCCTTTTCCAGATTATCCAAACACATACACTTCCTTTTATATATTTTGTTTAAAAAATAAATTAATCCCTAAAAATATATAGGATTATTCTTGGGAAAATTCCAATGTTATATTACCCAAACGAACATTCCTAAAATCATCTAATAAAATCAAGGCTGCCCTGTCCAAATCAGGTTCTCCTCCCTTTAATAGGCAAGAACGCTTAATTGCAATTTGGTCTAGGACTGTTACAGTATCTACCAACTCTTCCATAATCTCTGGAGTCTCAATATCATAGCGTCTACTAATGGACTCGGGATAATGTTTTTTTAAAAATAGAATTAACTCCATGGCAAGCTCGGTCATCTGAATAATATTATCATTAATTGACCCTATAAATGCAAGTCTCATACCTGCAGCAGGATCCTGAAATTTTGGCCACAGTATACCTGGGGTATCAAGTAGCTCAATTTTATTACTTAGCCTAATCCACTGCTTTCCTTTTGTTACACCTGGTCTATTACCTGTCTTTGTAGAAGCTCTTCCTACAAAACTATTAATAAAGGTTGACTTTCCCACATTAGGTATTCCTACAACCATAGCTCGAACAGGCCTATTTATAATGCCACGCCTTCTATTTCTTTCTATTTTCTCTTCACAAGCCTTATAGACTATATCCTTAATCTGCTTTACCCCTTGTCCATTCTTGGAATTTACTAAAGCAACATAATATCCTTTGTCTTCAAAATGTTTCTTCCATAGTTCATTATGTTTTGGGTCTGCCATATCATATTTGTTTAATAGTATAACCCTAGATTTATTAGCCGCTAATGTATCTATTTCAGGATTCTTGCTAGATAAGGGGATTCTAGCATCAACTAATTCAATTATTACATCTATTAATTTAATGTTTTCCTGCATCATACGCTTGGCTTTTGCCATATGACCAGGATACCATTGAACATCCATTTTATACCTCTTTTCTAATCTTCTTGTCCTTTTAGGTTAAGCTTACTGATAAAATTAAAGGGGGATAAGCGTATAGCCGCTTTGCCGATAATTTCATCTCTAGTTATATTGCCAATACTAGCAAATCTACTGTCCTCACTATTATTTCTGTTGTCTCCTAGAACAAAATATTCATTATCCTCTAGACTTATTTCCTCTCCAGCAAGTCCATAATTTATCATAGGCTCTACTATACTATACTCTTCAATCATTTCACCATTTATATAAATGTTTCCATCCTTTATAAGAACAGTTTCTCCAGGTAATCCAATGATCCGTTTTATATTGTAGAAGCTATGTTCCTTTCCGCTTTGCTTAAAAACAATTACATCAAACCGCTTTGGATCTGATATACGGTAAGCAAACTTATTAATTATAATAGGATCATTTGCAGCTAGAGTGCTTTCCATGGAACTACCTATTACATTGGTTTTCTCAACACAATAATATACAATAATGTAGGCAAGAAATATAACTGCAGCAATCTGTGCCACCCATATAAAGACTTCAAGAAGTATTCTCTTTATACTTGGTTTATTACTTTCTCCTTCAAAATCAAAATCAAGTCCCACTTGCATTCACCTCTTCGCTGGATTATTTTAAATATATTGTACCATATTTTAACCCACTTGGACCAACTTTACTATAGTATGTTTAATGTTTTTTATATAATAAGACAAACTTTCCTATTATATAAAAAAGGGACTATACCTTACGTACGTCCCTTCTCCTATACTATCTTAATAATTCCTTAACCTTAGCCTTTTTACCAACTCTGTCACGTAGGTAGAATAATTTTGCTCTTCTAACTTTACCACGTCTTTTAACTTCAATCCTGTCAATACTAGGACTATGAAGGGGCCAAGTCTTCTCAACACCTACACCACCTGAATTTTTCCTTACGGTAAAGGTTTCTCTAGAACTACCGTTTTGCCTCTTTATTACAGTGCCTTCAAACACCTGTAATCTTTCACGAGTACCCTCTTTAACTTTTGCATAAACCTGAACTGTATCACCAACATTAAAATCAGCAATATCTGTTCTTAGCTGTTCTGCTTCAATTTCTCTTATAATATCTTTCATTCTGTGACCTCCTATATTTAGATGTTCATAATACAAACTGTAACAGAGGACCATCCTTCTCACAATATCTAACTTTATCATATAAATATACAGAAAGCAAGTACTTTCTTTTCATAAACTATATATTATTCCATACAGCTATATAATAACAAAATTAACTATATACATCATAGTTTTTCTGAAATATCAATCCTGTAAGATATTCCCTTTCCTTTTCTGTAAGAACAGCATTTTCAAGTAAATCTGGACGTCTTTCATAAGTACGCATAATCGATTGCTCTCTCCTATAAGAATCAATCTTTGCATGATGACCAGAAAGTAATACCTCTGGAACTTTGCGACCCATAAATACTTCAGGTCGTGTATATTGAGGATATTCGAGTAAATTATCCTTAAAAGTTTCAAATTCTGAGGAAACATCGTTATTAAGTACACCGGGTATTAATCTGGAGATTGCGTCTATCATTACCATAGCAGGTAATTCTCCTCCGGTAAGAACATAATCACCTATGGAGATATTATCTGTAACTATCATCTCAATCACTCGTTCATCTATCCCTTCATAGTGACCACATAGAAAAATCAAATCCTCTTCACTGGAAAGCTCCTTTGCCATACTTTGGTTAAATACCTTTCCTTGTGGGGTGACATATATAACTCTTGGTTTTTTAAATGAATCTGGATTAGCTTTTGATGTTTTTATTTTATTAACTAGGTAGCTATAAGCTTTATATACTGGTTCTGCCTGTAAAACCATACCAGCTCCCCCTCCATAAGGATAGTCATCAACCCTCTTATGCTTATCCTGGGAGAAATCCCTAATATTCATAGCATTTAAAGAAATGAGGCCTTTTTCAATAGCCCTTCCTGTTATGCTAGTATTAATACCTAATTCAATCATTTCTGGAAACAATGTAAGTACATGAAATTTCATTTA
>JAAYRC010000210.1 GCA_012518975.1 Clostridiales bacterium
AAACATCCTAAGTATATCATAATATATTCTTCTTATAAAGCACAGTTGATTAGGAAATGACAGTATGATAAAATAGTCATGTTGAATTTATCATTACTTTAATGTAAGTCCCTTGGCCATGAGAGGTGAAACACATGAGAAGAAGTACGGGAAAAATATTTATTATAGGGTTTTTAAAATCCCTTCTTTTTTTGGTTTTTTTTACCGCAATTATGGTGTTTACTTATAAGGCTGTTATGCATTTTTATGGTGTCCCAGAGAGGAATATAATAGAAACCATCTCACCTATAAGTGAAAAGGAGCCAATAACCCAGGCTAGAATAGATGATATATCTAAGCACCTGATTTTTGCAGTTGACGAGGAGACAGGAGACATTAACAAATTGGTTTTAGAGATATTCAACTGTGAAGAACATAGGCTTTACTATATAACAATTCCTATTAAAACTCAGCTAGCTTTATCGGATGGATTGCACAAAGAGCTAGTTCTAATTAAGCCATCTATACCCCAGTATTTAAAACTTTCCGCTATTACTGGATATCTTCCTAAGGAAAAGGTTTGTGAATATGGGGTAGTAATGATAGAGGACCTGCTTGATATTGAAATTAGTTACTATACCCTAGTGCCACAGGCAGTCTACCAGACTATATTTGAGACGGAGCAAGTCAAAAAGGATGTAAGTAATAAGCAAGACTCAGGGGATAGGGTTCCTAGAGAGGTGTTTTCTGAAGAGTTTCTAGAATATTTATCTACAATAGATACAGAGACAAAACTAAGTACATACATTAAAGAACTTTATACCCAGGTTGATTCAAATCTTTCCTTAGCTGATAAGCTTAATTATATGGAAAGCTATATAAAGACACCAGGTAAAAACATTGTATTTGAACTAATAGCAGGTGAGGATAGTAACAGCGCCTATAATATAGATATAGCTAAGGCCAAGGAAATGCTAAAGTCATATACCCAGAAGGAAGGACAATAAGAAAGCGTGGTCATCTGGATGAATAAATCAAATTGAAACAGTATATCATAAATTTTATACACAACAATAAGCATATTGACAAAATAAGATTATAAAGAGGATAGGTATGGTTATAAGAAAGACTAGAAGTAAAAAAAACATAATACTAAGAAAATATATAAAAATAATAGGAGGATCCTTTTTGATGGCCTTGGCAGTCAACCTTATATACGAGCCCTTGGGCTTGGTAACAGGGGGACTAGCAGGCTTTGCCATAATCATAAAGGAGATAACCAGGAGTATAATAGATGGGGGGATCCCCATATGGTTTGTAACGGTTGTGCTTAACGTTCCCTTATTTATAGTATCAATAAAACTTTTAGGGATTAGAACAATGATAAATGTGACAATTGGTACCTTGACCTATGTTATAGCTATGATGGTTATTCCCATCTATGACTTGCGGTTTGATGATATGCTCTTATCATCGGTTGTGGGAGGGGCATTAACAGGAATTGGCCTAGGGATGGTGTTTTCAGCCTCCTCATCCACAGGAGGAACTGACTTGTTAGCATCCTTAGTTCAGCGGTATAAAAAGCACCTTTCAGTTCCTGCTATTCTTACCATTATTGATGGATTAATTATAGGAATAGGAGCCCTAGTTTTTGGGATTGGAAATGCCCTATATGCAATAATTGCAGTTTTTATAACTGCCAAGGTATCTGACGGAATACTAGAGGGCTTAAAATTTGCCAAAATGGCATATATCATTTCCGATGAATATGATCAAATTGCACAAGCAATTATGACATCTCTTGATAGGGGGGTCACAGGACTTAGTTCCACTGGAATGTACTCAAATAAGGAAAGGAAAATGCTTTTTTGTGTGGTATCTAAGAAGGAAATAGTTAAAATTACTGAAATTGCGAAGAAAATTGATCCGAATTCTTTTGTTATTGTTAATGATGTTAGGGAGGTAATGGGTGAAGGTTTTATAGAATATAGCCAGTAAATAAAACAAAAAATATTTAGATTCTCGGTAAAAATACTTAATTTATCTCTATATATACAAATTATACAAAAGGGCAAAACCGATTTTGTTGAAATGGGATATAGTTAAAGTAAATCAAATGGTGTATCATACACTTATAAACTTTGTACAAGAACATATAGGAATTATAGGAGGATAGAAAATGGCAAGTTTATCGTTAAAGAATATTACTAAACAATATCCTAACGGCGTAGTTGCTGTTAAAGATTTTAATCTTGAGATAGCCGATAGAGAGTTTATTATCTTCGTTGGACCATCAGGATGTGGAAAGTCTACTACGCTACGTATGATAGCAGGCCTTGAAGAAATCACACAAGGAGAACTTTATATAGGCGACAAGTTAGTTAATGATGTTGAGCCTAAGGATAGAGATATAGCCATGGTTTTCCAGAACTATGCGTTGTATCCACATATGTCTGTTTATGATAATATGGCATTTGGATTGAAATTAAGAAAGGTACCTAAGGATCAGATTGACAAAGTTGTTCATGAAGCAGCTAAGATTCTTGACATCGAGCATTTGTTAGACCGTAAGCCTAAGGCTTTATCTGGTGGTCAGAGACAGCGTGTAGCTATGGGTCGTGCAAT
>JAAYRC010000211.1 GCA_012518975.1 Clostridiales bacterium
ACAGACCCTAAGACACAGAAGCTTTGGTTTGAAAAGCAGATGGATATGGCAAAGGATCTTGCTAAGCCTCTGGTTATCCACAGTAGGGATGCTGCCAATGACACCTTTAATATGATAAAGGATGCCAAGGTTGAAGACATAGGAGGAGTAATGCACTGTTTTGGTTATGGGGTAGAACAGGCAAGACGGTATCTAAACATGGGATTTTATCTAGGAATAGGAGGAGTAGTCACCTTCACTAATGGTAGAAAGCTTAAGGAGGTAGTAAGTTATGCCCCTATAGACCAGCTGGTGGTAGAAACCGACTGTCCCTATTTGTCACCAGTTCCTTATCGTGGAAAGAGAAACAGCTCATTATATCTGCCCTATATACTTAAGGAAATAGCTACTATTAAAGATATGGATTATGACACAGTGGTAAAAATTACAAATGAGAACGCAAAAAACCTATACTTTAAATCTTTATAGGTAATTGCTAAACTTGCACTAGATCATAAAGTAGAGATTCCCAATTAACTATTAAAAACCTTAAAATGAAAGGATAAATTAAAGCATGCTAGCAAAACCTAGAAATACTATTGAAATCATAAATAAATATAGTTTTGTATTTCAAAAAAAGTATGGACAGAATTTTCTGATCGATACCCATGTGCTAGAAAAGATAGTTAGGACAGCAGATATTAGCAAGGATGATTTTGTTCTTGAGATAGGTCCTGGTATTGGAAGTCTTACTCAGTATTTATGTGAAAGTGCCAGGGAGGTTGTTGCAGTAGAAATAGATAAGAGGTTGATTCCTATATTGGAGGATACCTTATCAGCCTATGATAACATAACCATACTTAATGAAGACATCCTTAAGTTTGATATAGAGGGTCTAGTTAAGAACTATAATAATAATAGGCCTATTAAGGTGGTTGCAAATCTGCCATACTATATTACAACACCAATTATTATGGACTTGTTTGAAAAACATATTCCCCTTGCTGGTGTTACAATTATGATACAAAGGGAGGTTGCTGACCGTATACAGGCTAGGCCTGGGACAAAGGAATACGGGGCCCTATCCTTGGCTGTGCAATATTATGCAAAGCCTTATATAGCTGCAAATGTACCTCCTAACTGCTTTATGCCAAGACCTAAGGTGGGTTCTGCAGTAATAAATCTAACACCCCATACAGAGTCTCCTTATCAGGTTAAGGATGAGGCTTTATTATTCTCACTTATCCGTGCCTCATTTAATCAAAGAAGGAAGACCTTAGTTAATGGTATATATAACTTTGAAGGACTATCTTTTAGTAAGGAAGAAATAGTAGAGGCTTTAGAATTTCTTGAATTATCAAAGGATATAAGAGGCGAGACCATGACCTTAGGCCAATTTGTAGAGATGGCAAATTATCTTTCAAAATATATCTAGAAAAAAATCATCCTTTAGGAAAAAAAGTGTTGCATAATTATAAGTGTTCATATAATATATATAAAAATAAATTATTAGGCATAAAAAAACGATATTTTTTTGCCTATTTTTATTGCGTAGCCCATGGCATAAGCAAACCCAGAGGAGGATTATATGAGCAAACGGACTGATATTAAGAAGGTAATGATTATTGGATCAGGACCAATTATAATTGGCCAGGCATGTGAATTTGACTATTCAGGTACACAGGCATGCAAGGCCCTAAAAAGTCTAGGATACCAAGTGATTTTAGTTAACTCTAATCCAGCAACGATTATGACTGATACAAGTACAGCAGATGTAACTTATATAGAACCATTAAATGTAGAAAGACTCACCCATATTATTGAAAAGGAAAGACCAGACGCCCTTCTTCCGAATTTAGGGGGACAATCCGGTTTGAACTTATGTTTGGAGCTAGAAAAGGCAGGAGTATTAAAAAAATATGATGTCAAGGTAATTGGTGTACAGGTTGATGCCATTGAACGGGGAGAGGACCGTGTTGAATTTAAAAAGACAATGGAATCCTTAGGTATAGAAATGGCTAGAAGTGAGGTTGCCTATACAGTGGAAGAAGCCCTAGCAATTGCAGAAAGACTTTCATATCCTGTGGTTATTCGCCCGGCCTATACCATGGGGGGTGCTGGCGGAGGCTTGGTATATAACCTAGAGGAGTTAAAGACTGTAGTGACCAGAGGCTTACAGGCAAGTCTGGTAGGTCAGGTTCTAGTGGAAGAATCCATACTTGGCTGGGACGAGCTTGAGCTTGAGATTGTAAGGGACTCTACAGGAAAGATGATTACAGTATGCTTTATAGAGAATATAGACCCCTTGGGTGTGCATACTGGGGATTCAATTTGTTGTGCTCCTATGTTAACTATATCTAAAGAACTTCAGATGGAGCTTCAAAGACAGGCCTACAAAATCGTAGATGCAGTTAAGGTAATAGGGGGTACAAATGTACAGTTTGCCCACGACCCAATTAGCGGAAGAATATGTGTAATTGAAATAAATCCAAGAACATCTCGTTCATCTGCCTTGGCTTCAAAGGCAACAGGTTTTCCTATAGCCTTAATATCAGCCATGTTGGCAACAGGTATTAACCTAAATGAAATTCCCTGTGGTAAATATGGAACATTGGATAAGTATGTCCCTGACGGAGATCACTTGGTTATAAAATGGGCCCGCTGGGCATTTGAAAAGTTCAAGGGAGCCCAAGACAAGCTAGGAACTCAGATGAAGGCAGTTGGAGAGGTTATGAGTGTTGGCAAGACCTATAAGGAGGCATATCAAAAGGCCATCCGTAGTCTTGAGATTGGCCGTTACGGCTTAGGAGATGCAAGGATATTTACAGACAAGTCCAAGGATGAGCTTCTTGATTTGCTTCACATACCTTCTAGTGAGCGCCAGTTTATAATCTATGAGGCCCTTAGAAAAGGGGCCAGTGTTGAAGAAATTTTTAAGCTAACAAGAATAAAAACTTATTTTATTGAGCAGATGAAGGAATTAATTGAGGAGGAGGATGCATTAAAGGCATATAAGGGAAAAGTTCCTCCTACTGAAGTTCTTAGAAAGGCTAAGGAAAATGGTTTTTCAGATAAGTATTTGAGCGGGCTACTTATGGTTAGTGAGACAGATATAAGGAAGGCCAGATATGAGGCAGGTATCAAGGCGACATGGGCAGGCATACATGTTAGTGGTACTGAAAATGAAAAATACTTTTATTCATCCTACCATATAGACCAGGATATAGAGCCAGTATCGACTAATAAGAAGGTCATAATTCTTGGAGGCGGCCCTAATCGGATTGGACAGGGTATAGAATTCGATTATTGCTGTGTACATGCAGCCTTTGCTTTAAGGGAACTTGGAATTGAGACTATCATAGTAAATTGTAATCCTGAGACAGTTTCAACGGATTACGATACATCAGATAAGCTTTATTTTGAGCCGCTTACAGTTGAAGATGTGCTTAGTATATATGAAAAGGAGAAACCGCTTGGACTTATAGCACAATTTGGAGGCCAGACCCCTCTTAATTTAGCACAGGAATTAAAGGATAATGGAGTAAATATACTTGGGACTAGCCCAGAGAC
The DNA here is from genome assembly GCA_012518975.1 of Clostridiales bacterium. GTDB lineage: Bacteria > Bacillota > Clostridia > Lachnospirales > Lachnospiraceae > Mobilitalea. The sequence goes on from JAAYRC010000211.1 coordinate 3,550, forward strand.
AATAGATTTGGCAGAGGATAGGGATAGGTTCCGTGAGATGATGGATAGACTTTCTATACCAATGCCTGAGGCTGGAATGGCTACCAAGGTTAATGAAGCACTTGAAATAGCAAAAAATATTGGATATCCCGTTATGGTACGTCCTTCCTATGTTCTTGGTGGTAGAGGAATGGAGATTGTTCATGATGATGAGAGTCTTAAGTATTATATGGAGGCAGCAGTGGGGGTCACACCAGATCGTCCTATCTTAATAGACCGTTTTCTTCATAATGCCCTGGAATGTGAAGCCGACGCCATAAGTGATGGAGAAGCAGCTTTTGTTCCAGCTGTCATGGAGCATATTGAGCTAGCAGGAATTCATTCAGGTGATTCAGCCTGCATAATTCCCTCCCTAAATATAAGTAAAGAAAACATAGAAATTATTAAGGATTATACAGTTAGGATTGCAAAAGAAATGAATGTCTATGGCCTTATGAATATGCAATATGCCATAGAGGATGGTGTAGTCTATGTGTTAGAGGCTAATCCTAGGGCATCAAGAACTGTTCCATTAGTTTCCAAGGTATGTAATATTCAGATGGTAAGGCTGGCCACACAGATTATGGTTAGCCAGTATACAGGAGAGCCATCACCAGTGAATGACTTAAGAGAGAGTAGATTTGCTCACTATGGCATTAAAGAGGCAGTATTTCCATTCAACATGTTTCCTGAGGTTGACCCTGTACTGGGACCTGAGATGCGGTCAACGGGTGAAGTTCTGGGACTAGCACAAAGCTTTGGAGAAGCATTTTATAAGGCTCAGGAAGCAACAGATCTTAGACTGCCATTAACTGGTACAGTACTGATTAGTGTTAATGATAGAGACAAGGCTGAAATGGTTGAGGTAGCTAAGGGATTTGCAGAAAATGGCTTTAAGATACTTGCAACAGGTGGTAGCTATGAAAAAATAATTCAAAATAATATTCCTGCAGAAAAAATTCATAAGCTTGGAAAGGGAAGGCCTAATATCTTGGATGCTATTACCAATGGGCAAATAGATATTATTGTTAATACAGCCATTGATAAAAAGGGTGTTGATGATAGTTATATCAGAAAGGCAGCTATAAAAGGAAGGATTAGCTATGTTACCACCATGGCAGCAGCAAAGGCGACAATAGCAGGTATTAAGGAAATTAAACTAAATATGGCAGCAGGAGTTCGGTCGCTTCAGGAACTTCATAGTCAAATTGAATAGTGGTTTTAGACAACAATAAATAAGAGGGCACATCCTTATATACAGGTAAGGATGTGCTTTTTATATTATCTAGAAGTCAATCCTGCAAAGAGGGGTCAGGATTGGCATAATGACCGCATTAATAGAATATATTGAATAGAATCCTGAAACACCCTAAATCGTTATGGATAAAGAAGGAGCGTGATCATTTGGCTGATTATAAAAGATTCGTATCATATATGTATGAATATGAAAATGGAGAAAAGAAAATGAATGTGGGCTATGTCCGAGTAGAGATAAGTAATGGTCAATGTAAATTTACTATTCGTATGCAGCTAAAAGGTCTTCTAGATGGTATATTTCCCACATACCTGATTCATAGACCCCAAGATGAATTGGACCTAGTATACCTAGGAGATTGTTCTGTAAAAAATCAGGTAATGGACAGTAGGCTCATTTCTAATAAAGAAAATGTTATGGATTCGGGAAAAGATTTTTCTGAAATGGGTGGAATTCTGCTTTTTTTAAATTCAGAAGTTTTTTATGCAACACAGTGGGATGACAAACCAGTTGATCATAAGGAGGTTTTAGAAGCCTTAAGACCAAAATCAAAGCTTGAAGCTCCCCCTATTGACCTATCATCCCATATTGATAATCAGCAGGAATTTATGACTGTACATGAGGATGAAAATATTAATAAATCAGCACAAATATCAGAAAAGCAAGATAAATTAATGGAAGATATGGCAAGTAAAAATATTATGGCAACAGACAAAATACCTGTGGATAAAAGAAATGAAGGTGAAAAGTCTATAGATGAGAAGACAATGGATGATAAGCATGTTAACAAAGAGGAGTTAGATGAAAAACCTATAGAGAATAAGGATGGGGATATAAATTCTCCGGTATATATGCTGCCTAGAGGGTGGAAGTATAGGGAGCCTATTCCAGATAGTAAAATGTCTGCAGTAAATCCATGGGACCTGGTAGAAAAATATGAAAAACAAAAATCCATAATAAATTCTGCAGATAATAAAAGGGCTAAAGAAATCACGGCAGCAGAG
>JAAYRC010000008.1 GCA_012518975.1 Clostridiales bacterium
AGACTCGCAGGATGTACATTTTCGTGTGTAGTATGTGTTTTATTAGTGGCCCAGTGGCTCAGCTGGTTAGAGCGCCGGCCTGTCACGCCGGAGGTCGAGGGTTCGAGTCCCTTCTGGGTCGTAATTATATATTTATATAATTAGATATGTTATAATGATTTTATTATGAAAGTGGAATGAAATTTTCTTCTTTGTGCATAATATTATCAAGGGATCTTAGCTCAGCTGGGAGAGCACCTGCCTTACAAGCAGGGGGTCATAGGTTCGATCCCTATAGGTCCCATTATTTAATGATATATGCCGATGTGGCTCAATTGGCAGAGCAGCTGACTTGTAATCAGCAGGTTATCGGTTCGAGTCCGATCATCGGCTTACAGCATTTTAATATGTTGTTAAATATGGATGGATACCCAAGTGGCTAAAGGGGGCAGACTGTAAATCTGTTAGCGACGCTTTCGAAGGTTCGAATCCTTCTCCATCCATTTGGTTTTACCAATATAATATAGGTTCGCGGCTTTACTATATGGTATGCGAACAAAAATAGTGCCGCGGGGTGGAGCAGTCTGGAAGCTCGTCGGGCTCATAACCCGAAGGTCGTAGGTTCAAATCCTACCCCCGCAACTTGATTTTAATATCCACATGGAGATGATATTACATACACCTTCTTAAGGAGACGAAGTATACCATGCCCAGATAGCTCAGTTGGTAGAGCAGAGGACTGAAAATCCTCGTGTCGCTGGTTCGATTCCGGCTCTGGGCATTTTTCATTTAATTGAAAAAATTCCTAATGGAAATGGGACATTAGCTCAGGTGGTAGAGCACTTGACTTTTAATCAAGCTGTCCGGGGTTCGAGTCCCCGATGTCTCATAATAACGACCTTTTATAAGGTCGTTTTTTTAATAGGAAAAGCTAAGTAAAACTGAATTACAAGAAAAGTTTGTTAAATATGTATAGAAAGTTTAGTAATATAATTAAAGATAATGTAGGCATAAAAAAACACCTATTACTAGATATGATTATCCATATATGGTTTAATATATATAGTTAGGTTTTTCTATGTTAGGATATGAACATATTTGCTTTTTACTGTGGATAAAGCAAGTGTTTTTAACTACTAGTGTGCATAAAAGCATAGAATAGGAGGAAAATGTGCTTACAAAGAAAGTATTAAAGCTAAAGCAGTGGATTAGTGAAAGTGATAATATAGTTTTTTTTGGAGGGGCAGGGGTATCAACCGAAAGTGGAATACCTGATTTTCGTAGTGCTGATGGTTTGTACTACTTAAAATATGAATATCCTCCTGAAACTATTTTAAGCCATAGCTTTTTTATGAAAAACACCCGGGAGTTTTATAATTTTTATAAGGACAAAATGATTTATGATAATGTCAAACCAAATATAACCCACTTAAGACTGGCAGACCTAGAGGAGAAGGGAAGATTAAAGGCAGTAATTACCCAGAATATTGATGGACTTCATCAAGAGGCGGGAAGTAAAAATGTATTAGAACTTCATGGTTCTATACTTCGTAATTATTGTATGGACTGTAGTCAATTTTATTCTATAGCCTATATTCAGGAGGCAAAAGAAATACCAAGATGTAAATGCGGTGGCATCATAAAACCAGATGTTGTTCTCTATGAAGAGGCTTTGGATGACAATACAGTTACTAAGGCTATTCAATCCATAAGTAGTGCAGATGTATTGATAATTGGAGGAACATCACTAAGCGTATATCCTGCATCAGGGCTAATAAGATATTATAAGGGAAACAAAATGGTACTAATTAATAAGTCAGTGACTCCCTATGATGGTGAGGCAGATCTGCTTATACAAGCAGGACTAGGAGAGGTATTTAAAGATATATAAAACTTATTTATTTACAATATTATCTGTCTTTGTAGATAGTCATAGAGATTAAGTAGGTATATATTAGGAAGGATTATATTATGCGGAGAGATCAAAACGGTAGAATATATAGATTAACAGTAGGGGGACTATTACTTGCCATAGGAATTGTAATTCCAAGAATGTTTCATTTGTTTGCTACACCAGAGATAGGTAAAGTATTATTGCCTATGCATATTAGTGTATTTATTGCTGGTATTTATCTAGGTGCTTTTTATGGGGCCCTAATTGGTTTTGCAACACCATTAATTAATTCATTATTTGGATTGCCTATCTTTCCTTTTAATTTAATAATGGCCATAGAATTAGCAGCATACGGATTATTTGCTGGGTTATTTATGTATATACTACAAAAAATTATGGTGAAAAGAATTCGAAAGACTATAAGAATATATATAAGTTTAATTCTATCAATGGTATTTGGTAGAATAATATATGCTATAGTACTATTTATAATGCTGAAGGTTTTTGTTATGGATGTTCCAGGTCCTATCTCGGTAATTACATCTGCCATTACAGGGGTACCGGGAATTATAATACAGCTAATCTTAGTTCCTGCTATAGTCAGTATATTAAATTTCTCCCAGGAGAGATATTTAGGATAACTTGCTTATCTTGTTTTAGTAAGTAGGCAATATAAATAAAATTATATACGTTTTAAGTATGATTAGAACTTTAAATAGTTCAATGTAAGCATTACAATCAATAGTTGCTAACAGGCCTTTTTTGTTGTATATTAACTAATAGGTGTGTTACAATATTCACATTACGTTGAAAGGTAAATTAAATTTCTAAAGGAGGAAATATAATGAGTAACATAGATACAATGTCAGTAAACGCTATCAGGATTTTATCAGCAGATAGCGTACAAAAAGCTAATTCGGGTCATCCAGGACTCCCCCTTGGAGCAGCAGATATGGCTTATGAGTTATGGGCAAAGCATATGAATCATAATCCGGCAAATCCTAACTGGGCTAATAGGGATAGATTCGTACTATCTGGTGGTCATGGATCCATGCTTCTATATTCTTTATTACATTTATTTGGTTATGGTCTTACAATAGAGGACCTAAAACAGTTTAGACAGGACGGATCTTTAACACCTGGTCATCCTGAATATGGACATACTGTTGGTGTAGAAGCAACAACTGGCCCTCTGGGTGCAGGAATGGCAATGGCTGTAGGTATGGCTATGTCAGAAGCTCACCTTGCTTCTAAGTTTAATAAGGATGGATATCCTGTAGTTGATCACTATACTTATGTCCTTGGTGGAGACGGCTGTATGATGGAGGGAATCACTTCTGAAGCAATGTCACTGGCTGGAACCTTAGGATTAGGAAAACTAATTGTATTATATGATTCTAATAAAATATCTATCGAAGGTGATACAGATATTGCATTTACTGAGGATGTAAAGAAGAGATTTGAGGCATATGGCTTCCAAACACTTGTAGTTGAGAATGGCCATGACCTTGAAGAAATTGGTGCGGCTATTGAAGCTGCTAAGGCAGATCTAAGCAGGCCAACTATGATTACAATAAAAACTAAAATTGGTTATGGTAGTCCAAAAGAGGGTATGGCTAGTGCCCATGGAGAGCCTTTAGGAGTAGATAATATTAAGTCTTTAAGAGAACAATTAGGCTGGCCTAGTGAGACAGCGTTTGATGTTCCCCAAGAGATTTATGATAATTACAATGCGATTGCTAAGAAGAACGCTGAGGATGAACAGGAATGGAACCAGCTTTTTGACCGCTATAGCAAGGAATATCCTGAGATGAAAAAGTTATGGGATCAGTACCATAATAAGGATGCGGCAAAGGATTTGATTGATAATGAAGAGTTCTGGGCATTCGAAGATAAGGCTGATGCTACAAGAAATCTTTCTGGTCAAGTAATTAATAAGATAAAAGATCATTTACCTAATTTCATAGGTGGAAGTGCAGACCTATCACCTTCAACCAAGACATTAATGAAGGATGAAGGATCCTTTTCTAAAGACAATTATTCTGGACGAAATCTACATTTTGGTGTAAGGGAATTAGCTATGGCCGGAATAGGAAATGGAATGGCACTTCATGGAGGATTAAAAGCATACGTATCCACATTCTTTGTTTTTAGCGATTATTTAAAGCCTATGGCAAGGTTAGCAGCATTAATGAACTTACCTTTAACCTATGTGTTGACTCATGACAGTATTGGTGTTGGAGAAGACGGTCCTACTCATGAGCCAATTGAGCAGCTTGCAATGCTTCGTGCTATGCCTAATTTTACAGTATATCGTCCAGCAGATGCTACTGAATGTATTGCAGCTTGGTATTATGCTATAACTTCTTCTGAAACACCTACAGCTCTTGTTCTGTCTCGTCAGAACCTACCTCAACTTAAGGGTTCTTCTAAGGAAGCCTTAAAGGGTGCTTATATTATAGCTGATTCAGACAAGGAAACACCTGATGCAATAATTATTGGAACAGGTTCTGAGGTACAGCTTGGAGTTGCCGCTAAGGAAGAGCTTCTAAAGGAAGGTATTGATGTAAGAGTAGTAAGTATGCCTTCAATGGACGTATTCGAAAAGCAATCTGATGAATATAAGGAAAGTATTTTACCTAAGAATGTTAGAGCAAGAGTGGCAGTAGAAGCCCTATCTTATTTCGGATGGGATAGATATGTTGGTTTAGATGGAGCTATTGTAGCTATGGATAGCTTTGGAGCCTCTGCACCTGCTAATATTCTATTTGATAAATTTGGATTTACGGTTGACAATGTAGTAAAGGCTGTAAAAGGTGTATTATAAATAATAAAACAATAGTTAAGTATCTATAGATTTAGACAAGCATATGATAAATTATAAACGAAGGCCTAAAAGAAGGATTTGCAACCCCTGATTTTGGCCTTCGTTTACTTTTTTAATGGAATTCTAATACAGATGTATTGAAAAATCTCTGGTCAAAAGTTACAATAAGATATAGATTAATATATATTATTATTGCCCTTATAATCAATTGCTTTATTTGCTTTAATAAAGGCCAATAATAGTTTGTTTTAGAAAATATCACATTAATTGGAGCATATCTTCTATAAGAAATTAGGGAGGAAATCTAAGTGGCTAAGATTTTGATAATTGAAGATGAAGTAAAAATAGCAAGGTTTTTGGAACTGGAATTAAAGCATGAGGGCTATGAAGTAATTATTTCTGGTGAAGGCAGAGAAGGACTTTTCAAGGCCATAAATGAAAATGTTGACCTGGTTATATTAGATATTATGTTACCAGGGCTAAATGGTATTGAAGTATGCCGAAGAATCCGTATGGAATCACAAGTTCCCATTATAATGCTTACAGCTAAAGATGATGTTACGGATAAGGTGGCAGGTTTGGATACTGGTGCTGATGATTATATGACCAAGCCTTTTGCCATCGAAGAGCTGCTAGCTAGAATCAGAGTGGCACTTAATAGAAAGGCCAATCAAAAGGATACTAAATCTGACAAGCTTCAGATTGGAGATTTAAGGATCAATAGTGCAAGTCGAAGTGCCTATTATAAAGATGATGAGCTTACTCTCACTAAGAAGGAATACGAGCTTTTGGAATATATGGTCCGCAATAAAAATATTGTTCTAAGTAGGGAGCAGTTGCTAAACCATGTATGGGATTACGAATACTTTGGCGATACCAATGTAGTAGATGTCTATATAAGATATTTAAGACAGAAAATCGATGAAAAATACGGAGTACATATAATATCAACGGTCCGTGGAGTTGGATATATTATTAAAGATTGATAATATTGACTTACATTACCTTATTTGTGACTAGATAAAGAGTGGGTGGAGAAGGAGAAAAGATGAGCTGGGATGGTGTTTTAGAATTTATACGGAAGACATTAGTTAAGATCGTTCTCCCAATTCGTACAAAAAGAGAAAAGTTTTTAAGCAACTTTAGATTGTCTATTATGTTTAAAGTTTCTTTGGGATATCTGAAGCTTCTTATAACACACAGCCTAATACTTGGAGCTGGTATATTTTTAATATATATGTATACGGAAAAAGAAGATTATAGTAGGATGGCAGATGATATTATTGCTTCTATAATGGAGACAGAGGGTGGCTTATACATTAACCCATACTTTATGCAGGGTGTTTCCATGAAAATAGCACATAAAGATACTGGCAAAGAGGTATATAATGATATCGCATATCTTCCTACTTCGGACAAGGCTTTTTTCCATGGAATACATTTTGATAGAAAGAGTGATAAACACATACTGGTAGTAAATGAAGAGAGAGAATTTTCAGTAGGGGATGTTTTATATAATTCGACTTTTCAATATGATTTAACAGGAAGCTATCGTAGCTTTCTTTCCATGCTTTGGAAGCTAATTATTTTGTATGGCATAGTAGTGGTTATGATCTTTCGAAAGGGTAGAAAGAGTAATGAGGAAATTTTTGAACCCATCTCCATAATGTCAGCTACTGCTAACCGTTTAACAATCCAGGATCTTCAAAGCGCAAGACTTAATGTTTCTGGAACGCAAAACGAATTAAAAGATTTGGCTAATGTAATTAATGAGATGTTAGACAGAATAGAGATATCCTATGAGAGCCAGAAGCAATTTGTATCTGATGCCTCCCATGAGCTTAGAACTCCCATTGCTGTTATACAAGGATATGCTAATATGCTTGATCGTTGGGGATCAACTAATGAAGAAGTATTAGCAGAATCAATTGAGGCTATACAAAATGAATCCCGCGCTATGCAAGACCTTGTAGAGAAACTTCTATTTCTATCTAGGCATGATAAGAAGACCCTAAAGCTAAAAAAAGTACGATTTAATATGAGACCGATAGTTGAGGATATGGTTAAGGAAACTAAATTAATTTCTGACAATCGTATTATTAATAGTCCTATATTAGAGGACGTGGTTGTATATGGGGAGAAACAAGCGCTTAAGCAAGCAATTCGTATATTTATAGATAATGCCGTAAAATATTCAAATGATGGAGATGAAATTAATATAGAATGTAAGAATCAAAATGGGGAATGTGTTATTACAGTTCAAGATACTGGTATAGGTATGACTCGTGAGGATGTAGAACATATTTTTGAAAGATTTTATAGATCTGACAATGTAAGAGGTAAGAATATATGTGGACATGGCCTTGGATTGTCTCTTGCAAAACTAATAATTATGGGCCATACTGGTAGGATTAAAGTCCGGTCTCAGTTTACCAAGGGAACAAC
>JAAYRC010000212.1 GCA_012518975.1 Clostridiales bacterium
AAATTATCATTCAAATTATAATTTCCTGATTCTCGGAATATTGAGGGTAGATATATTGACATTTCATCTGATTCCACTGGAAGATGCTCTCCTACAAACTTCCATTTAGATAAATCACGATTAAAACTAGCATCATTCATTAGTAAGGTTAAACCACGTTCCTCGTCATTATATTTAACCTTTACATCAGCCCATATAGAATATTCCTCCTGCATACTTATTAGATTTTCATGATCCCTTATGTATTGCCTTAGCTCATCATCATATATTCTAGACGGCATAGTATAATATATGTTTGAGGTGTTAAGCTCATTGCAGGTATCATTGAAAAATTTATTAAAATTAATAGAAATAAGAAGCCCTGAATTTAATAACAATGCTGCTATAAGGAACATTATAAATAGGGATATGGTATGTCCTATTGTCTTTTTTATATTAGACACTGTAAGCATCAAAATCTTATTCACATTACCACCCCATTTCACTTAAAAACGCTTTTAACTTATCATGTCTTTCCTTATCTCCACTTATATACCTACCAAGCTGGCATTCACCATGGATGACACCATCCCGCATATATAGTATCCTATTACCCCTTCTTGCTGACTTCAAGTCATGGGTAACCATGATGATACTCTGACCCTTAACATTAACCTCTGTAAGTACATCAAGTGATGCCTTTCCCGCTGCTGAATTTAGGGAACCAGTAGGCTCATCTGCAAATACTACTCTGGGCTGGTTAATAAGCGACCTTACTATAGCTGCCCTCTGTAGCTCACCGCCAGACAACTGAGCGGGAAACTTCCTCCATGTTTTTTCGTCAAGACCTACCTGGATAAGTAAGTCTTTTGCTCTTGCAGTAATTCCTTTTCTGTCACCACTAGTTAGCAAACCACTTATAAGAACATTATCGAGTATACTCATATTATCTAAGAGAAACATCTGTTGAAATATGAAGCCACAGTTCTTTCTCCTGAAAATTGCAAGCTTATCGTTGGAGAGCTTTTCAATGTTTTTATTATAAAAATTTATAGTTCCAAGTGTAGGTTTATCCATTCCAGATAAGGCATATAGGAGTGTGGTTTTACCTGCTCCTGATGCACCCATAATCACTGTGAAATCTCCCTCATATATCTCAATATCCAGGTTTTTTAAGACATGTTGCTGATGCCCCCCATTAGAAAAGGTCTTACATAGCTTATTGGTTGATATTATTACCTTGGTCATACTCTATCCATCCTCTCTTAATCGTAGAAATCTTAGATGTTTACGAAACTCACGAAATCCTTATAAAGTTGTGTAAGGTAAACAAAAAGACTGTAATATTACAGCCTAATTATAATCTATATATTCTTAACAGGTCTTTAAATAAGCCTAAACCAATCCTTAAAACTTTAACAAAACTTATACACAAGCTATAATAACCCTGAACTTATGCTATCATCAACTTAAGTTTTATCATAAATCCATTCTCTATGTTTTGACATTCAATGTCACCAGACATCTCCTTCATAAGATATCTAGATATGTATAAGCCAAGACCTGAACCACTTTTACCATCCGCATTCCCCGCCCTATAGAATTTATTAAACAAGAGGGGAAGCTCCGTTTCTGCTACTCCTATACCATAATCCAAAAATATAATCTCAAGAAATTCATTATTAACATCTATTGATACATCAATAGATGTATCTGCATATTTATACGAATTACTTATTATATTATCTACAACCTGAGACAACCGCAGCTCATCCATCAATACGAGACATTCTCCATGACAGTTGATTACAACCCTATTGTTATAATCTGCTCTATTTATCAAATCATTGATAATATTGCTTGACTGCTCTGTAACTTCCACCTTAAGCTCTTGAAGTTCCTCCAAGGTAGCTGTGAACATATTTGTAATTAATCCATTGATTTGCTCCGACTTTGAATAAATTATTTTTAACTGTTCTATATCGTTGCTGTCTGTGCTTTTAGCCTGCATAATCTCAGAAACCGCCATGATTGAAGCAACAGGTGTCTTAATATCATGGCTTAAGGAAGCAACCAATTCTTTTTTACTTTGGTTGGCTACTCTTTCATTATCCCTGGCTTTCTTTAATTCCTCCCGCATCAAGTCAAAGCTTTCAGAAAAAGCTCCAAACACATTATCTTTATCCATTGCAAGAGGTGCATCAAGATTTCCTGCTGCCACATCCTTTGCAAACTCTCTTAATTTTTCAAATGGCCGAAATATCCTCCTATAAGAATATATCAGGAACACAATAATAAAAACTGAAAATCCTAGTATGGCTATAAATGCTATTGTTAATATTTCAATCCGACTTTTATTCCACTCAACTTCAATGTCATTAAAAATAAATAGTTTACCAAGAGTATCATTGTCTTTAAGGATATCAACTATCGTATCACGGTTACTTATTGCAGAACTAATATCCTCATTTAGACCCCTTTTTGTGGCTACTAGAAGGTTCCCTTCATTATCAACTACAACATAATCATAGCCATAATCCATATCAGTTAGGCTTTCATATCTTATCCTATCCCAGTTTTTCGCAAGGGTTTGTGTTATGTCATTCACTGCAACGGGGTCAAGTTTGGCTGGATCCTTCTTGCGTAAAAGCGAACTAACAAAACCTAAATATACAATAAGTATTAAAACAAATATAATACTAATCCTTTTTATCTTCGAAAACATAACCAGTTCCCCATACAGTCTTAATATATTGTGGATTGTTCGGATCCTCTTCAATCTTCTCGCGAAGCCTCCTGATATGCACATTCAATGTACCATCACCTGTTATGGCATCGCCCCATACTTTATTAAAAAGCTCTTCCTTAGTAATGTTACGATTTCTATTCTGGGCAAGATAAAGAAGGAGCTTATATTCCATAGCTTTTAGCTTTATCTCACTTCCTTCATAATACAACTTCTCTAATCCAATATCAATTGTGTGATTTCCAAAGCTAATCTTGTTGTCGCCACTTCCCCTATATCTTTTTAATACCGCATTAACCTTAGCCAGAAGAACACTTAATGAGTAAGGCTTTTGTATGTAGTCATCCCCACCTATATTAAGGGCAATTAATATGTCATCATCACTTGTCCTAGCACTAATAAAAAGTATAGGTATATTGGTTGTCTTTCTTAACTTTCTACATATCTCAAAGCCTGATGAATTGCCTAGGTTAATATCAAGTAATATCAAATCTACAGTATTATTACTTAGGAATTCAAAGCAAGTCTTTTCATCAGGAACCCAGTAGGTCTTAAGCCCAAACATATTAAAGAATTCACAGGTGCTTTTAGATAGGGCCTCCTCATCGTCAATGATAAGACAATCATAGTTTGACATAAACATCCTCCATGTCGTATGTATTTACACATCAAGATTTGATTATAAGTCAACTAGCTGATACAAGTTCTTCAATAAGATCAATATAATCTGAAAGTTCTTCTGATTTCATATGTATATCTGGTGTAATTCCTGTTTCCTTAATATTTTGTTCTCTTACATTCCAATAATGGTCTACCAGAAAAATCATAAGTTTTCGATTTTTATCTTCATAAACCATCTGCCCAACACCTTTACCATAGGTATTGTCACCAATTATTGTTACATTATCTAAATATGTCTTAAGTCCTAAGGTTAGCAATTCTGAAGCACTAGCAGAATCCTCATCAACAAGAATATATATATGGTCAAATTTAATCTGGGATGCATCCGAATAATAATTATATGTATAACCGTCCTTATCAAATAAGGTGCATGTAACACAATTTGGAAGTAATGCATCTAATATATTGTTTGAGGCTTGGGTATCACCACCGCCATTCATACGAAGATCTATGATTAAAACGCAATTCTTAGGATTTTTAATATTGTCCAAAATCTCAATAACCTGGTCATCAATATTCTCATTAAAATCATATATACGAATATAATGCATATACCCATAGTCCTGATAATCCACATTTAACATACACTCTTCATAATAATAGTCGAAAACATCATCATATATGCAAAAGGTAAATATATCATCTGATATTTTAATATTTTCTAATGCATTAGCAATATCCTCATTTGACATACTATTAGAATTAAAAATCTCATCGACTTTATTGTCTGTATTATATAAGTAATAGGTCTTGATAAATTCACTAACCTGCACTTCTGTGGGCCTTAACCTGCTTTCAATTATTTTCTTGGTGTTTTTGGCAGTAACGTTTTCATGATTAAGTGAAAGAGCTAAATCTGCATACTTTTTTGCATTCTCGTAATCCTCTAGCAAAAGGTAAACATCACCAATATATGAAATAACCACATCACTCTTAGGTCTTATATTGTAAGCTAATTCATACCATTCAAGTGCCTTTTCATATTCATAGAGGTAATAGTAACTTTCACCAATATAACCACAAGCATCGTAGTCTTCACCAAA
>JAAYRC010000039.1 GCA_012518975.1 Clostridiales bacterium
GGATACAACCTTTCTAATGTGTTAATATCAGTTATTTATGCAAGGAAGGAGCTTAAGGTTTTATATAGGCCAATAACTTTCAGACCAAGGCAGGGAGGAAAAAACTCTATAAATATGAAGAGGATTTTTGCTATCGGTAAACAGGCTATACATGATTTTAGAAGGATTAATCAAGTTCTTAAAAAGGAAAACATATAATTTAAGCGCAGACTAAAAATATTAAAGATATAAAACATGCCAAGAAGGTGTTGGGAAACAAGTTGGAGGTGGAATTTTGAATATTATGGTTTTAGCTGAGTCGGATTCAATACTTGATAAGCTATTACTGGGTAGTGACATGCTTCCCTTTTTGAAGTGGTGGCTAGTTATCTTTTTGCTAGGCATAATTTTTATGCCACTTTCTGATTTGTTATTTTCTGGCTTATATGACAAAGGCTATTTTTTTTCTAAAGCTATAGGAATTGCAGTAACAGGCTATTTGATGTGGATGCTTTCAGCTATAAAGCTTATGAGATTTTCAACAATTTCATCTATTACAGTAGTGAGCATAGGCTTGGTAATAAATTTATTAATCATACTTTACAAGCAATTAGTTAATAAAGCCAATGCAATAAAACCTGATCCTATTGGAAGGCTTGTTTTATCTTATTTTCATAAGGAAAGACTGAGAATTTATATAAAAGAAGAACTAATCTTTTTTCTTGTCTTCTTATTTTTTACCTATATTAGGGGCTTTAAGCCAGAAGCATATGGAACAGAAAAGTTCATGGATTATGGCTTTATGACCTCTATGATGCGGAGCGACTATATGCCTCCGCAAGATTTTTGGTTTAGTGGGACTCCTTTAAACTATTATTACCTAGGTCAATTTATAGCCACATTCTTGTCTAGAATCTCCTTTGTAAATGTCTCTCATGGCTATAACCTTATGCTAATGATGTTAGGGGCCTTTGCCTTTGTACTCCCTTTTTCTATAGCTTATAATTTGATAATGAGATTTGCTAGTAGGCATAATATGAAGGCTAAACCCTGGGCTAGACTTGGGGGTTTGCTGGCTGGAATGGGGGTGTGCGTTGCAGGAAATATGCATTATCCCATATATAGATGGATTATACCAAGTATAAAAAAACTTACTACTAGGGCTAAGACTGGATATAATTATTGGTTTCCTGATGCCACTAGATATATAGGATATAATCCAGAGACGGGTGATAAGACAATTCATGAATTTCCATCCTATTCATTTATCCTAGGAGACCTTCATGCCCATGTAATTAATATTGTATTTGTATTAACAGTACTTGCCATATTATTATCATGGCTTTATAAACAGAGGGATAGTCAAAATACCAATAAGATTGTTACTAAGGAGATTGTTAATCCACAGATAGTAATGTTGGGTTTTTTTATTGGACTATTTCATACTACAAATTATTGGGATTACCCTATATATTATGTTGTCTCTGGGGCGATAATATTATTTTCAAATATGATTGACTATAATTTTAAAGCCAAGGCATACTGGCTTACAGGTATTCAGGGAATTTTTATTACTGTGATTGCTAAGCTTGTGGCCTTACCCTTTACTTTGCAATTTGACCAGATTTCAGCAGAGGCTCGTTTGGTAGAGAATCGGACCCCCCTATATCAGTTTTGTGTATTGTGGGCCTTACCAATAATAACAGTTTTAGTGTTTTTGTTTATATCTATTATTGATTTTGTTGATAAAAACAATAGGCTAGGTCGGGCTAAGAGGGGAATCAAATTTAAGATAATAAGAACAGGTAGACTCTTATCCTCATACATGACCTCCCTTGCTGATACGGATTTATATATAATCACCATTGGGCTCTGTGCCATTGGTCTGGTCTTTCTTCCAGAGCTTGTATATGTTAAGGATATATATTCAGGAGATTATAAAAGAGCCAATACCATGTTTAAGCTTACCTACCAAGCCTTTATCATGTTTGGCATATGTTTTGGCTATATATATATTCGTCTCCTAAGGTATAGAAAGGGAATTAGACACAAGGTCATCCTTACAATATCACTATTTGCTTTTTCATTGACACTATTATATCCTGTGAACGGTGTGAAATCATGGTATGGCAATATATTTAATAAAAAAGCCTATAAGGGAATTTCGGCAACAGGATTTATGGAAGAGGATTTTAAGGATGATTATCTTGCTACAAAATGGCTGATAGATAATGTGACTGGTACACCAGTTGTTTTAGAGGCTAATGGTTATAGCTATACTAAGTATCAAAGAGTATCTGTAATTACCGGACTTCCCACTGTTCTTGGCTGGTATACTCATGAACAGCTATGGAAATCAGGACCGGATATGTCCAATGATGTGGTGGTTTCACAGCTTGATGCTCGTGCTAGGGACATTGAAGATATCTATACATCCCAGGATAAGGATCATGTAAGTGATTTGATTGAAAAATATAAAATATCATATATATATGTTGGGGCATTAGAGGAGGAAAAATATTTGATGGTTAATCATCAATTATTAAGAAGCCTGGGTCAGGTGGTTTTTGAAAACCCTAATCCTGATGAATATAGAACTTATATAGTAAAGATATATTAAATAATAGGAATTTTTATGTTGACTTAAATTATTTATTGACATTTATTAGCTGAAAGTTTATTATATTAATGTACTAATGTGGGAGAGAGGTACATACATATGATAAAAACGATGCTAAGAATTAGGGAGCAAGGCTTACCTATTCTATTTAGATGGTTTATCATATATAGTATGATAGGCTGGTTTTACGAGACGATGTATTGTTTTTTAACATCGGGTGTGTTTAGAAATAGGGGGTTTTTATTTGGTCCAATTTGCCCTATATATGGACTTAGTATATTGCTTATGTTATTAATTTGTTATGATAGTAATATAAGTTTTTTGGGTTTGTTTTTTAAATGTGCTTTTGTTGCTACTGCCATGGAGTTTGTTACATCTATTTGGATGGAACGAATATTTAATAGAAGATGGTGGGATTATTCTAATATGCCATTGAATATAAATGGCCGTATTTGTCTAGGAGCAACATTGCTGTTTGGGATTCTAGGAGCAGTAATAATAAGATATGTTCATCCAGCAATTGAAAGATTTATAAACAGAGTCTCTAATGAAACTATGTTTATAGTTGGAAGAATAGTATTAATAGTATTTCTTTATGATATAGTACTAACAATACAGGTTGGTATTAACTAAATACTTGTGTAAGATATATTTGAAGTTCTAGTACATAGGCTTATGCTTAAGTGGTTTATAATTTACAGTAAAATATATTTATTATAGGTAAAATAATTTGCTAAGCATATTTTATGTATATTAAATATTACAGGCAGCTGCCTATATGACACCTGTCTGTTTTTTATTATCTGTTAAGACAAACAAAAAAGAAAGGGGATTACTATATGAACAAATACTCAGAAATCACTCCCGAAATCTATAGTCTGGCTGAAATGATTAAAAATAATTGTGTGATTGAGCCAGAATTATATCAAAAATATGAGGTAAAAAGAGGCTTACGTGATATTAGTGGAAAGGGTGTACTTGCTGGACTTACAGAAATATGTGAAGTGCATTCTTATACCATAGTTGATAATGAATATGTGCCATGTGAGGGTAAATTATATTATCGTGGTATTGACGTAGAGCAAATTATTGATGGATTTAGTAATGATGATCGTTATGGTTTTGAGGAGGTTACATACCTTTTATTATTTGGTGAATTGCCCTCTGAGAACCAACTTAATGACTTTGTTAAGCAATTGGAGTTTTATAGGGAACTTCCACCTAGCTTTGTAAGAGATATTATCATGAAGGCTCCTAGTAAGGATATGATGAATACCTTGGCTCGTAGTGTACTTACCTTGTACTCTTATGATGAACAGGCAGATAATATTAGTATTGAAAATGTCCTTCGTCAAGGGCTTCAATTGATAGCATTGTTTCCACTTTTGTCGGTTTATGGATATAAAGCATATCGCCACTATCATTATGGCAAAAGCTTAGTAATTCATCCACCTAAGACAGGCCTATCTACTGCTGAAAATTTATTGTACATGCTAAGGTCTAATAAGAAATATAGTAAGCTTGAGGCCAAGATACTTGATATAGCATTGGTCCTCCATGCAGAACATGGCGGTGGTAATAACTCTACATTTACAACACATGTTGTTACTTCCTCTGGTACTGATACTTATTCTGCTATTGCAGCGTCACTTGGATCATTAAAGGGTCCCAGACATGGTGGTGCTAATATAAAGGTTATGCAGATGTTTGATGATATAAAGAATAAGGTTAAGGACTGGACTAGTGAGGAAGAGGTGGGTCAATATCTTGCTGACTTGTTAAATAAAAAGGCCTTTGATAAATCAGGATTGATTTATGGAATGGGACATGCAGTATATTCTATATCAGATCCAAGAGCTAATGTGTTTAAACAATATGTAAAAAGTCTATCCGAAGAAAAGGGTATGCAGGAAGAATTTGCCTTATATGAAACAGTCGAAAGATTAGCACCTGAGATAATAGCCAAAGAAAGAAAGATATATAAGGGTGTAAGTGCAAATGTTGATTTTTACAGTGGATTTGTATACCGTATGCTAGGACTTCCTATGGAGCTTTATACACCTATATTTGCAGTTGCCAGAATATCTGGTTGGATGGCTCATCGACTTGAGGAACTAAATAATTCTGGAAAGATTATACGTCCTGCATATAAAAATGTATCAAAGCATAGACCATATGTAGATATCAAAGACCGTAATACAGATAATGAATAAAAAAATACCTTTTTTCGTCATTTAACCAAAAAATTCTTGTGTATTTCTGTAATCATTGCATATACTAAAAACGTAAAGTAAACAACAACACAGATTATCTAATTAGTATTTTAGATAAGAAAATGGAGGAGTTTATATGGCAAGAAGAAGACCAGAAATACCTGAAGCGCAGGAAGCATTAGATAGGTTCAAGTATGAGGTGGCAAACGAATTAGGCGTTCCATTAAAGAAGGGTTATAACGGAGACTTGACTTCTTATCAGAATGGTTCTGTGGGAGGTTACATGGTTAAGAAAATGATTCAGAATGAGCAAAAACGAATGGCAGGTATGAAGTAATAAATATGCGAATAAAAAAATAATATAATTTGTAATAAAGCGGTTACTTTGTAGCCGCTTTATATTTTTGTTGACAAATATCCATAATATTATAAAATGATTATAAAGCCATTGTTAAGTTAATGAAATGGAGAAGGATTATGAGGGTTATTGCAGGAAAAGCAAAAAGGCTAATTCTTAAGACCCCACAGGGCTATGATACCAGGCCAACTACTGATAGGATTAAAGAAACTCTTTTTAATATGCTAGTTCCGTATTTGGCTGATATTGATTTCCTTGACCTTTTTTCAGGAAGTGGAGCAATTGGTATAGAAGCCTTGTCCAGAGGGGCCAAGTATGCTGCATTTGTTGATAAAGATAGAGCAGCACAAGAGTGTATTAAGTCTAACCTAAAGAATACAAAATTGGATTCCCAAGCTGAAATTTACCCTATGGGAGTATTAGAGGCGATTAAAGCTTTAGAGATTAAGGGTAAGGTCTTTGACATAGTGTTTATGGATCCGCCTTATGAGAGCAATTTAGAGAAGGATGCACTTCTTGCCTTGCAAAACTCCAATATCATATATTGCGATACAATAATTATTGTTGAAACATCAAAGCAAACTAGTTTTGATTATCTAGACAACACAAAGTTTAGAATATATAAAAAGAAGGAATACAAATCCAACCAGCATGTTTTTATTGAAATGGTTCATAAATAGATGGGGAGGTCATATGAAGATAGGAATTTATCCAGGTAGCTTTGATCCAATCACATTTGGACATTTGGATATAATTATAAGAGCATCAAAGCTAGTGGATCAATTAGTAATCGGTGTACTTAAAAATATATCAAAAAAAACGGTTTTTACTGTAGAGGAAAGAGTTGAATTAGTTTCTAGGGTCCTTAAGGATAATAATCTAAATTCTAATATAAGAGTGGAATCATTTGATGGCCTGCTAGTGGATTTTGCCAAGGAAATGAATGCCTCATTTATTGTAAGAGGCCTCCGTGCTATTACGGATTTTGATTATGAACTACAATTAGCTCAGACTAATCATAAGATGGCTCAGGATATTGACACCATATTTTTCACAACAAGACTTGAGTATTCATATCTAAGCTCTAGTACTGTAAGGGAGATAGCAAGCTTTGGTGGAGATATTGAACAGTTTGTGCCTGAATCTATTGTAAAGACTGTATATGATAAATATAATGCGATAAGGAGTGTTTGAAGATGGGAGTAAGTAGAATTGAGCAGTTAATAGAGGATATTTATGAATTTGTTGAAAGTTGTAGGATGCAACCACTTTCAAGCACTAAGGTAATCGTTCCTAAGGATGAATTATATGATTTGTTAGATGAGCTTAGACTAAGAACACCTGATGAAATAAAGCGTTATCAAAAAATCATTGCAAATAAGGACGCAATTTTAGCTGATGCTGAAAATAAATCTAAGCAGATAATTGCTAATAGTAGAGAACAGGCTAAGGAATTACTTAATGATCATGAAATTATGCAACAGGCCTATTATGAGGCAAATGAAATGATTATGCAAGCATCTCAGGAGGCAGAAAGACTTCGTAGGGAGGCCCAGGAGGAAGCTGACCAAATTAGAACTAGTGTCTTGGTATATTCTAATGATATCTTAAGTGAGTTAGAAAGGGTTGTTGCTAACGCTTATGAAAGCTCAGTATCAAAATACGATGGCTTTATTAATACACTAGCTAATAACCTAGATATAATACGCCATAATAAGCAGGAATTAGTAAGCCAGTTATACCCCAGCGAAGGTCCAGCAGAAGAGATTCTTAATGAAGACTACCAGGATAAAGACTTTGATTTTGATGAAGACACCTTTCTTAATAATATAGATTAATATATATTTATCTAAAGAATAATACATATAGTGTGGAAAGTAGCATTGCGATTAATGCGCTTATTAGTTTTATTGAAATATAGGTTTTAATGGATAGTCTTGATTCTCCTAGTACGCTTTTGGTTTGTGCAATCCCTGACAATCCGCCAAAAGAAGTGAGTATAGAAATCAAGACTATTTTTGTGTTTGAACTTATTCTTAATTTACATATTTGATCTATGCCAGTCGTGATTTCGAGAATTCCCATTACTATGGATTTTAATAGGTTAAAGCTTGTTCCAATTGTATTGATTATCTGGGCAAGTATAGAAAAGAGTATAATATAACCACCAATTTTTGTGACAATCTCAAAGCCATTCATTATTGATTTATCAATAATATCAAAAGATAGCTTGGCGGTTTTGTTTTCACTAATAGGAAATGATAATGAATTATCATTAAAAGTACTAATTCGGACTTTTTTATCATGGATATTTTGATAACTACGGTATATAATAGCACTTATTATAGATGAACCGTAGATCAACCCAAAAAGCTGCCAGCGAATTTGACCTAGTCTTAACTGATTTATCCCTATAAAGCTCATAATAAAAATTGGACTGGCATTATTGCACATACTAAGAAGGAAATTGCCTTCTTTCTTACTTATTTTGCCTGTGGCAACCAAGTCAGCGGTCCCTTTTGCACCCATTGGAAGGCCAGATAAAAATCCCAATAATATAGGATAGCAGCCTTCAGGACTTACCTTGAACAACCTACCTAGTAGAGGATATAGGATACGACTGATTTTGCCAGCTATACCTAGTTGAACCATTAGGTTAGAAATTATTATAAATGGAAGCAGTGAGGGTAATACATTAATAAACCAAAGCATTAATCCTGTGCTGGCACCTTTATAGCTAGCATAGGGAAACAAAAACATTAGGATAAAAAAGAATAATACAAATCCTTTAAAGAGTTTATTTTTATACTTTATTACAGGTTTCATAAAATTCTCCTGTAAGAATGATTAGTATAATCTATTATTAAAGAATTTGGAATATTCAATTATTTTATAGACAATAATCATGTTGAAAGGAGACAGCCTATGACAAAAGGAAATAACTTACCAAAACGAAGTGAGGTTAAGGAAGAGCATAAATGGGCGGTTGAAGATCTATATACTACAGACAAATTATGGGAAGAGGAGTATGACCAGCTTAGAAGCATGCTAACTAGGGCCACAGAGTATCGAGGAAGATTATCTGAATCAGCAAAAGTCTTACTGGAATTTTTAAAGCTATCAGATGA
>JAAYRC010000213.1 GCA_012518975.1 Clostridiales bacterium
AATATTAAGCGTAGAAGGACTTTATCTACAGATACAGTAATATCTGTTTTTTCCTCTCTTAGTATGGCTATAGGGCTAATGATTTTATCTAAGGGTGGTAACTTCTCAAAATATTCAGGACTATTAGTAGGTGATATTCTAAGTATTACTGCTAAGGAAATTGGCTTGCTATGTCTTGTTTTTGTAATTACTCTTGCTTATTGGTCATTAAATTTTAATAAGCTTCATTCGGTTGGAATAAATGTTTCTCTTGCAAGGAGTAAGAATATAAAGGCATTTGTTATAGAAGATTCCTTTAGTATTTTGATAGCAATAATTGTTATGTTGTCAATAAAATGGATAGGGATATTAATTGTAAATGCACTTTTAATTCTACCAGCTGCAGCGGCTAGGAATTTAGCTTCTAATATGAGGGAGTATCACTTGTTTTCAGTCATAATAGCAATATTCTCAGGTGTAATTGGGCTTGTTTTGTCATACTACCTTGGAACGGCTACAGGTCCTACTGTGGTAATTATTGCAGCTATTTTGTTCTTTGTAACCTTCTTTATTAGTTCTAATCGAAGTAACTAAATAAAGTTTCTAGTGTATTTATAAGAGTTTGATTAAAAAGAACTTTTATCATGGAAAAATATGAAGATATTTGTTATTATATATACAAATAATTTATACTACCTACAATAAATGTATAAATCCAGTGGAGGGTTTATGGGTGAATCTAATTTTATGAAATATTTAAAAATAATAGTTAATCTATTCTTTGCCATAGGACTTATATTGTTTTTGCTTTTAGTGGTTCCCCAATTAATAGGGTTTTTCTTACCCTTTGTAATAGGCTGGATGATAGCACTGATAGCTAATCCTCTTGTTAGATTCCTAGAAAAAAGAGTAAAGATACTTAGGAAACATAGCTCTGCTATAATTATCATACTGGTAATTGGGGTAATTGTAGGCATAGTATACTTAATTATTGCCATGTTGATTAGGGAAAGTAAGCAGCTTGCCAGAGATTTACCAAGTATCATTGAGCAAGTAGAATTCCAACTTAATCATCTGTCAATTAAGCTTAAAGAGCTTAGCAATGATATGCCAGACCCAGTTTCAAAATTTATAAATAATTTATTAGAGAGCATTGAAAAGAATCTTATAGGTTTTGAGCCTAGACAGGATATGCTAACCTTTAGTGTGGCCAGCAATTTGGCACAGAATATTGCGGAATTTTTCCTAGCACTGATAATAACTATCTTATCAGCGTATTTCTTTATAGCTAAAAGAGATGAAATTATGGACAGCCTTAAACGTATCCTTCCCAAGTCTATTGTGGATGGATGGAACTTTATTTACAATAATTTTACAAAAGCCGTTGGTGGTTATTTTAAGGCACAGTTTAAAATAATGTTAATCTTATGTGTCATAATGTTTGTTGGCTTCGAAATCCTTAGTGTGTCATATTCGATTTTATTAGCTATCGGAATAGCGTTTTTGGATTTTTTACCAGTGTTTGGTACCGGGGCTGTCCTATGGCCTTGGGCTCTACTTGACATGCTAGCAGGTAATTATTTTAGGGCTATAGGATTAGTTGTTATATACCTTATATGTCAGATAACTAAGCAAGTCCTTCAGCCAAAGATGGTAGGAGATAGTATAGGAATCAGCCCACTTGCTACTTTGTTTTTCTTATATGTCGGCTACCGCTTATATGGTATTGTTGGAATGATAATAGGGGTTCCAGTTGGGATGGTTATAATAAATTTATATAGAGTTGGAATGTTTGATAGGCTTATCAAAGGGTTTAAGATTATTATCCATGACTTAAATGAGTTTAGGAAGTTTTAAACTTGTTATTTTATAATTCTAAAGTTTCATTTACAGCTTATGGATTAAATGATATTATATTACATATAGTAGATAATTTAACAATTTATTCACCCATGAGTTAGGAGTATGTATATGATTAGTAACAGATATGCACTTGAAAATGAAGGGGTTATTACTTCAGATGAAATAAGACAGATACTAGAAAAGTATCGAATAGGCAAGAAGCCATTGGCCAAGCTGCTTGGTTGGGGAGAGACTACTATAATTCGATATATGGAAGGTGATATCCCCACAAATGAATATTCTACAAAGTTAAAATGCTTGCTAGACAACCCAGAATACTACTATGAAT
Source organism: Clostridiales bacterium (assembly GCA_012518975.1). Classification (GTDB taxonomy): domain Bacteria; phylum Bacillota; class Clostridia; order Lachnospirales; family Lachnospiraceae; genus Mobilitalea. The sequence goes on from JAAYRC010000213.1 coordinate 2,171, forward strand.
TGTTAATAAAAAGACAAGACTGTCTTACTAATGTGGCATTTAAAAAGAGTAAGAAAGCAGTCCTTACTCAAATCACAGCTTCAAGGATATATACAGT
>JAAYRC010000214.1 GCA_012518975.1 Clostridiales bacterium
ACAATGAAAGAAGCCTATCCAATAATAATATCTGAAGAAAGCGACGGATACTATGTATCAATTCCCGATTTCAATATTGCTACACAAGGATCAAGCATAGCAGATTCAATATCAATGGCCCGAGATGCAATAGGACTTATGGGTATTGATATGGAGGATGATGGTAAGGACCTACCTAAACCAGGCTCATCAAATATTACTCCAAACAAAAATGATATAGTAACTCTTGTAGATGTAGATTTTATAGAATATCGCAAACGCGTGGATAATCGATCAGTGAAAAAGAATTGTACTATTCCATACTGGCTAAACGTCGAAGCAGAAAAGGCAGGAATAAATTTTTCAAAAGTTCTGCAAGAAGCACTACAAAACATATTGAAAGCAAGCAATTAATTTTATATTTTCTTACAAAAAAGGCAGCGCCTTAGCTGCCTTTTTTGTCTTTTTACTACTTTGTTTACACTATTCCTCAGATTCAGATTCTGCTTCCAAAGCCGCAATCTCATACTTTTCAAGGATAATACCCTGGATTCTATCTCTTGTATCCGAATTAATCGGATGAGCTATATCCCGGTACTCTCCATCCCCGGCTTTCCGGCTAGGCATAGCGATGAATAAACCCTTGTCCCCTTCAATTACCTTGATATCATGAACCACGAATTCATTATCAATAGTAATCGACACGACAGCTTTCATCTTGCCTTCCTTACTTACCTTGCGTACGCGAACATCGGTAATGTGCATAGCTTAGTCCCCCTTCTGTCGTTGTTTGTGTAAGTTTTCAAGAAAAAGCATGTTACCATAGTTAACCGGCTCTCCCTGCCTATACTTACAAACACCGGATATATTATGCAATTCGCAACATGTCCCCATTATACCATATAAAAACAATTTTGTGAACATTTTTTACAATAAAATTGTCAATCTTTACATATTATTAGATTTTTCTCATGTTTTTACGATGATTTGGACATATTTTTGCCAGTATTTCTAAAATTTTCCTCCTAATACTTGCATTCTTATCGCTCTAAAGAATATATTGGGTAGTGGATTTCTATTGTTTTCTATTGAATTTAAGCAAAAAAAGGTTATAATAGCAAGTAACTAATAAACAGAAAAAATGTATGAATAGGATGTGCCATATGTATAAAATAGATTTTAGCAAGCCATGTCGAATTTACTTTATGGGAATAGGTGGAATCAGCATGAGCGCTTTTGCAGAATACTTACATAACCTGGGGTTTAAGGTAAGTGGCTCTGATAGTCACAAAAGCAAGATAACAGAACATCTTCGTAGCTTAGGAATTGAGGTGTTTTACGGACAAAGAAAAGGAAACATAAGTCCTGATATAGATGTCGTGGTATACACAGCTGCTATTAATAATGATAATGAGGAATTTATTGCGGTTAAGGAGATGGATATACCCTCTCTTAATAGGGCTAACCTTATCGGACAGATTATGCAAAACTTTGATAATGCAATAGCTGTAGCAGGCACCCACGGTAAAACCACCGTAACAGCCATGCTATCATTAATATGTATAGACGGCGATTTGGACCCTACTATTTCTGTAGGTGCTATCTTAGATGCTATTGATGGCAATATGCGCATAGGTAGTACCAATTATTTTATTACAGAAGCCTGCGAATATAAGAACTCCTTCCTTGAGTTTAATCCTACCACAGGAATTATATTAAATATAGATGAGGACCACATGGACTTCTTCAAAGATATTAATGATATACGAGCATCATTTCATAAGTTTGCTAAGCGGATTCCTAAGAAGGGGCAGCTTTACATTAACGGGGAAATCCCTGCCTACGAGGAAATAACCAAGGATTTAGATTGCCAGGTTATAACCTTTGGCATATCTGACCCAGCCTATAATAAGAATAACCTTAGCTTTGATATTGCCGCTGACAATATCCAGGTTAATGATATGACTACTCAGAGCTTTGACCTTTATTACAAGGGTAAATATATAGATCGTATTAAGCTAAATGTTATCGGCCTTCATAATATCTCTAACTCCTTACCTGCAATCGGTATAGGTATACAGGAGAAAATTGAGATGGAGTCCATCAAAAAGTCTTTGAAGAATTTTAAGGGAGCAGACCGACGCTTTCAATTTAAGGGTACAGTCGGAGGCATAAAGATAGTTGATGATTATGCTCATCATCCTACCGAAATTACTGCTACACTTAACGCAGCCAAGACCCATACTGACAACACTCTTTGGTGCGTTTTTCAGCCTCATACCTACAGTAGAACAAAGCGTCATCTTAAGGACTTTGCTAAATCCCTATCCTTTGCAGATAAAATAGTCCTTGCAGACATCTATCCTGCAAGAGAAAAGGACCCCGGAGACATATCCTCTATGGATTTAGTCCGAGAACTAAAAGATTTAGGAAAAGAAGTTTATTATTTTCCAAGCTTTGATGAAATTGAAAACTTTTTATTAGAAAATTGTATTAACGGTGACCTGTTGATAACTATGGGTGCCGGAGATATTGTAATGGTGGGGGAATCCCTGCTTGGTATATAATCTATCCACATTATCCACAGTATTATCAACATTTTATGTTAACCAATGCTGTGGATATTATTTTATGCAAATTCTTTTCTACAATAATAGACTATAACACAATATAAAGCTGTACTAATAAGAAGTTCTACACGATTTTACATATTATTACATTTATCTTTCTAAGTTTTATCCACTTTATCCACATCATCAACAATTGTCTTATACCCCCAAAACCCAGTATAACAGCCTATTTCATTCTAAATTAACTTATGTTATACTATCCACGATAGGCG
>JAAYRC010000215.1 GCA_012518975.1 Clostridiales bacterium
CTATATCACATAGGTAATTGCTATTCATGCATATATTAGCATCACGGCAAGTAACATGAAGTCCACATTGGGCCATCATACAATTTAAGGCAACTGTTTTGATTGCGACAGTTTTTCCTCCTGTATTTGGACCTGTAATCACCACACCAACTATGCCATTTCCTATTTCAAACTGTAATGGCACACATATTTTTTCATCCATTAGGGGATGCCTTCCATCCTTTAGTTTGATTATTCTTTCAGTATTAATCTTTGGCATGACAGCATTAAGCTTTAAGCTTAATTTCCCCTTAGAAAACATAAAATCCAGCTTTTCTATCATTCTTATATTCTCATCCATAAGGTCTGAATTATCTATTACCATAGCCGTGAGGGTGTATAATATTCTACGTACCTCATTTTCTTCATCTATTATGAGAAGTTGAAGCTCCTCATAATACCTGGCTACTGATTCTGGCTCAATGAATAAAGTATTTCCTGTAGAGGACTTATCTATTACGCCTCCGCTTATTCTATGCTTATATTCCTTTTTTACAGGAAGGCATATCCTACCATTTCTTAAAGTGCTAAAGGTATCTGACATGCAATCCTTATTTGCTCGAATTATACTATCTGCCTTCTCCTTCATTTTAGCCTTTACTCGGTCTATATCAGCTCTTAGGTTTCTTAAGAGCTTAGAAGCATAATCATCTACCCTGCCACTTCTTATTTGAAGCTGAATGGTCTCTTTAAGACTCTCTATAGCATTAAGATTTTCTTCATAATATGGTAGGGATAGTTCATACTGTTTTCCTCTACATAGGTAATCCTTAAGCCTTCTTACTGCCACAAGAGATCTTTCTATCTCCTCTAACTCCCTAGCACTTAAACATTCACCCTTCTTAGCACTAAGAATCATGTCCTTAATACCTGATAAAGATACCAAAGGCGGGTTACCCATGTTTTCAATAAGAATCCTTGCCTCTCTTGTATCTCTTAGCTTTGTCAAAAGCTCACCCTCTGACATATAGGGTCTAATACTTTTAATCTCTTCTTTAGCCCAATCAGTAAGAGCCTCTTTCATCCATATTTCTTTTATTTTATCAAATTCTAAATCTCTTTCTATTTGCATCATTTTAACATCTTCCTTTACCACTCTTCTAGCAATATATTATAAAAACTATAATCTACTATACCCCGTATATTCATTAAGGCACCTGGCACTAGCTCCTTAACCATAAGACAAGAAATATGAGGTAAATTAACCGTATTTCCAGGCAATATATTATGGTCAGCAGCCGTAACAAATCCACGAGACCTATAATTTTTTGGGTCCCCTTCAACTATTACAGCTTTATAACCCATATTTTTTGCCTTCTCAAATCCATACTCAATCAGGTCTTTTGAAATATGCTGCCTCTGAAACTTGGTCTTTACTGCAACAGGAGACAGTAGCAGTAAGTCATCTTCATATCTATTCTCCAGATGAAATCCAGAAAACATAAGATATCCTAGCATTTCATCTTCCTCATTTACCATAATAAGTTCAAGTTCAGGTATATAATATTTCTTGCTTCTTATTTCAACAATTAACTTCCTAACCAGCTTACCTTCCTTTTCATTCTCATATTCTGTAAAGACTTTTTCAACAAAATCCAGTGAATCAACAAGATATTTATCTTCCATTTTCTTAATAATTCTCTCCATGATATAAATCCTTTCTTAAATGTATTATCGTCCACTTGTAATTCAACGTAAAAAAACCATGGATCTGCACAATAGGCATAATACTCCATGGTAAATAAATCCCATAAACAATATATAAAACTTGACATGATTTCTTTTACATGTACTTAATGTGATAGGAGGCAATTTCCTATTACATAAAAAAGCATGACAAACAATCATGCTTATAAAACAGTTTTATATAATATATTAAGCATCTTGTAGACAGAAATACCAGC
>JAAYRC010000040.1 GCA_012518975.1 Clostridiales bacterium
AATCCAAATAACTTAAATCCCCTTGACATATACTTCATCTCCTTCTTCTAGCCCACTAATAATTTCTACATTGATATCTGTTACAGTCCCTGTTTCAACACTCTTTCTAACTAGATTGCCATCGATAATCAAATATACAAAGTCCCCACTAGCATCGCTATATAGTGCATTTTTAGGTAAATATTTAACATCCTTAACCAGCTTTTCCTTAACATTAATGCAGGCATAAGTTCCTATCTCATAGCTAATTTCTTCATTTAAGATGAATTTACTCTCTATAGTTACACCACCATTTTTCATCAAGATAGTTTCATCTGTTGTTAGTGGTACATATTCAATTTCATAATCCTTTCCCTTTATGGTCGCATATACCTCACTGGCATTTCTTATCTCACTTTCACTAATAAAGCTAGTCTGCAAATGAGCTTTAGAATGATTTGTTATAATAAATATAGTATCATAAGCACTTATCCGTTCATTAAGCCTAAGATTTTTAATATATACAATACTACCATCATAGGGAGCCTTAATTGTACTATTACTTAATTTTGTCTTTAATTCCTCTATCTTTTCTTCTATATTTTTAATACTAAATTCCTGCAACTCAAGTGCTTGCTTTTGCAATAATTCTTGTTTTTCAATATTTGCCATTGTCTGTGTGATTTCAATTGTTGTTGCTTGATCAGCAATCTTTTTTGCTAAATTTAGCTTTGATATCTCAATATCTAGATTTGCCTGTATATTTGCATATTTATTATTTTTTTTAGTTTCCTCTAGTTGTTTTTCTAACCTTGAAAGTTCATCTTTCATTCCCTCGTCATCAAACTTAAGTAAAACTTGACCTTCTTTTACCTCTTGTCCAAGATAAACAGGAATCTCTCCGACATTTCCGTCAATGATAGAATATAACTCTTGTATATCTGGATATATTTTTGCATCATAAGTGGCTAAATTATATATATCACCACGGGATACAACTGCTGTCATTAATTCCGTACCGACTGCCTCCGTCAGAATCGGTATATCCTCATCCTTACTTTTACAGCCGCTTAATATAACCATAGATATTATTAATATATATAGTAGCTTTCTTACCATGCTCCTAACCTCTTTCATGTAAGATATACCATGCCCTAAAGTTTATGATTCATCTAATCTAACTAATTAATTATAACTTTATCAGCTTTTTGCAAACCTGAGATAATCTCAACCTTTCCATCAGCCTTTAATCCTATCTCAACTTCTTTAATGCTTTTAAATCCACCCTCGTCCTCAATATATACAAAGGCTTTGCCCTCCTCTTCATAAACTGCTACTGAAGGCAGGTATAGGACATCATATAACTGTGTAAGTGTAAATGTGATTTCTCCCCTATCTCCACTTTGAAGAGAATTATTCTCATCCTCTACCTTAATATAAACTTCATTAATTTTTTTGCTTGATTCATCAGTATCCTCAGATTCATCTGGCCTAATAACAGTTCCTTGATACTCAGTACCTGATACTAATACACTCATACTATCACCTGTGTTAAATAATTCAGGATTTTGATTACTTACAACAAAAACCATGGTATCAGGGTCATATATAGATATAACATTCTTATCATTATTGGATCTATCATATCTATTGAAGCTAGCCACATATGATACTATTCCATTTATACCTGCAATGATTTGTCTGTCCCTTACCTCTTTCTCAAGGCTTTCGTATCGCATCTGCTCAATATGCAAATCATCCATGATTTTACTAATTGAATTTTCATAATTAACTATCTCTAATTCATACGCCTTAGCAAGCTGGTCCTGGTAACCATCTACATTCTGAAGCATCAGATAATTTTTCATTGCAAGTTCTTTCTTTTCTTTTTCATTAGACAGCCTTAGGTTTAGATGTTCAATATTCTTTCTTCGCGTTACAATCTGATTATTGATATCATCCATCTCTAAGTCAGCAAGTATATCTCCAGCTGCTACATAATCACCCTCACTTACATATATGTGATCAATTCGCTTTCCATTTACGGCGAAACCAAGCTGTTCAGTACTAAATGCTTCATATACACAATCGAATTTTACTTTTTCAATAATATCTCCTTGTATAACTTCAACACTTCGGTATGGCTTAACATTTCCTGTTGTGATTATAGGGGCATCAGGAAGAACCTCCTCCTTTGGAGCAAGGCTACAAGCTGATAACCCCATGGATATCATGATTAAAAATATATATTTTTTTGTCTTGTTTTGTATTTTAATCATTAATAACACCTTCTATAAGTGGTCAATTGAAAATTTCTTGTATAATTAATTTAAAGCTATATCTGGATGCAGTATGGCTCCCCAAAATGCAGGCTTTTGAACCAAATATTTATCAAAAAGCAATGGATAATTAGGGACTCCTGGCTTGTTTAACCAAGATATATCATCTGACATTCCCCAAAAAGTTACATTAGTTATATTGGCTATATCTTTGTCCTTAAAATGCTTTAACATGATAAATAAACGTTTGTACCTAGATGCCTGCTTCATAAGTTCTACTTCTGAATTATCAGTCAAATCCATATCTAATTCTGTAATATGTATTTCTAATCCTGTTTCAGCATATTTTCTTATAGACCGCTCAATATTGGCTAAAGATGGACTACTATGACCTAGGTGGCATTGAAGTCCAATACCATCAATTAGTCCCTTTTGCTTTAAAGATTCAACCATATCTATAATCGCACGCATTTTTAGCTCTTCTTCTGTATTATAGTCATTATAGAAAAGCTTAACTTCAGGGTCGGCATACTTTCTAGCATACTCAAATGCTTTTTCAACAAAGTCTTCACCTATAATCTGATACCAATAGCTATCAGTAGAACGGTAACCTCCATCCATACCATCTGATATTTCTATAGCCTCATTAACTACGTCCCATGCATATATCAAGCCTGGATAATGGGTCTGAGAATATTCCAATACATTTTTAATATAATTCTCCAAACGCCTTAACATTAATTCCTTAGATACAAGTGGGGCGTTTTCATCCTTGGAATAATCCTCTGCAAAAAACCATCTAGGAGTCTGTGAATGCCACACTAAGGTATGACCCCTCATAGGTAGGCCTGCTTCATTAGCAAAATCCATTAAGAACTCGGCGTTTTTGAAGCTTATCTGAGGATTATCATCATACTTAGGATCTGATATGCATTTCTCATAATCTAAAAGACTATCAGGCTTTAGTTCATTTCCTGTTGTAAAACTATTAAACTGGTCCTTTATCAATCCCTGTCGACTCTCCTGAGCTTCTGGAACCGTAGCCGCCACTCCAATTGTGAAATAATCCTTATATACATCCTTTATAGCTGGAATATCACCTCTTACAACACTGGTAACCTCTCTTGAAATAGCAATATCATCTATGTAGAAATCTGTAATATCTGCTGCGGCCGCATCATATTTGTTCTCAAAATAGAAACTTACAGTAACCATATCTTTAGGAATTGTAATTCTGCCATTTAGACTAGTCCATTCACCTCTTTTGGCCATAGTAGATCCTACATTATAATATTGATTACCATTAAGCTCTATCATACAATCAATCTGTACACTATCTGGTCCGTCATCATAAAGTACACTGGCTGTAACTGAGTAAACCTCACCTGGTATTATCTTATCAGTAAGTTCTATTATAGGACCATTCCAATGTGCCGTTCGTCCTGTGGTCAAAAGCGAATTAGAGCCCGAACTGGCCTTATTATTTACAAGCTCTATATGAGCATCTCCTCTTCCTTTAAAGGCCAACTCCGATGCTTCAAAGTCCTCACTTAATACTATCTCTTTTTCAACCTCTACATCGCCATAGTGGATAGGAGGCAATAAAGCATCATCATCCTTCTTATCTGTAGTTTCAATGCCATCATTCTTATCTGTAGTTTCAATGCCATCATTCTTATCTTTTACTTCGCCTACATCGACTCCTGTATTCTCCTTATCAGGATCAAAAAAATCTGAGACTGGGTCTTGAGTTTCTACATCATCATTACTATTTCTATTGGTTTTACATCCCATAGAAAATAAAGCTAGTAATACAAATATTGTCAATAATGTTAACCGCACACTAGTTTTTGTCTTCACTCTTAACATATACCTCCTCTTATACACATAGCCTAATTTGATAATTGCAAAACTCACAAAACCCTTGTTAAGTTGTGCAAGTTAATAAAGACCAAAATACTATTTACTTCTTTTCATTGAATTTCCAATAGTCTAGTAGATATTCGCCATCTAAAAATGTAAAATAAATATCATGAACACCTGTCACCTGGGATACAGGAACAGTTACTTCAACAAAATTATCAAGTCCCTTTGTGTCACTTATATCTACATAAGCAATAGAATCACCATCAAGGCTGTCCAAACTTATCCTTACAGCTCCTCCATCACCCTGACTAGCAAAACATAGGGTTAGACTGTCGGGACCCTTTTCTCCAAAATCAACCTGACTTATTGATATCCAGTCACCATCTTTAGTAGAACCAAGATATACTTTTTTTCCATGGACATCTTCATTAACCTCATATGTTTTTATTCCTGCATTATTAGACATGGTTACTGCTTCCGTTTCTTTGTAGGGATTAAAAGGCATTAGCTGGTCCACTCCTGATTTGTTAGCTATTATAGGTTTTATTTTACCAGCCTCTACAAGTGCTTCATTTATGAATGTACACCTATATCCTCCCTTTATTCCCATTGCATCCTGTAAGACAGATGTATGATAGAACATAAAATATCTTCCACCAAATTCAATCATACAATGATGGTTGTTTCCTCCTGTACCAAAGAAATGTTCAGGATTCTTAAGTATTGAACCCATATAACTCCAAGGACCAAAGGGAGAACTACTTTTCATAGTAATAATCTCACCTGCTAAAGGCACATGGTCTCCTGTAGCCTCTGCTCTACTGGTAAAATTCGAGCAGTATGAGTAATAATAGCTATCTGCTATTTTATTAATTCCAGAGCTTTCAAACATGTAAGGTGCTTCTATAACCACAGCCTCACCAACCGTACTCATCATATCTGGACCAAGCTCAATAACCCTTGCAGTGTTAGGCCATTCATTTTTCCCTTCAGGTAAACCTCCGCCAAAATATAGATAAGCTTTTCCATCATCATCTACAAGCACAGCCGGATCGAATATCCAAACCACATCCTTTACATTAGGTGTGTTTCTGTCAATTAAAGGCTTTCCAAGTTCATCTCTAAAGGGCCCAATAGGACTATCCCCTGTTAAAACCCCTATACCACTTCCACTATTAGAAAAGTATATAAAAAACTTATCCTCTCCATCTATTTCGCACCATGCTACTGCAGGGGCCCATGAGCATCTAGCCCATTTTGAAGCTCCACCTAAGCCTCCCACGTGAATATCACCATGATCAGTCCAATTTACTAGGTCTGAGGATGATATTACCTTCAGTTTATTTATATCTTGATAAGTATTATCAATTATTTCACCATCTTGGTTATGCATCAATATATCATGTGTCATATATACATATACTCTGTCTTTATATACTATTGCATAGGGGTCTGCGCCAAAGTCCTGCGTTATTAAAGGATTCCTGTGTCCTATTCCTTTATAAGATAGTGTATGCTTAATATTGTTAAACTTTTCTTTTATTATATTGTCCATCTTGATTCCCTCTTTACTGTCAATATTATTAATAGGTCTGCATAAACAAAAAGGAAGGGAGGTTAATGAAGCCTCCCCTCCCTATTCAGTTAATTAGTCTACTTGTTTGCTTCGTCAACAAGTGATTGTACTGTTCCAGTAATTTCTTCAACTGCTTCTGCAGGAGTTTTTGCCTTAGCAAATACATCCCATATGAATAAAGGACCCATATCAAGACCCTCTACATAAGGTGAGAAGTCGTTGTTTTCAACTGCTACATCGTACATCATTGCAAGTGTTTCGTCTACAGCTCTATCATCACGGAACTTAGTATAATACCAATCTTTCCATGCATCTGAATCTTCATATCCTGGTACAGGATCGGTCCATAAGTTGTATGCGAAAGCTATTTTCTCTGCAGTTTCTTTATCAAAACATGCAGGGATTACTGCAGTATTATCATTGAAATATACGTTGTATTTGTTACCACTCTTAGGTCCCTTAGGGAATAATACAAATCCAAAGTCATCTTCCATAGAAGCTAACTCTTGACTAGACATATATTCCTCACCAGCTTGCATTGCAACCTTACCATCAACAAATGCAGGTCCAAACCAGTTCCATTCTGCATCTTCAGGTGCAGGCATCTCGTAACCCTTATCAATCAAGCTAATAACCCATTGTATTGCCTCTAGGAAATTAGGATCATTAAGTCCACTATAGAATTTGCCATCATCGGTTTTACCTATATATCTAGCATCGTTGGACATTAAAGCGCCTCTAAATATATTGGAGTTGAAGTTTGCCATAGCGTATTGATCTGTAATACCATCGCTGTTGGTATCTCTTGTTAAAACTTCACATACTTCTTCAAGAGCTTCCCATGTCCACTCTCCACTTGCTTGTAGATTGTAAAGATGGTCTGGATCTAAACCTGCCTCTTGGAATAATCTCTTATTCCAGAATATACCTAATCTTGGCTCAGGATTTCCAGCGTTCATACCGTATATAGAATTTCCAACTGTAGTTGCTTCTCTAACGTTGTTAATCCATTTGCTCTCTGAGAAATCTAAGTTGTCAAGAGTTGCTAGGTCATATACAAGACCATTAGCTATAGGTGCTACTATCCAACCTGGATGTAGTAAGAATACATGAGCAGCAGGATCCTCTGCTACTGTTGATGTTGTAAATAATTCTTGCATACCATTCCAATCAGTTATAGCAACCTCTTTAACCTTGAAGTTATATTTATCCTGTATCATTTCACGATACTCAAGTCTGGCCTCTTGATAAGCATTACTAGGCTCAGCTGGTACTTCTGGTGACCACCAGTCACCGATGATGATTTCCATGCCACCAAGATCCATTGCAGGCTCTTCATCAACAGGATCGTCAACATCAGGTCCATTATCCACTGGGTCCGTATCAACATTACCATTGTTTTCTACTACTGGATCAGTTTCACTTCCGTCGCCCTTGTCATCGCCTTTTTTTCCGCATGCAGCAAGCATTGTAAAGCTTAATACAAATACAGAAATAAGCATTAGCAACATTTTAATATTTCTTTTCATACTTTTCCTCCTATTTATATTTGTTTTTTTATAGTAAAGTGTAAACACTTTCTATACATCATTACATTTTAATACCTGTCTGGCTTAAGCTCTCTACAAAGGTTCTCTGGGCTACTAAGTAAATCAATAATAAAGGAATAATAGCCATAATCATACCTGTTGATATCATCATCTGCCCATAAGCAACCGATGGTCTAGAACCTGTCCCTATACCTGTCATATATTCGGCTAGTAATTGAGTAATAGCTGTTAACCTCCTAGAAAGAAGCGATATCTTTCCTAAAAACATAGTTGAGTAAAATGAGTCCGTCCACTGCCATACAAAGGCAAATAGAAAACAAGATGTTATTATGGGCTTAGCATCCGGTAACATGATTTTTATAAATGTTGAAAAGTTACCACAACCATCAACATAAGCCGCCTCTTCTAATTCCTTAGGTACCCCTCTATAGTACTGCCTAATCAGGAAGATATATAAACCACCTTTCAATCCCATAGAAGTAAGACTCATAAACATATATGGTAGGGGAGAATTTAATAGATTAATTGTCTTACCTGTAAAAAACTCTGCAATTCCAAATACATCAAAAAATCTGAAATTAAGATATAATGATGAAAGAATTGTCTGGGGTGGTACAATAATTACAAGTACTACGCAAGCAAACCAAAACTTTTTTAAGGGGAAATTAAATCTTGCAAATCCATAACCAATAACCGTAGCAGATGCAACCTGTAATATACTGATTATCAGTGAATAAAATAATGAATTTCTTAAAGATTTCCAATAATCTATCAGGCTACTAACTAGCTTGTAATTATCCGTAGTAAAGTTTCTTGGTACAACTATAATAGTAGGATCATACAAATCCTTCTCTAGCATAAAACTCATTGATATTTTATTAAGAAGCGGTTGTATTATCAGAAAGCACAAACCAAATAGCAATATGGCACGAAGAAAATTATATGTTTTCCTAGTTATAGTCTTCTTTAGATAATAACCTTCTGATTTCTTGTTTCTATAAATAGCCAATTTCCACTTTTCTTTTATTCGTTTATTCATAATAATACACCCACCTTGAAGTAATTGCAGAAAACACAGCTATAATAACAATAACACATAGGAAATATACCCATGCCATGGCAGAACTAAAGCCATAATCCAACCTTATCATATTTGTACGAATCTTCTCCATGATTTCACTATCAGTTCTCATAAAGAAGTCAATAATGGTATAAATAACATTAACTAAGATAATTGAACTAACCATGGGTAAGGTAATCTTCCAAAAGCTCTCCCAAGCTGAGCAACCTTCTATTTTAGCTGCTTCATACATACTTTTTGGTATAGACTGAAGTGCTGATAGGAAGATGATTATCTGAATACCCGATGACAATACTACTTCGTATACGGAGTTCAGAATATCATACACAGTATTTAAAAACCTGGTTCCCATACCACTGTTTGATAATATTTCCTGTAAGCTTGCTGTAATATCAACTACATTAGAGTTCTCTTGAATATATGACTTCATTCCATCTAGCATACTGTTATTAAACTCAAGTCCTATTAAAACACCTGATGAAAGTATTACAGGTAGAAAGAATACGGCCCTTACAAGCCCTCTTCCCTTAAAATCTTGATTTAATAGTAAAGACATTATAAAACTTACAATTAGTACTGCAGGCACATTAATTGCCATTCGTGTGATTTCTTCTGTTAACATCCTGTTGAAGTCCGGATCCTCAGTAAATGCTCTGACAAAGTTTCTCAATCCGATATTCTCTAGTACAAAGCCCTTGTTACCAGTCGATATAATAACATTACTAAAGCACATCCGTAATGATTCCAGGAGGGGAACAGCCATAAATGAGATAAAACCAATTATAAAAGGAAGAATAAACAGATATCCAACTATTGCTTTCCTTTTTTTAAGGTCTTTCTGCTTGGTCTTAGCCATCTTTACCTCCTTTCTACCAAATAATCATTGGCGGGAATACTTATATCGCCAGCGACAAAGTTATAATCGTTGTAATTAACATATACCTTAGTTCCATCTTCATATGTTGATACCGATACACCCGTATTAATAATCTCGTGATCTATTAGGTACTGGTCAAATATATGTCCTAATTCATTGTTATATCTACTATATATACTATAGGCTTCTTCCTTCCAAAGGTCATAATCAGTTGCAAAATAATATGTATAGTTAGAGTTCTGTAGGTAACTTGTAGGTTTTTTCATAAATACAAATGATAAACCTGCACCGTTTTCTGCACTTCTTAGTATTTCTGCTTGAAAATCTCCTGTTAAGTTAATTGGGTTACCAGAATAATTTACCAAACCATGTATAGCCATTGTATAAAATGGTACTGAATGGTCAATTATGTGGTATCCTTTTCCTTTCAGTTCCATACCTGCTACAAAATCTACATAAGGAAGTACATAATCATTTCCATGATTCACAATCACACCAGCACCTGATGTAACTATGTCCTTTAGTTTATCCTCTTGCATCTTTAGTACTTCATTTCTTGTCGTAAGATTCCTATGATAATAATCTGCAGCTAATTGATATCCTATATCAGGAAAGGCCACTCCTTTAGCTGAATATTTATTGGTATAGTCGGTCAGATTCTGCATGTATTCCATAGTTCTTTGTGGTCTAAGCAGATAAAAATGGTCCTTCCAGTCTTCAATTCCATAGTATATGGGCGAAAAGCTATAAAGCTTAACTACCTCTCTACTGGTATACCTAGCACTATCTCTATTAGTAATAAAGCCATCTAGTATATTACTGTCATAGGCATACATGACAGCACCTTCTAGATATAAGGGAATACCAAGTTCATTGGTGTGGTTAATCAATTTTATTAATTTCTTTTTACTTCCTAATTCAGAAATAGTTTTGACCTTATTTAGGACCTTCTGCTTAATACCTTTGTTCATCCAACCACTATATCTTACAGAAAGATTGTTATAACCTTTATCAGTTAGTTCAGTAATAATATTATAAGCATCATCATAGCTTGTAAGTGGAGTAGGTACTGATACAGGAATACCTAAGCGTTGCTTAACCTGGTCAACGGCGCCTATTAGGGTGATATTTATTGGCGTACTCTTGTCAGTATTTTTAACTAGGTCAGTATTCTTAATAAGATAATCTCTATAAGAGCTAGCCATATCTGAATATGATCCAGTATCTAAAAATTTATATCTTTGCTTTAATACGCCTTCTGGTTTTCTCGCTTCATAAACCATAACAGATCTATCTGTTTTAGCTGATACCTGAACAGATGCAGAATGCATAGTTATATAAGATGCGTAAGTATAATTGTAACTATGATTTCTTCCACTAACATCAGCTTCTATAGACGCTACTGCCTTACCATCTTCTAATATACATATCAATGAACTACCATTCTTGGAAATTCCAAACACCGGGAATGCAGATCTGCTTTCATCTATTACTGCCTCTCTCTTCATTGCACTATCCCAGCCGTAAACTTCCGTATAATATGCAGCCTGCCTATTCTTTCCATTGTTGAAGTTAATAATTCCACCATTACCATCAGGAACTAAGGCAAAACCTTCATCCTCTGTGCTACCTGCACCAAGATAAGGTAATAATTTAACCTTAGTTAAGGGATAATTAGGACGCCATTGCATATCCTCAAAAGGAACTTCCACTACAAGCTCTCCATCCTCTAATCGATATACAATAGAAACATTGAAATATGGTTTCTCTTTGGCCTTATCCTGCCCATACCTAGCCCTATCTTCCTCTAAATCCTGAGCGGTATATCCTATATCAAAAAATATCTCCTCGATTCTCTTTTTAAGATAATCCTGAGCATTTTCTCTAAGTTCGTAAACAGGTTCACTTTCAAGCTCTGGATACTTACCTAGCAGTTCATTCTTATCATCTGTTGGTCTTAGCTTGTTAATGTCTATCTTACGGTAGTAGTCAACAACTGACCTTCTCTGCTTCTTATCCATTCTATCCAAGAAAATATTCATCCTTGATTCTGGCAAAGCATTTGGGATATTAAATGTTTTCTCTATATCCCCGATAGTGTAATTTACTTTAATATAATCCTCATCAGCCTCAACTGAATATACTTTTTTAATTATGCTATACTCATAATTATTATATATTGTAGTCATACCTGCGTCATTACTATATTCTATCAGTAAGGTTGATTGCAGATACTTCTTACTTTCTGGATCTGCAAAAGGATCATCTGCAGCAGCTATGGGATTAGAAGTCCAGGTTGAATTATTTGACTTATTCAACACCTCAAAATATGTAGTATCCGGGTCTAAGGTGAATTTAATCTTATCATCCTCTAAAACAAATACTTCATCACTTTCTTCATAAGAATATGTTTCAATTATTAAATCCTCTTCCACATTTTTTTTACAGGCTGTTAATAAGAGAGCCAGCAAGAGGAATAGGCTTAATTTTTTTATTTTAATCATCACTAATCCTCCTTATTAGTAGAATCGGAAACTTATTTCTTTATATAATGAAATAAAATATGCTATAGCATCAGATACTAGGGTGAAAAATAGTAGCAACATAAATATAATTACCATCATACCTACTACGGTTGCAATCAAGGTTAGAAGAGTTTTACTTAATGCATAATCATGAATCATCATGGCTGCACTTATAATCAAAGCCCCGCACCATAATACAGATAAGTAATGTAAAAAGATGTATAACGAGCCTTCTTGTACAGTTATAAGGTTGCTAATAAAAATCATTGGTATCTGTATAAGAACATATGGAGTTAAGGAATACCCTATTGCCATATATACGTCCTTCATTGTACCCTTACCATCAAACAATGTTGTAAGACCCCAATTAGCTAAGCATCCTATAACAATAGGAGCTAAAAATCCTAAGACTATTTCTAATAAATTCGTAAACTCCCAAATAACCTTAACGAACAAAAAACTGCTAAATTGTAGTTTTAATATATTAGTTAACAGGGCGGCCACTATAATTACATTTGCGGCTCCTAATGACCCTCGTTTTTCATGGGTTAAATCCCAAAAGCCATCGAATGGATGGGTGATTACATATAGGGAATAACGAAGAGTGGTACCTAAGTGTCTTAATTTATTCTTTTTTGTATCAGAAATCAACCTTGACGTTAATGCTTTCATTCTGCCTCTGCCACCTCTCTTCTTATTTTCTTAACCTTACCAATTACTATAGGTACTGTAATAATCAAAAAGAACGATGTGAAAATCCAAATTATGTTATCCTCAATCCATTCCTTACGATATAATTGAAAGGCTTTAGAATAATTTATATCATCAAGGGCAAACTCAAAATACTCCATAGCCTCCTTATATTTTTCCTGCCTTAGCAAGGCACGACCAATACCTACATAAGCCATATCATAATTACCGTTAAGCCTTAGTACTTCTCTCCAGTAATCTGCAGATAGTTCGTATTGCCCTACGGAATAGGCCATAATTGCATCATTAATTAATTTACCATATTCAGTCGGTGTAAAAAAAGTTATGCCTATATTACGGGAATCAAGGACTATTAAATCATTGTCCATGTGATCAATAGCCGTAGGAAACTGTAGATATCCAAGTTTATTACCTATACTGCCAAAGGCATATAATAGATTACCTTGATCATCATATCCAAATATCCTACCTCTTGTTCTGTCTATTGCATAATAAATATCGTTATCTAATACCGTAATATCAATAAGTCTAGAGCTACCAGATACACCACCGGCATTATCCCACCATACATCTCCAATGGGTGGCAATTCGGCATTTTTTACCAATATATCTGTGCCCATTGAATTTAGTTTACGGATAGGTTTTGCCTCATCGGATCTCAACATATGTTCCTCAAAAACCGAATTTGTAGCATATAAGAAGCCGTCCTTATCCATTGCTACATTGTTATATTCTGTTGGAACAAACTGTGCCATTTGAGATTTTTGCTTTTGTGTTGATAACAACTTCCATATATAATCAGTAAAATTAAACCTAACTTCACTAGCCCCCATATAACCAATGAATTCTCCTTCTCT
The DNA here is from genome assembly GCA_012518975.1 of Clostridiales bacterium. Lineage (GTDB taxonomy): Bacteria > Bacillota > Clostridia > Lachnospirales > Lachnospiraceae > Mobilitalea. Next base: position 13,302 of record JAAYRC010000040.1, read on the forward strand.
ATCGTATTGAAGAAAACCTTTATTATAGTTTCTAGCTAGTACAAAACATCTTCCAGCCTTATCTACCACTAATTTAGTTGGTAGAAAATCTGATGCTTCATCAACCGTTTGGTCTACAGGGCGATTAATCACTTTTATTAACTGGGCGTCTGAACTTAAGTGAAGTACTCTTTGGTTGTTTGTATCTGCTATGTAATACTCACCTGTTTCAGTCACGAAAATATCATGAGGTTGAGATAATGTGTTGTTTTCTACATCTCCCTTAAATTCAGAAATTTGGTCTATTACTTGTACATTGTTATATCCATCTCTTTCGAGAACTATAATTCTATGATTACCAGTATCACATACATAGATACGGTTGCCTCTTACATAAAGTCCCTGGGGATTACTAAAATCACCTATACCAAGCTTGGATCCCGTAATAGTTTCCACTGCCTTATATGCATCAGGAGATTCTCTTTCAACACGCCAGTAGTCATATGTATATGTATATGTTGTTCTTTCAGCTCTTACGGATGCAGATGGAAACAGTATTAAAGCTAGACAAAAGAAAATTATGAATTTTGTTTTTTTTCTCATTGTTTCCTCCTTAATCCTTTATACCAGAGCTTGCCATAGTCTCTAATATATTACTTTCTGCTATAATAAACACCGCAATCGGTACTGTCATCATTACTAAAGAAACTGCTGATCCCACACCTGCTCTTGCTATACCACCAGCCAAAATCTGTTGTAGGGCATAGGGTAGGGTCTTTAATTCTTCTGAATATATAAAGTTTGAAGCTCTTGTATTCCACAGACCCTGAACTGAGAAAATCATTAAGGTTAACCATGCAGGCTTAACTACAGGTAATACGATTCTACTAAATATTCTCCACTCCTTAGCACCATCTATCTTAGCTGCCTCTATAAGAACATCTGGTACACCCTCCATATACTGCTTCATAAGGAATAATCCCATAGGAGATGCAAAGGAAGGAACTATGATAGCCCAATATGTATCAACCCATCCAATCTTAGACATCAATAGATAGTTTGGAATTGCAGTTACATAGCCACTAAACATTAAGGCTACTACAACTAGGTTAAAGAAAGCCTTGCCTCCTGGAAATTCATATTTTGCAAGTACATATGCTCCCATGGATGCTATTAACAAGTGTCCTGCTGTACCTAAGCTTGTAATAAATACAGTGTTAAATAGATATCTAGTAAAGGGTACCCATGACTTACCCATAATAACTAACAAATCCTGAAAGTTATTCATGGTCGGATTTCTAACAAATAACCTAGGTGGATAGATAAATATCTCATCCAAAGGTTTAAAAGCACTATTAATTGCATAAACTAGTGGAAAGGCCATAAACAATCCAAAAAATATCAATATGAAATTTATCCCTAAGTCTCCTCCAAAAGAACGATTTGGTTTGCTTTTCTTAATTCGGAACTTTTTCTTCATCGCTATCTTCTCCATATCATCTACCTCAAGTTCCTACACGGCGTAAGAATGCTTGGATTACCTTATTACATAAAATCATAGTAATGAACAAAATTGTCGCTATTGCAGCTGCATAGCCCATTTCAAATCTTACCGAACCATAGTCAATCAAATGTGTAACTACTGTCTGAGTTGCATAGTCCGTACTAGGAAATCCCGTCAGAGCCATTGGTACATCAGCAACTCCAAATGACTGTGTAATTGTCATAACAGCACCAAACAACAACATTGGTTTCATATTAGGTAAGGTAATATACCATAATTCTTGCCAGCGATTTTTAATACCATCAATATATCCCGCCTCATATTGAGACTGGTCAATACCTTGTAATCCAGCTACAAAGGCTAAGAAGCCTGTGCCAAGACTCATCCACAAGGTAACAATGATAACAACTGTTAACATATATTGAGGATTAGTCAACCATAATACTGGCTCATTTATAATTCCCAAGTTAAGCAAGAAGGCATTAATATAGCCATAAGCATCTCCAGAGAATATAATTGACCATATAAGGTATACCTGACCTGAAATAGTCGGTGCATAAAATATTACAACAGCAAAGGCTTTCAAATATCTAGGTAACTCATTGATAAACCAGGCAAATAGAAATGCGGCCAAATAACCAATCGGTCCTGTTATTACCGCTATTAAGAAAGTGTTCTTAACAGCGATTAGGAATACATCATCAGCAAGTATTAAGTTTATATAGTTTTGAAAGCCTATAAACTCAGCTGGCTCCAATACATTGTAATAGGTAAAACTTAAGAATACGGAAACTACTACCGGTACAACATAGAACAAAAAAAACAAAGTAGCATAAGGGGCAAGGAACAAATAATATGTCTTTGATTTTTTTGCTATCTTCCATGAAATAGACGCATTTCTTTTCTTTATCTGAATATAGCTTTTTAATACTGACATTTCGTTATCCCTCCCATCATCTAGCATCCAGTCCAAATTCTATACGTTTCTTTTCTATCTCTTCATTAATTGTTCTTCCATAATCCAACAAAGTCTCTCGACTGTCTTCATTCTTGTTAATTGTTTTTCTTATAGCATTGGTTATATGTCTTCCAGTGAAATAACCTCCTGCCACTTCCTTAAGACCTACAGTCCATTCCCATTGCTCTTCTAGTACTTCTATCTGACTGCTACTCCAGGATAGGCGTTTAAAGGCATTCTTGTTAGCTGTTGCATATCTAGCAGATGCTCCTAGAATACTTTCCATCTCCTGACCAAAACGCACCTGTGTATCCGCACTAACCCACCATTTTAGGAATTCCCAAGATTTTTGCTTAATCTCATCATCATCCTGTTTAAACATCATAGACCCAGTTACAGATGTATGAGCAGACCTATCAATTGTTCCATCCTCTTTTAAAGTACCCGGAATTAATGTAAAATCCCATAGTCCTCTGATTTCAGGAGCAAATACAACCAAGGTGTTAAATACATAGAAATCCTGAATACCTAAAGGCATTTCACCAGACCTAAACCTATTAGGAAAATCATAAATAGTAGGTAGTTTATATTGTGTAAACAAATGAGTATATGATTCAAATGCTTTTATACCACTTTCCTCATCAATCAAGGTACGGTCGCCTACATCGTTATATACCCTACCACCATTTTGGTATAGCATTGCGAAAAATGTAGAAAGGTCAGGATTGTTCACATTATTTATTAACCTTTCAGTAGTAGGTATAGCAACCTGCATATTCTTTTGCTGAATAATAGGTAGTATATTAATCAAGTCATCCCAAGTCTGGGGTATCTCCAGCCCAAGTTCCTCCATAACATCAGTACGATAGAACATTACATTAAAGTTCTGAGACTCTGGAAGAGCATAAAGTCCATCTTCGAATTTGAATGACTCATAAGCGCTAGGATAAAACTCTTCTAAAACCTTCTCATAGCCCTCAAACTGAGTTAAATCTTCTACCGCATTACGTAATGCATAATTGACAGGCTCGCCTTGTCCTACGGATAAAGCCACATCTGGCCCCGTACCTGCTAATACAGCATTAAGTAGAGTAGGTGGTTCAACAAGTTTCAAATTAATATTTATTCCTGAAGAAGGTGTAAAGGTATCATCAATCATAGTCTTCAAAACTGTACTTTGATCACGACCTGTTAGAATCCATACATCAATAGCTTCTTCCTCATCATATACATCACCTAATGCGTTGTAATCTATTACAAAAGATGCTGCAAAGGACTTCACTTCGTGAACTAGCTTGTTTATTGCTGATTCCTTTACCTTATCAGGTTTTTCATTGATACCTGTTACGGTAATATAGTCTATATCCAATGGTCCCTCACTTAACAGGAGTATAGAAGTTCCGAACGCACTGATATTCTCTTTGAATCTAAAAAATCCAACTGGTATTTTGTCTGGCTTTTTAACAAACAGCTCTAACTGTTCAGCAAGCGTAATTATGGGTGCTACCTGTTCTGACTTTTGTCCAGTATAGGCTACAACATCATCAACAATCTTAAATAACCTTTTGCTTTCTAGTTCCATAGCTTCAATTACTTCTGGATATACTTCATGTATTCTATAATCTCTGTATCTATCTGGATTAGTTCCTGTAAGAACCAATATCTTTCTGTAGATTTCATTAAGTCTATAGACAGAATCCTGCATATCATTAAGTAATAATCCCAAATCACTTAGTGTAACTTCCATTCTTAGTCTATGATCCCCCTTAGTCAGATAAAATTTGTAGGGATTATTTTCTTCATCTGATAGGGTAAAGGACTCCCATTTGGTATTATACTTAAAACCTATTTCTTTAGCCTCATCAAAGGGTATTTCACCATCTATATATAAGGTTCTTGTAGACTTAAAGCCTCTTTGATAATTCTGTCTTCCCTTTATTGTTATATTGTAATATCCATCCTCAGGTACACTAAAACTCCATTCGATCCACTGTCCTGGAATCCTCCAAGCATTTCCTCCGATCATATTTAAACGAATCTTCGTTACACTATATGGTACGGTATTGGATGATGACCTATCATATAGTGGATATAATGATGGAGAAGAACGTAAGGTGGAATCCTCTCCCTGTATAACCTCCTTGTAATTCAAGGCTAGGTCTGATAGCGAAACATTAGGCAAGGAATTAAGATACTCTGTATATGTAGGTGTCTCCTTGATAGCTTGTAATGTGATACTCTTGATTGCAACAGGTTCATTAACAGCTTCTAATGCAATTGTATTCTTTCCTTGATTAAAATAAAAATAATAAGGTTCACTATAATATCCCAAATCATCCTTAAAATATCCCCTGATCCAATTCGGCTGGTCTATCTGAGTAGGACGAATGTCATTCCCTTGGTTATCTCTCTTTACATCATTTTTGTTGGTCCAAAACCTAGTAAAACTAAGAGCCTCAGCCCCCAAAAAGGGAACATTATCATTAATTAATAATTTTCTTTCTATATCCACTCCTCTTGATTTAACCGCATAGTAATCCATATAGATTTGATACATACCGGCTTGAGGAACTTCTACTTCCCATTCAATATATGAGTTCTCTGATGTATATACCACATCAGACACACCTTCATACTCCGCATATTTTTCAATATCATTACCACTTATATAGGTGGATGCACTAATCTCAATATTGTCATCTGGAAGTATCACATCTGAATGTCTCTCCAGATATTTTGCATATGTATTATCACGACCAATACCTTCTATATCTTTATGTAAATCTGTCTCTCCTATATATTTCTCACTATAATCCTTAGGTTTACCTTTAGGTAAGATTACAATTACTAAAATAATTACAAGTACTAGCAGTATTCCTATTATTATCTTATTCTTCTTTTTCACCGTTACCTCTCCTATTGTTAGATATTAAATTGGATCTACCTAATTATTGGTCTTTATCTAATAGTAATGTCCAAGCACAATTTATATTAATATTTATTAATACTCTCTAATAAATATCATTTGGCTATTTTTTGTTCATTACGTTATGTATTTTAGCTAACCTTATCATATATGTCAACTCATTTTGACTTATTCTTATCTTTTTTGGTACTTTTAATGGAATAATTTATATTGCTAGCTTCTCTTATACTTTATATAGGTGATTTTCTATAAATACTTCTTGCTTCTTTTTCTAGGTATATATTAGTGATTATTAATATTGCTAATTAATAAGTCCTAATTTATCTTATTCAAATCTTATTGCTTAAATACATACTATCCAATTGCAATTTTGATCACACAAAAAAACTTCCTCCAGTTAAGAATACTTACATGATATTCTTATCTGAAAGAAGTCTTTAATCAACAGGATTATAAGTTTTATTACACTAATAGTACCCTCTATTACAAATCTCTCATAACTATTCATCTATTTTTATATCATCTGCATAACCAGTAGTACCATCGATTAACAATATACCCTTTCCACCAATTCCATCATTATCATCAAAGGATATCAACCAATATCCATTATAAGCTGAAATTTCATAGGAATAGGACATGGGTGGATATACTCCATAGGTTTCATAAAACTTTTCAATAAATATACTACTAGCTTGCTTTGAAGAAATCATATCTTCATCAATATTATTTACTAAAAACAATACATCCTTGTTCTCCAAATTCCTTTGTGATGTCACAATTACTATCTCCTCGTCAATGACTGGTAATAATTCATTAGTAGTAATCTTTATAGGATTTCTAAATATTTGCCATTCATTTTTTGTAAATATCCCATTATTGGATATTAAATCAAATCTTGTCCATGTAATGTCACCCTGCTTTGGGGTTATTGTTAAAATTGCACTATATTCTACTTGACCTGTTTCACCTATTGTCTCATCTAATTCTAAGGAAATTTCCCAGTTTTCATTTTCACCGAGAAAATTCATTGATTTATCTATTATATTTTCAGAAACATATACAAATGCATCTTCGAATGTTATTTCTGCTTCTTCATATTCCTCAAATGCATAAGATAAACTACTTGATGATATAGCTAGTAATACTAATAATAATAATAA
>JAAYRC010000216.1 GCA_012518975.1 Clostridiales bacterium
GCATCAAAATATAATAATAGCAATGAGCTTTCTTCATTGTTATCTAGACAGATTGTAGAAAAGGTTAGGTGGCATGAATTATGCCAGAATATTTACTCTGACGGGGGACGAATATTTATAGAAATTGGTCCTGGGAATGTGCTTACAAAAATGAATAAATCAATATTTAAAAATGATAATGTAGTTACATATGGTGTTGATAGTGCATGTAAATCACCAGCTAATGGTATAGAAGAATTTTTTGCAATTCTTGCAAGCCATGGACTTGAATTCAATAAAGAGATATTTTTTGATTATAATAATTTTGATTATTTCTTAAAGAATAGAAAAGATACTATTATAAGAAAATATTTCCTACATAATAAGAATATACTTCAAAAGTGTTTTAATGGACAAATGGAGATGGTTAATTATGCTTTAAAAAACAAATATAAGAAAGATATTGCCTTTGTTTCAATAATATCCAATACAGATAATGCTTTGAGAGCTATGGAGATTCCAAGAGCAAGTGATAAAAATATAGTCCAGTATGAAGATGATAAGAATAAAACAAAACTAGACACAGAGCCTTTTGTTGCTTCAAATGATATATGTGTAGATACACTGATACAGTATATAAAAAAGCAAGAATCACTATTTGATGGAAATGATTTATGTAAGAATAGTTTTGTTTTACAATCTTTCTTTGATAAGCTGTTTGAAAAGTGTAGCAATTATGAAATGTTTAAGCAGGAGCTATTAGGCTGTAATGACCTTACAGAGATCGAAGTCCTGTTAAGATGTTTTTTCCCTATATACTCCAAGGGTTTTCCTGATGATGCAGACGGTGAGGAGATTAATAGATATATATATAAATATAGCAAGATTATAATTGATCCCTTAAAGGATTTAAAGAATGCAGAGCCAGTATTATTAATTAGTACTGATAATTATAGACTTAATATTTTATCAGATGTTCTCGGTAAAAACGATATTTCCAACTGTAAAATATCTATAAGCGAAAAAGGTGAATATGTAATAGATGAAGCAATCATTGAATCGTTTGATATGATATTTAATGATTATTTTCATGAATATAAGGAAATACCTTCTATTATCTTTATAGGCGCCCAATATGAACAGGAAATACATATGCTAAGTAGTGATGATTGGGAAAATCATTTTAATAACAATGTTATAAGCTTATTTGATATTTATAAATCTATTTATAATTTTATAAATAATAATCATAAAACTAGTCTCAAGAAAACAGTTCCAGTATTAGCAATTATAGGAGATGACCAATGTCCTGTATCATCAGCCATGCGTGGTGTACTAAAGACTATGAGTCAAGATTATAAGAATGAATATAATATAAAGTCTCTATGGTTAAGGAACAATTTACAAGATATACAAGAAAATATTATTATGTCAGCAATTTTTGGGGAAGCAACTAGACATGATATGTTTTTAACTAAGGAGGCCATAGAAATACGTGGGCTAACCAATAAAGAATTAGATAAAACCACTTATGCTAGATTTCATAATGTAAATACCAATAAAAACATCCTAGCCTTAGGAGCCGGTAATGGGATTACTGCTGAAATAGTTGCAGGTATAGTAGGTGTTTATCAATGCAATATTTATGCTGTAGGACGCACTATATTAAATGAGATTGATGATAAGTTACTGGATATGAATGAAGATACTCTTAAAAATGAGATTTACAATTTATTAGTGATGGAAATGGGAGATGATAAGCTTGTTACTAAGGAAGTTCTTATGAACAGGTTTAATAGTATAAAGAAATCTATATCTATAATAAAAACAAAAAGAAGAATTGAAGATTTAGGAGGAAGGTTCATATATTATTCCTGCGATATATCAGACAATGAAAACTTCCGACAGTTATTATCACTTATAGAAGAAAAGAGTGGCGGAATAAATGCTATCATACATGGAGCAGGAGAATATTATGGAAAGAGTAATAAGAATCGCCAAGATTTTGAGAAAAGTATTATAACAAAGAGAAATTCTTTTTTTGAACTCTATAGATTTTACCGCGAGCGTAAATTAGATTTTGTGCTAAATTTTAGTTCGATTTCAGCTTATACTGGGTTACCAAGAATGCCAGATTACTCTGCTAATAATGAATTTGTTAATGGATTTTCTTCATATTGGAATGAAAGAAGCAAATATCCTGTAAAATCTATTATGTGGTCTCTGTGGTCAGACGTTGGAATTATGAGAGATTCTGCTAAGAATATAAAACAATTAGGATTAAAGGGGATATCAAATGAAGAGGGTGTACAAGTATTCTTACAGGAGTTAAACAGTCTCAGTGAGGAGAATCCAAATGTGCTATTATCTGCTCCGTCTATGCTTAAATTTTCTATGAACCAACTATAGGATATAAGAGAGTATTTACCTTTAATAAAAAGTAAGGAGGCAAGCTGTTTGTTTTTCAAATAGCATAAAAAACTATGGAATATGCTATTGTAAGTATGGCGGGAATTTTTCCAAATGCTAAGAATATTGATGAGTATTGGACGAATATAATTAATGCCAACATTAGTAAGCCTGTATCTTTGAAAGATTTGTGGAAAGATAATTATAATCAATACTCTGAAAAACATAATATAAATATAGTATATAGTGATAAAGGTTATTGTCTTCCAGATGATTTAAAACTACCATCAGTGATGGAAAGTGGAAGGCAAATTGAGCTTGCAAAATTAGTGTTGGACCAATTAGACCAAGCATTGATAAGAGACCATGATAGAACTGCTTTGGTATTAGGCACATCATGGAGTGATTTAGACTATTTAAACAAAGACATTGATAGTCTACTCCATAAAGTGAGCAGGGAAATAGTATATTCACCAGAACAGCAGATCAAAACATTAGTTGAGTATTTAAATATAAAAGGACCTGCTTTTGCAGTTGATGCAGCCTGTGCAGCATCCCTTTATGCCATTGATAATGCTATAGGGTTACTGGCCCATGGTCTAGCTGATTCTGTAATTGTATTGGGAATAAGCGCCTCATTACCATATTATATTTATTCTGGGTTTTCACATCTGGGTGCCTTATCTACAAGTGGAGAAATACGTCCTTTTTCAAAGGATGCATGTGGCCTTGTGTTGGGAGAAGGTGCGGGAGCAATTGTTATAGAAGAACTTGCGACGGCTCTTGAGAACAAAAGAGAAGTTTTGGCAGTAATACGTTCTACAGGTTTATCTTCTAATGGAAGCGAAAGATCCGTATTTGCACCCGGTTATAATGGGCAAATGATGGCTCTTGATAAAGCATATAAGAATTTTGATAATGTTAAATTATCATATATTGAAACCCATGGTACAGCCACCAAATTAGGTGATGAAACAGAAGTAAAGGTGCTGAAGGATTTTGTAAGAAAAAGAAATCTAGGAGAGCGTATTCCTATAGGATCAGTTAAATCTCTTATAGGACATGGGTTAGCAGCAGCGGGTATAGCATCAATTATTAAAGCTGTTCTTATTATTAATAACAAATTAATTCCACCATATATTAATGTTCCACAAATCCATGCATTAGATGATGGACTTCTATATTTACCTAGCGAAGCCGAAGATATAAGTGGTTCTGATGAAATAAATATTGGAGTAAGCTCCTTTGGGTTTGGAGGAGCAAATGCACATATATTATTATCCTCATTCCAAGCTAGTGAACCTAGGAAAGAGTTGCTTAGTAATAGTACAAATCTAATAAGTGTATTAACTGAGCCATTAGCTATTATTGATGGAATTTCAGCTAGAGATTGTTTCGAAGGTCTTATGAAACAAGGACAATTTGTAGATAGATTTAATATTTATAATAATGTGAAGTGGTTTGAAAACATGAATATTCAGGGAGAGTTTTTTCCTGACTATTTGGAGATTGATACATCAGAGCTAAGGCTTGGTCCAAAGCTAATGAGTAAAATTGACCCATTTCAGGCAATCACTATTTATTTGGCATCTTTACTTTTGAAAAACAAAGTAATTGATTTAAAGGCAATGGGTGCTGTAATATGCGGTAATATGGGCGGAACCATGGCTTTAAAGCAATTTCGAAAAGCATATCTAGAGCTTAATATTGATAAAATTAATATAGACAATATTACTATACCTGCTAAAGAGTTAATTAAAGATGAAGTGATTTATGATGAAATAGCTTCTTCTATACCTTCTCTATTATCAGGTTTCCAGGCAAGGAATTTCAATAATAAGGCATTTCATCAAACTCTTGCTGGTGATGAACAAGTATTTATGAATATGCTCCTGTTATCCGAGTATTGGCTTTCAACACATTGCGAATTTCTTCTACTAGGAGCTGGATATATGATAAAAAGTCCAGTGGACATGCAAAACATATCTAGTGATACAGAACTGACAATTCAAGAAAATATGACCTTACTACTACTTACTAATCTATCTAAGGCCAAGCAGGATAATTTAGAAATAGCAGGATGCATTAAGGCTATTGTAATGGGAGATGCAGCCTTGGAGGAAATCTGTCATTGTGCACAAATACTACCCGAAGAAATTACAAAGATTGAAAAATGTAGTGTTAATAGTATCAGCCATGAGTATGCTTCAGAAGCAACAGGAATTATGAACATAGTTAGTCATTTGAAATCAGAGGATGGAATGTTATGCCTACAATTTAGCAGAGAAGAAAAAATCCTAATGAGTGTATTTATTAGTTCTTATAATTGTATGCAAGATTTTAGCTCTTTGAATGCAAAGCCAGTAAAGAAGCTACCAATTAGGGTATATTTTAATCAAAATGCTTTGTATTCTGGAATAGAAAATGAAAACCATATAGTTAATAAAGATATTAATAATGATTTAGGGGCTATGGGTTTAGATATTATAGGCACTTCAGAGGCAATGCTAGATATTGCACTAAGCACAATTAGGCATAATAGAATCTTTATAGAAACTTTATTTGATAAGGCATCTGAGCCTAATAAGGAAAGATTTATAAGTCTATTTAATAATAAGAGAAACATTGTTATTAATTTGGATACTGTAAGCTTCGATGATGGTATAGGGTCAGGAATACTCATTGTAGATGAAACACACAAATTTTATTATGACCATGAATTAGATCATGTCTCAGGATTTCTTTTGCTATCAGGAATACTCCAAATGGTAAAGCTTGATAGCATGACTAATAGTGAAGAAGAAAAGAAGTATTATTGTAAAAAGTTAAAGATTAATTTTCTGGACTTTGGTGAGAAAACCATACCGATCAAAATTATATTACATAGAAAGAAAAAAACAGGTCAAACGGTACAATACTATGTTTTAGTATATCAGGGAGAAAAAATAATTAGCCAAGCTGATATTCAAATACAATATTATAAAGATGATGAAATAATAGCCAGTCTTGTTCAAGATTCAAAAGAGTCGAGACCAAAAGTTAGCAAGGAACTGGTTCATAAAGTGTATGAAGATAATATTGTAGTTAGTGATATATACACTAATGCTGATAGTAACATATGTTGTAGATCTCTTATACCTGAAAAATCCCATACTCTTTTAGATGGAGAAGATACTACCTACAGCATATTACATATTTTAGAATTGACACGTCAATTCTTAACCCAAGCAATACATTTACATGGGGTCTCCTATGAAACAAAGCAAATATTAACAAATATTGATATAGAAATGAATTGCCCTATCAGTAATGATACTTGTGTGATTATAGAATATGAATCTAATAACAACTTTGGGAGTGATCGAGCAACTACTCAGGCAAAGGTAAATTATTTTTGTGAAAATATTAGTGTGGGAAGTGCTTTGTATTCAGCTCAAATAGTTGATAAACAGCAATATCAATATCTGCGTGGGAGAGGAAATTATGTTAAAAAATGATATACAAAAAGAAATAGAAAAAGGACAAGATTTTATTAGTATACTTTACAAATTGAGTGAAGAGATTCCTGATGTCATTGCTTTCAATGACTTGGATTTAGAGCTTGAGTATACCTACAAAGAGATAAAAGAACAGATTGAAGTATGGTGTGGATATTTTAAGCAATTAGGTGTGAAAAAGGGTGATAAGATAGTACTTTTCTTATCTGACAGTGTGGAGTTTATTTTTGCTTTTTATGCATTAAGCTCAATAAGAGCAATTTCTGTTTTTTGTGATATGTCAATTACAGATTATGAATTTTCTTATATCCTGGAACACTCCAAGCCTGTAGGGATAGTAACATCTAAAAAGCATACTTTTAATAAAGAAATATTGAAGGAAGTAAGCTTTGTTTTATTAATAGATAAACCACCATATGCTGATGAAAATGGAGAATCTAGATGTGAATCCTTATATATTTCAGACTTAGAATATATGCCTAGTTTATTACGTCCTATTAAGCTGGATTCAGTAATAAGCTTGCATTTTACATATAAGGGTATGGGATACCCACTGGCGGTATATCATACTTGTTATGATTATTTAAGATGCATAAAACAGATGAAGGCTATTTATCCAAAAGGAATAGGAGAGACGCATCTACTCTGTTTACCTATGCACGCAATATATTCAATTTCATCATCTGTACTACTTCCCTTGATGAGGGGAAATACTATTATCTTTTGTAAAAATATAATGCAAAAAAAACTTTTAAAAATTCTGGTTCAATATAAAGTTAGCGTGGTATGTTTAGTACCTTTTTTAATTAGCAAGTTAATTCATGAGGGAGAAAGTGATACTGAAAGAAAGATGATAGATGCCTTAAATCCTTCTTTAGATATTATATCTGGAGGTTCTTTTTTAGACAAACGATTGCAAGAAAAGATCTATGATATCTTAGGGAAGGAGGCATATCAAGGTTATGGATTGACAGAATGCTTTCCGATTACCTTTAATTCAAAGGAGCGAAACAAAAGAGGAAGTATAGGAGCATTTCAAGATGAATACGCAGAAATTATCATATTAGATTGTGAAGGAAATCAGCTGAAATATGGGCAAGTAGGAGAAATTGCAATAAAAAGTGATAGACTATGCAAGGGGTATGGAAATGATGAAAAAGCATATTCTCAACTTATGTATAAAGATTTTTTTATGAGTGGTGATATAGGTTATATAGATGAAGATAATTTTTTGTATTTCGTCGGAAGAAAGAGGAGATTTACAAAAATAATGTCTACTATGGTAGACATACAAGAAACAGAGCAAACTCTTATGAAACATCCTGCTGTTAAGTCAGCTAAAGTCTTTGTTAGATATACTGACAGATTAGGTGAAGTTTTGTGCGCTACTATAGTGGTAAAGGATGGTCATAGTAAACCCTCAATATCTGAATTGAAAGGGTTTTGCCATCAATATTTATCTAAAATAAAGATACCAAGTAGGATGTTTATAGTTGATTGATGGGAGGAGAGATATGAAGCTGGATAAAATATCTGCAGCCATGCCCATGGTATATACGGTGGTCGGCTACTCATTAAATATTTCATTATTAGTATATCGTTGCTTTAAGTTAGGAAATCCTATTGATATAATTCTTTTTCTTATTATGTGTATCATTTATTTGGCCTGGTCAGTTTGGGAAATTAGGATTTCATTAAGGGAGTTAAAACTAGAGGCTAGTACCAATGATAAAAGTACATTGGAGATAGCAGGAATAATAAAAAATATTATGATATTTGCAGGTCTCCTATCTCTTGACAATATCAATCTCATTATTTGGACTATAGGTATTGTTTTAATTATAGGCGGAATATATATTAGAGTGTCAGCCATTAAGCTTGTAGGTGAGTCATATTCTCATCGGATTAGAGAGATAGTAGGAACCCCTATTATGACTGGTCCGTATAAGATTATTAGGCATCCATCATATTTAGGAACTCTTATTATTCATACTGGATTAGTACTTATTTTGTTTAATTATATTTCCTTAATTGCCCTAATTTTATGGTACGCTAATGCAGTATATCGGGTAATTTCTGAGGAAGTGGTATTACTAAGAAATATATACTATAAAGATTATATAAAAAAAACAAAGTATAGGCTATTCCCATTGATATGGTAGGTGCTATTATGTGTGAATTTGATTTGATTGTTTTAGGCGGAACTGGGTTTGTTGGTAAGAATGTTATAAATGAAATAAAGCTTAGAAATGATTTGAATTGTAATATTCGTATGCTAGTTAGAAATAAGAAGGGCATAGATGAACCAGCTATTACTGAAATTGTTGGAGAAATACCCAATATTACCCATGACTTATTTACAGGGGCACCTAACATAGTATTGCATCTGGGTACAAAAAATATCGACCATGATAAGACAGGCTTCTTTTCTGTAAATGTTCAGGGTACAAAAAAGTTAATGAATATGCTACCTAAAAACACATTGGGAATAATATATGGGAGCTCATTTTCTGTATATGGACAGAATGATAGGCGACGGGTCAGTGAGTCGGAAGAGATTAATCCCCAGACTCCATTAGCAATTTCCCGTTCACAAGCTGAAATGGAAATCTTGGAGAGTGAAAAAAAGATTACTAAGTTTATCCTTCGTCCCAGATTTATAGTAGGAAAAAATGATAAGTCAACCATGTTAAAACTTATAAAAATGTATAATAAAAGAATTTGCTTGGGGAGTGGCAATCAGGAATCAACTTATATTAATGTTGTAGATTATGCAAATATTATTATAGATTTAATTTCCTATATTCAAGAGAATTATCATAAGCAGGAAGTTGAAATTTTAAATGTTGGCTATGAAAATCCCATAACTATGAAAGAATTACATAGTATATTTGCAGATGTTTACGGGAAGAAGAGACAATTATATCTACCAATATCTGAAACAATGATTAATAGAATAAAAAAGATAAAATCAAAGAAGGTCTTGGATTTAATAACAAAAGTAGAATTAATGGCATTATCACATTCAGCTGATACTTCCCGTATAAAAAAATTTGTTAATAAAGAATATATTGAACAATCCACACATAGTGCAATTAGAAGTTTGCTAGAATAAAATGATTGGATAGGTGATATTTAATGGTGAAAATGCTTATTACTGCAGTGCCTATTGTATTGTCATGCATTGCAAACACATTTTTTCTACGTTCATCACTATTTTTGAATCTAAAGAGACCCATAGATGGTAATAGAACTCTAAGTGATGGAAGAAGACTTTTTGGTAATAACAAAACATGGAGAGGGTTATTAGGAATGGTTTTTTTATCTCCCTGTGTATTTGTTTTATGGGGTCTATTATGTAAGCATGTATTATTTTTGGAAGTGAACACATTATTCTATACATATAAGCTAAATAAATATTCTTATAATATTTTAATAGGTTTTTTAATAGGATTAGCATATTGTGTCTTTGAACTGCCAAATAGCTTTATTAAGCGAAGAATTGGTATAGATCCTGGAGGAACAACAAAAGGATGGGTAGGTATTTTTTTTGTGATATTGGACCAAGTAGATTCACTTTTTGGGTGTGCCATAGTTATTTATATCTTTAACCCTATGCATATTAGTTATTTTATAAAATTTATTATGTTAGGGGGTATTATTCATATTACATTAAGTTATGTTTTTAAATTATTAAAGCTTAGAAAAAGGGTTTAGGTGGATAAATGGATATTAGTCAAAAGCAAATATTAATAGAAACAAAAAAATTAAATAAGCAGTTCTCTAATAAATTTATAGTAAACTCTGTTATAAATGATTTAGACATCAACATTTATAGAAATGATTTTACCGTTATTATGGGAAAGTCAGGGTCTGGAAAATCGACTCTTTTATATTGTCTAAGCGGAATGGATTCTGTTACAAGAGGAAATATTATTCTTAATAACAAGGATATAACCCTGCTATCTCAAGACAAGTTGGTGAAATTAAGAAGAAAGCATTTAGGCTTTGTTTTTCAGCAGATGAATTTGATGACTAACTTGTCAATTTTAGAAAATGTTACTTTACCAGGTTATTTAATTCATAAGAACAAAAATATCAAGGAAAAGGGGATGGAAATGTTGGCAAGGGTAGGAATATCAGATCTTGCTTATAGGATGCCACATCAAGTCTCTGGTGGACAGCAACAAAGAGCTGCAATAGCTAGGGCTCTAATAAATGAGCCTGATATATTGTTTTGTGATGAACCGACTGGCTCCTTGAACTCAAGCTCTAGTGAAGCTGTAATGGATATTTTGCTGGATTGTAATGAGAATAATCACTCTATTCTAATGGTTACACATGATGTGAAAACTGCTTTAAGGGCGGATCGGATAATTTATATTGATGATGGTTCTGTAAAAGGTGAAATCTACTTAGAAAAATACAGAAAAGATAAGAACTTAAATGATAGAAATGATATGGTCCAAAAATGGCTAGAAGAAATGGAATGGTAAATATTATGAAGGGATTTTTGACGGTTTATTTAAAAAATTTTACTAAGCGTAAAATATATACTGCAACAATTATTACACTTACATTATTGACTACACTTGCACTTGTAATATCAATCGGTATAATATTTAAGCTTGAAACCACATTCAAGAATAGTTATCAATCCAGTGGAGAGGCACAATTAATATTTGGATTTGATAAAAGTACATATAAAGAGTCGTATATAGATTTCTTTACTGATAAAGCTTCCGTGGATAAAGTAACAGAGGTTCATGGCCTATTAGGAAGTATAGCTTTTGAGGAGAATGACACAATAACAACTTTGCTCTCTGTATATGATGGCATAGAAGCCACATATTTATTTGATGATTTTCAATCTCATGAATCCTTAAGTAATGATGAGGTATATTTACCGCTATACTTTAAGAATGAATATAATTATCAAAGTAATGATGAAATTTATGTTTTAGGACATAGGCTAATTATTAAAGGTTTTTTTGAGGACCCAATATATGGTTCACCTTTATACCATACTAAACGATTATTTGTTAATCAAAATACTTATGAATATTTTCTTGAAAATTATTATTCCCAGCTTCGTGTTCTAACATTTCTTAATATATTTTTGACATTAGAAGCCAAGAGTAATACTAACTCAGTAGTAACTGATCTTAAAAATGAATTTGATGTTAACAGTATTTATGTTTTTGATGAGAATAGTGTTGCATCATTACGTACTACAGTTCCTAGTATAGTATTATCCATATTAATTATTATTGCAGTTTTGTTACTCTCCATAATGATTTTAATTATGAGGTATTCTGTGCTTTCTTCAATTGAGGATGACTTTTTGAATATAGGAATTATGAAGGCCATTGGATTTAGTAATAGGAATATAAGACTTATTCAATTGTCTCAATATTTCACACTAGTTTTTATTGGTGGTTTTGCTGGAATCTACTTATCTTTTTTTCTATCCCCTTCAATAGGACAATACCTATTTAGTATATCGGGGATGTTGTGGCAAGAGGGAATTGATTTTTTTGTTTATTTATTCGTTTTTCTAGCTCTTAATATTATAGTCCTAGGCTTTGTTTATTTGCAAATAAGAAAAGTTAATAAAATCACTCCAGTTAAAGCAATAACAAAGGGAAGAAGTGAAAATAGTAAGAATAATAAGCTGACTAATATTAATGGTATTTTTTTGTCTTGCTTTCCTATATCGTTAAGAATGGCAGTCAAACAAATATTGACAAAGCCCGCTCAATATATAACCGTCTTTTTTATGACTATAATTTTTTCTTTTATGATTACGACTGTAACAGGTTTGCAGAATAACTTTGCTTCTGATGAGCAAATATGTGCAATTCTTGGCTATGATCTAATTGATGTAAGATTAAATGTTATAAATAAGGCAAGTGGAGTAAACATGAATCAGATACTTGATGACATTGATGAGAAATATAATGCAACATATACATCTGTATATGAAACCAACTATAAGGGCTATGTGGATAAAGACAAGGTACAATTACTTGTTTACAGTAACTTACCAGAAACAAATATCATAAAGGGAAGATCAGCAGTAACTTATAATGAAGTAGTTGTTAGTAGCGGTATAAGTAAGAGTCTAGATATAGATGTCGGTGATGAAATAAATATCTCATTATCAAATGATAAGAAGAAGGAAAAGACATTTATAGTAGTAGGTATAAATAATCAAGTGTATGGATTGGGAAAAAATATAAGCATAACAGTAAGTGGTCTTGAACACTTACTAGAAGATGAATATATTCCACACCAGTATTTATTGAAATTAGATCAAGATGGTTCCTTTGATGATATTGTTAATGAAATAAAAAATGTAATATTAGATAACCAGGAAGGGGTATCTGTAACAAATGAGCATGAAATAATTATGAATAGGATAAAGTCAATGCAAAGTGTATTCTTATTAATTACAAGTGTGGTTGCTATAGTATCCTTTATATTAATTGCCCTAATAACATCCTTGGTTGCATTAGTAGTAGTTAAAAGAGAAACAAAAGGACTTGGAATTATGAAGTCTTTAGGCTTTACATCAAAGCAAATTAGATTTCAATTTACAGGTCGATTTGTAATCATTAGTGCTGTTGGAGCATTGATAGGTGCTATTACGACCATATTATCTAGTAATGGTTTGGTAAATATGGTTTTTGGATATGTAGGACTAGCAAAAATACCATCAGGTATTACAATTAAGAATTTCATAATATCAATAGTGTTTATTATTGCTAGCTCTGCCCTGTTTTCATGGCTTGTATCATATAATATAAAAAAAGTATCTACTAAGGAACTATTAGTTTAATCGTAATGAGGGAGTTACTATGCTTTTTACAGTTGTTGCGTATATTATTGCGCTGATTTCAGTAATAATATCATATTGGTTGGATAAGAAAAAAACAAAAGTAATTATTATGAATATGCTTAATACATTAAAGAATCTTTTGCCTTTAGTGATTTCAGTGTTATTAATAGTTATTCCTTTAGTGGCCTTTATTAATTCTGAGAGAATTGTGAAAATATTAAGTGGCCTAAGAGGAATTTGGGGTGTAATTATCGCAGGTATTGTTGGATCCATTTCTTATATTCCAGCTGTTTTTGCCTATCCACTAAGTGCTCAGCTTCTTTCAATAGGGACAGGATATGCTCAAATAACTATGTTTATCTCTACGGTGTCCATTATTTGCTTTGTAGGCTTACCCATTGAAATAAAATGTATTGGGAAAAGGGTTGCACTCAAAAGAAATATTATGGGATTCATTCAGTCTTTATGTATTTCATATATTATGTCTATGATTTTAAGTTATTTTTAATATTGCATCAGGAAAGGATAAGGTATGTATTCAGATATATTTTCTATTGGACCGGTTACTGTGCATGGGTATGGTTTACTTATTTCTATAGGTATTATTATGGCTTATGCCCTGACGACTGTTAGAGCGAAGCATGCAAAAATAGATGACAGTATTATTGTGTCATTATTATTTTGGATTGTTGTAGGAGGCTTTCTTGGAGCAAAGCTATTTTATATATTCGTTCAATTAAAAGAAGGAATTACTGATTTTAAAATCTTATTTGATATGAGAAATGGCCTTGTGGTATATGGAGGTGTTATTGGAGGGTTAATTGCTATCTATATATTTTGCAGGATAAAGAAATTTGAACTAATCTTTTATTTGGATTTAATTGCACCTGCTGTAGCTTTAGCTCAGGGCTTTGGACGTATTGGATGCTTCCTGGCAGGGTGTTGCTATGGAATGGAGAGTAATAGTCCCATTAGTGTGATATTTCCTGAAAACTCAGCGGCGCCAAGTGGTATTAAGCTGTTCCCAATCCAGTTGTTTTTTAGTGGATTCGATTTTGCATTATTCTTTATTCTAATTATGGTTGACAGGAATAATAGGTATAAGGGAAAGGTGTCTTCCCTATATCTGGTTATTTATTCTCTTGGTCGTTTTGTACTTGAATTTTTCCGTGGAGATATAGAACGCGGTAATATAGGCATACTTTCCACATCGCAGTTTATTTCTATTTTTATTTTTATTTCAGGCATTATCTTTTTACTACAATCTTTAAAGCATAAGAAATCTTACAATGTCAATTGATAATAATCTTTCTTTAAGCGAAAGGATGAATACAAATGAAAAATA
>JAAYRC010000217.1 GCA_012518975.1 Clostridiales bacterium
GACACATATCATTCTAATTCTAGCATTAGTTTTTGCACAGCCTAAGGGTGTAATGGCGGCCGAAATGTCTCCAACTACACCACCAGCAGGATATGACAGAGCTCAGAGCGGTACTCCACAAGGTCAGGTCAGCTATATTACTTATCAATCTAAGGCGACAAATAGTCAGCGTAGAGCAAGAATTTATCTACCTCCCGGATATTCGACAAACCAAGAATACAGTGTAATGTATTTACTCCACGGTATTGGTGGTAATGAGGATGAATGGTATAACGGCGGTTCTCCAAATGTCATCCTTGACAACCTCATTGCTCAAGGAAAGATTGACCCTTTTATTCTTGTACTTCCAAATGGAAATGCAAGTGGTGGTGGAGCATCCGACGGATGGGAGAACTTCACAAACGACTTAATTAATAGTCTAATCCCCTATATTGAATCCAATTATTCTGTTAAAACCGACAGTCAACATCGTGCACTTGCTGGTCTTTCGATGGGTGGTGGACAAACCTTCAATATAGGACTGACAAATTTGGATCTCTTCCCATATATAGGAGCATTTTCTGCAGCTCCCAATACATATCCAACTTCTAGACTCTTTCCTGATAACGGCGCAGCTGCCAAAAGTCTACTAAAATTATTATTTATTTCATGTGGTACTAATGACAATCTTATAAGTTTTGGCGAAGGAGTTCATAATTATTGTGATTCTCGAGGTATCCCCAATAGTTATTGGCTCATCTATGGTGCAGGACATGATTGGAATGTATGGAAGCAGAGCTTTTGGAACTTTGCACAAATGGCTTGTGCCGCAGGATTTACAGATTCTGAGCCTCAAAAACCCAGATCAGCTTTTGAAAAGATTGAAGCTGAAAGTTACAGTAGCCAGTCTGGAATTCAAACTGAAGAATGCTCTGATACTGGAGGCGGCCTAAATATAGGATTTATAGAAGATGGAGATTATGTTGTCTATAGAAATATTGACTTCGATAACGGTGCTACAAGTTTTCATGCCAGAGTCGCAAGTGAAACCAATGGTGGAAACATTGAGATAAGGTTAGCTAGTCCTACTGGTAGGCTGATAGGAACTTGCTCAGTCTCCGGAACTGGAGGGTGGCAGGTTTATACCGATGTAAAATGCAGTGTAAGTGGTGTGTCAGGAATCCAAGACTTATATTTGGTGTTTACAGGGGTGGATGATTACTTAATTAACCTTAACTATTTTTCATTCGGTAAAGATTCCCCTACACTCTTAGGTGATCTTAATGGAGATGGAAGTGTTGATGGCTTAGACCTTGCATTAATGAAAATGCATCTTCTTGGTTCGGGTAATGACATTCCAGTAGATATAGGGGACTTCAATAATGACAAAGATATAAATGCACTTGATTTTGCTATTTTAAAGCAAATCTTACTGGAAAAATAACTAATTTCCTTATCAAAATTTCAATAATATAGGATTGTAGTTTATTATAAAAGGCGGGACCCAAGGTTGATATACACTCTTGGGTCTCGCCCTTTGCTTACATGTTATGTTTGTAACATAGTGTCTTGAAATAATATAAATAACATTTTATCTTAGATAGTTATTTATTTGGATTCTCATTAGGGCCTACATTGAGTCCTTCTGTGGCTATATCCATAGGAGTTTCTGTGGGTTCAATAATTTCTGTGTTAGGTTAATTTAAGCATTCCAAAAAGAATGTATTAATCTCATTCATTAGTTCCGGGTCTAAGTCATGGGCTAGGCTTCTATCTATCCCTGAATAAAATTCTTGATTCACCTCATATGGAATCTTCCCTTCATAGCTATCATAGAGCTCTTTATATAAGATGTTAATTTCATTTATGTAATCTACGGCTTCATCAGAAATATAAACATTTGTATGTCCGTTTTTACCAGGTTCATTAATTGATATTGCTCTTACCTTGGAATTTGTGATCTCATCTAGCTTGGATATTATAGAAGATCCATTGTAATCAACTAAGTCATCCTCCGTCCCATGTATAATTAAAACCGGAACGTCAGATTGATTAATGGCATCTACAGCATTTAAGGATGCCACTTTACTAAACAAAATTCTTTGATTTAACCATAAAAATGGATATTGGGTGTAAACAAACCCACCCATCATATGTTTTCCTTGCTCTAAAATTATTTCCATAGGACTATTGACACCGGATATTGATACTATACCGGAAATCTCATGATCATAATGTAAAGCATTTGCTACCGCATAGCCTCCCCAGCTGTGGCCAAAAAGCATGATAGGTAGGTCATTATATTCATCTTGCATGCTAATATATTGTAATGCTGCATCCAAATCAATTAATGCCTGAGGAAACCCCTTAGTTGATTTCCCCTCACTATCAAAACTTCCTGTTGCATCATATGCAAACACACGCCAACCCTTATCTACAAAATATGTAATATGAGGCAAGTAACTATCTGCACCTCCCCCAAGACCGTGAGCAATAACAACCAAGCCCATATCTTGTTCCATTCCATATACATAGCCTTGTAGCTTGTTTTCACCCGATTTAAAACTCACTATCTTCCTTGGATAATCAAGCTCAACATCAGAATATCTCAAATATGATGTAACCGTTTCATCATATCTGTCATATCTGGGAAACTGCTTATCATATATAATCCTTATAACAACCATTGATATAATTGAAAAAACTAAAACAAATCCAGCAATACTTAGAAAGACCACTTTTAATGTCCTATTATTCTTTTTTTGCTTCATTTTCACGCCCTAATCCCCTACTCTCGCTTATATTCTCTTTATCTTAATTAGTACAAGTTTGTATGTGAGTAATAATATAAATAAATTATAGTTGTTTATATTGATTTATAATACAAGCAGATGCATAAATTGTCAACAAGTGTCACTTACCTCTTTTTTTATGTCAATTTGGAAATTTAGCAATTAATAATAAAAAACGTTGACAATAACAAAAAACTATGTTAGTCTTAGGTAGTTGTTTTAGATGTAAGTTTTGATTCACATATTTTTGTAAATCATTAACACGTTTAATGCTTTGCAAAAATATGTGATTTTTTATTTTCAGTCAAAAACTTCAAATAATATTATAGGAGGTATCTTTTATGAATAAAGGTACAGTAAAATGGTTTAACGCACAAAAAGGTTTTGGTTTTATTACTAATGATGAAACAAATGAAGATGTATTCGTACATTTCTCAGGTATTGCTGCAGATGGTTTTAAATCTTTAGAAGAAAACCAGGAAGTTATGTTTGATATTGCACAGGGCGCACGTGGCCTACAAGCAGTTAATGTTGTATTAGCTTAATATCAACTATAAATTGATTAGGAACTTATCATGCCGTCATGATAGTTCACCTTATCAATCTTTAAATAAAAGACAGACATGGATAATTGTATCCTAGTCTGTTTTTTTATTTTCTTATAAATCTCCTGGTATATTAATTATGCTATTAATAATCCATATTTTTTCTATTATCCTTAATATCATCCTATGATAGCGGAGAGCTTACTCCATCATATCTTGATTATCTGTATGCAGTTCAATTAGTTCCTGTATCATTATTGGGGCTTTAATCAACCACGTCAAACAAAAAAGACAAGACAAATAGTAGTAAAGCATCATCATAATTTCTTCCTTCCATTAATATGATTATAATAGCCATCTGTGTCTTTATGGACATGTTTAAACAGGCCAATAAAAATCTATTAAGGAGGGAACCAGTAATGACAAGAAAAAAGAATGGTTTCAAACGAATTA
>JAAYRC010000218.1 GCA_012518975.1 Clostridiales bacterium
CAAGCAGTTAGCAAGGTAAATACACAAAAAACAATGATAAATCCAATGGATAAAAATTTATTTTTTAAATTCATAAGGACACTCCTCCAAAAGATATACTAAATACTCTTATTTCTTCTTGAAAGTATAGCATATATAAAGTTACATTGCATTAAAAAAGGAACAACTTGTAAGAAAAGAAAAGTACTTTTATTTGACAAAAGTTAAGCCCCATGCTATACTTTTATTTAAATATTAGGTAAAAGGCTATGAAAAGAAGAGTAGTCAGTGGAGCAATCAACAGAGAACCCTGGTAGCTGAGAAGGGGAGATATGTATAAGCTGATGAAGATGGTCTTGGAGCAGCACACCGAGGAAGTAATTCATTCTTAGGCTGTGACGGCGGCATCCGTTATCATGCTAAACTGTAATTGCAGTGGCTAAGGCCTATGATCGCAAGACATAGGTGAATTAAAGTGGTACCACGGGAGTTTCTCTCGTCTTTAAATGTTGAAGACGGGAGTTTTTTTATTGTTAGAATTTAATTCAAAGCGATAAACTATTATAAGTACTATATTAATAAAGAATATTATTATATTTTAATATATGATTTGTTAATAAAGAATGAAAGGAAGTAATGTCATGAGTAAGAAGCCGTATTATATTACAACTGCTATAGCTTATACATCAGGAAAGCCCCATATTGGCAATACCTATGAGATAGTTTTGGCGGATAGTATTGCTAGGTTCAAGAGATGGGAAGGCTATGATGTGTTTTTTCAGACTGGAACAGATGAGCATGGGCAGAAAATTGAAATTTCAGCCAAGGAGGCTGGTTTAAGTCCTAAGGAGTATGTGGATGGGATAGCAAAGATTATTAAGGATAACTGGGATTTGATGAACACATCCTATGATAATTTTATTCGTACAACTGACCCTAGTCATGAGAAGCAGGTTCAAAAGATATTTAAAAAGCTATATGAAAAGGGAGATATATATAAGGGATTTTATGAAGGAATGTACTGTACTCCATGTGAATCTTTCTTTACTAAGTCTCAGCTTAAGGAAGGAAAATGTCCTGATTGTGGTAGAGATGTAGTGCAGGCTAAGGAGGATGCTTACTTTTTAAAACTTAGTAAGTATGCAGACCGTTTAATTACTCATATCAAGGAGAACCCTGATTTTATTCAACCTGAATCTAGGAAAAATGAGATGATGAACAACTTCCTTATACCAGGCTTGCAGGATCTTTGTGTATCTAGAACATCATTTAAATGGGGTATTCCTGTAGACTTTGATGATAAGCATGTAGTCTATGTATGGCTTGACGCTCTAAGTAACTATATTACAGGTATTGGCTATGATGCAGATGGCAAAAGCAGTGACCAGTTCAATAAATACTGGCCATGTGACCTTCACCTAATAGGTAAGGATATATTAAGATTCCATACAATCTATTGGCCAATTATTCTTATGGCACTAGATGTTCCTCTACCAAAGCAGATATTTGGTCATCCTTGGCTCCTACAGGGAAGTGCCGGGGATAAGATGAGTAAATCAAGAGGAAACGTCCTGTATGCTGATGATTTGGTAGACCTATTTGGGGTAGATGCTGTAAGATATTTTGTACTTCATGAGATGCCTTATGATAACGATGGAGTTATTAGCTGGGAGCTTTTAGTTGAAAGGATTAATTCAGAACTAGCTAATACACTTGGTAATCTAGTTAATCGTACCATCTCCATGTCCAATAAATACTTTGATGGAATTGTAAATGATCCTAAGGTTGATGAGCCTATTGATAATGAACTAAAGTTCTTAGTAACTGCTACTGTAGATAAGGTTATTGCAAAGATGGAGAAGCTTAGGGTGGCA
This sequence comes from Clostridiales bacterium, assembly GCA_012518975.1. Taxonomy (GTDB): domain Bacteria; phylum Bacillota; class Clostridia; order Lachnospirales; family Lachnospiraceae; genus Mobilitalea. The sequence goes on from JAAYRC010000218.1 coordinate 1,854, forward strand.
GATGCCATAAGTGAAATCTTTGTCTTATTTAAGCGATGTAATAAGTATATTGACGAGACAATGCCATGGATATTAGCAAAGAATGAGGATAAGTTGCCTCGTCTTGAAACAGTTTTATATAATCTAGTAGAAAGTATATGCATCGGTGCAAGTCTATTAAAACCCTTTATGCCTGAGACAGCTGATAAGATTCTTACACAACTTTCTGCAAAGGAAAGAACAGTCGAGGAAACAAGAAAATTTGGCTTATATCCATCTGGAACTAAGCTAACTGAGAAGCCAGAGATATTATTTGCAAGGCTTGATATCAAAGAGGTTTTAGAAAAGGTGGAGTCCTCTAAGGGAGCAGATGAGCAAGCTGATAAGTCGGGACAAAATGCTAGTCAAGATAAGAATATTGAGATATCAGATGCTATTGATATAGAAGCAAAGCCAGAAATCACTTTTGATGATTTTTCTAAGCTTCAATTTCAAATAGGTGAGATAATTGCTTGCGAAGAGGTTAAAAAGTCCAAGAAACTCCTATGCTCACAGGTTAAGATTGGTTCACAGGTAAAGCAGATAGTGTCGGGGATTAAAGGTCACTATACTCCTGAGGAGATGGTAGGGAAGAAGGTTATGGTAGTGGTAAACCTAAAGCCTGCTACTCTTGCAGGGCTTTTATCAGAGGGAATGCTTCTATGTGCAGAGGATGCAGATGGTAAATTGGCATTAATGGTTGCAGATAGACCTATGCCTTCAGGAGCAGAGATTAGCTAGATAAGTACTATAAGTGTCAAGGCCTGATAGGCTAGTAAACACTAAGATAGTTGTTTTCAAATGAATTTAATTTAGTAAGGGGCAGCTTGATAAGAACTTGGAATACCAATTCCTAGATATTAATAAGTAATTAGGAATATTAGGTATAGCCTTGTTAATATTAAGCTGCCCCTTGTATATTATTAAGTTCTATTATAATAACACTTAATTTGAATCATTACTTAGCCAGACTTCCATATGGTCTTCGATTAGGCTAAATTGTGCAGGACCAATCTCTAATAGAAATTGGTGAAAGTCTTTAAGATTAAAGTCATCGCCCAGAGTAGATTCTGCCATGCTTCTTAATGCCATAATTTCCAGGTAGCCTACTGCATATGGAAGATAGACTGCAGGCTCTTCAAGAAGAACATTGTATATTTCCATTGATATATCATCATCACCAGCAAATTGATTAATGTAGTTAAGGGCTCTTTCTTTAGTCCAGCCTTCATAGTGGATTCCGATATCTGCCCTAGCATACATTAATAAAACCAAAGAATTATTTATTTCAAATAAAGAAGCTAATCCTTCATCAATGCCTGAATAATTGTATGAGTAATACTCTACATAAGTGGCCCATCCCTCATCATAGCCAATAAAGTTTAGGATGTTTCTAATAGGAGCTGGCTCCAGGCTTCTAAAATATACATTTTGATAGAGATGACCAGGATATCCCTCATGAGCAACAGTTGTATAGATTGTGGATAAGGTTTCGTAATCATTTCCATTGATATAAATGTTGTTATCCATATAATTATCTATAGCCGGGATCAAATACATGGCAGGACTTAGGTATTCTGACAAGGATTCATGTACGTACTTAATTTCACAGTTAACATCTATTGGCTCAGGGAAATCATTAAGGATATTAGTTTTCAGGTCATCTAGTATAGCATCAGGGTCTGTTAGAGGGAAGGATGAAAAGGCCTCGAATTCTTTCAAAATTGAAGGATCAGAAAGGGTAAGCTTTGTAATATCAAGAATCCCATCTCCTACAGCTTTATCAATCATATCAATAATTTCATCTATGGTTCTTTTTGATCCTGTCTTCATTTTAGCAAGACACTCATAATAGGCCTGGCCTTCAGGATAATAATATAAGCCTGCTTCATTTGTACCAGTCCCTTTAAGTTCCTTAAGAACTTCTATCAATAACTCATAGGAGGGAATAATATATTCAAGAACCCTCTGACGATTTGTATATTTAAATTCTTCAGACTCTTCTTTTGAAAGACCATTAAAGTTGTCGATTTTCTCGTCAAAGTATTCTATTAAGAAATTATTCTCAGGGTTTTCGATAAAAGCCTCACATTGTTCAATAATCCGATCAGCCACTGCATCTGTCATAAATAGACCTTGTTCGGATTTTTCTCTTTCAAATTGGGCTATATCTTCAAAATAATCTTTGACACATGGAAGAAGGTCTAGGTATTTTTCAATATCGTCCTTATCGTAAAAATTGAATTCAGCAAGTAGTATGGGTAGCTGGGCCTGTAAGCCAGTAGTAGGTCCAAGACTTTCTAAATAGTAAAGATAATTACCAAGCTCTAATTCTAGCTCAAGTGAATGCTCTACCACGTCATAGGTAATCTGTTGCTCAGGACTTAGCTTACTGTATTTAAAACCTTGCAATTTTTTCAGGTGTTTTTTTGAGGCTTCTATCTCCTCCTTCATTTTACTAATACTATACTCCCCAAGGGTGGTTTCAGTATGTACTATTCCATAATCCTCTGGTTGGGCTAAGGAATAGTTTAAGGATATGGTATCTGACTGTACCTTTTCAACAAAGAGTTGGTTGATAAAAGTATCGAAATCAGCCTGCTGAGACTGGGGCGATGAATTTTCGCATCCAGTACTTAGTAGAATAATTAAGGTAATCAGACCTGTTATTATATATAGCTTTAATCTTTTTTTATACATTGCTACCTCCATGTTAGTAAGAAAATTTGTGCTATTGTAAGTTTATTCATAATAAGATGTCATAAGAAGTATAAAAGAAAACAATATGCTTATTTATTAAGGGAGTATAAGCTTTCTCTTAAGTTTTATCCATTCAGAGCCGAAATATAAATTAAGATATAAAATAATTATATCAAAGAATGCAAGAAAATAGATTAAGATCAAATTAAAATTTTTGGAAGGATTTGACGCATAGATGAGACCTATAACTATAGACAAAGGAGTAGATTTAATAATAGATATATTGCGGCAATCCCAAGCAATTAGGACAAGCCTGCAAGAAAATGAAGGCAATGATACTCTTGATATAAGAGAAAATGAAGATTCATTATTTTCTTATAATTCAAGGGTTTCTTTAGTACGGTCAGATACAGACGGCCAACTTATCTTATCTCGAAGGGGACAAGATATTAACGGACAAAAAAGAGAAAAGTCCTATC
>JAAYRC010000219.1 GCA_012518975.1 Clostridiales bacterium
AGGGGAGGTGGAATCTATGGCAGAAATTGTGGAGGGATATATTGAAAAGATAGTATTTCGTAATGATGAGAATGGCTATACCGTTTTTAGCTTAATATATGAGGAAGATGAGCTTACCTGTGTAGGATATACTACTTTAATAAATGAAGGGGAATTTATACAAGCAAGAGGGGATTTTGCCCAGCATCCAGTGTATGGAGAACAGTTCTTGATAGAGGAATATGAAATCAAAGAACCAGAGGATTCGTATTCTATAGAGATATACCTAAGTTCGGGAGCAATTAAGGGAATCGGAAAGGCTTTGGCTTCAAGGATAGTAAAAAAGTTTGGTGATAATACCTTTCGGGTAATAGTGGAGGATCCAGAAAAACTAGCTGAGGTAAAGGGTATAAGTAAGCGGATGGCTTCTGAAATATATCGTCAATTTGAAGAAAAAAGAGATATGAGAGATGCCATGATGTTTTTGCAAAAATATAATATTACTGGAAATTTAGCTGTTAAGATTTATCAGGAATATGGGCAAAGGATGAATGAAGTAATCAGAGAGAATCCATATCAATTGGCTGAAGATATAAATGGAGTGGGTTTTAAAACAGCAGATGAAATAGCAAGAAAAGTAGGTATAGCACCAAATTCAGATTATCGAATCAAGGCTGGAATCCTTTATCTACTCTTAAAAGCAACAAGTGAAGGTCATGTATATCTTCCTGAATCTGTGCTAAAAAATAGGGCCAAGGATCTTCTGCAAGCAGAAGACGAAACCATAGATAGGCAAATAGTCTCCCTTAATCTTGAAAAGAAAATAATAGTAGTTGAAAATCCAGATGATAGACTTATATACAGTTCGGTTTTTTATTATATGGAGTTAAATATAGCCAGGATGCTTCATGATTTGAACATTAAGTATGACTATGACGAGAAAAGTATAAATAATATGTTAATGCAGATTGAAGAATTAACTGGTACTGAGCTTGATGACATGCAAAGAGTGGCGGTTATGGAGGCTGTATCTAATGGTCTATTAATTATTACAGGTGGGCCTGGTACAGGAAAAACAACTACTATAAATGCAATTATAAAACTGTTTGAAACAGAAGGATTAAATGTACTTTTAGCTGCCCCAACTGGTAGGGCGGCTAAAAGGATGAGCGAAACCACTGGATATGAGGCAAAAACCATTCATAGGATGCTTGAACTTAGCAAAATGGGGCAAGGAGAGGGAGGCAATTATACCTTCGAACGAAATGAAAGCAATCCTTTGGAGGCAGATGTAATAATTATTGATGAAATGTCTATGGTGGATATTAGCTTGATGAATGCACTATTAAAAGCGGTTTTAGTAGGAACAAGGTTGATCTTAGTTGGTGATGTTAACCAGCTTCCAAGCGTGGGACCTGGTAATGTACTTAAGGATATTATTATCTCCCATTGCTTTAATGTGGTCATGCTAACAAAGATATTTCGTCAGGCGGCAGGGAGTGATATTATTGTAAATGCCCATAAGATTAATGCAGGCCAACAGATAGTCTTTGATAATAAAAGTAGAGATTTCTTTTTACTAAAAAGAGATAATGCAGATGTTATTATTGCTGTAATGATAAATTTGATAAAAAACAAGCTTCCTAAGTACGTTAAGGCTTCTGATTTCGAT
>JAAYRC010000220.1 GCA_012518975.1 Clostridiales bacterium
AAATATATTGATTTTATATGAAATTACTGGTATATTAGATAAGGGGAAAGTAAAAATAAACAAAAAAATTCTAACGACTGGAGGGTGTTATATATGAAAAACAAGCTAAGCAAGCTGGCTTCTTCTACTAAGTCTACACTAGGAAAACTACCTTATAAAAATTTTGGGACTAGTATTAGGGCAAAGCTTGCTATTGGCCTTTTAATACCAATTCTTTTTTTGGCTATCTATGGAATTGTTTCCTATAAAAAAGCTGAGGATGCTATTATAAGTAGTTATGAGAATAGTGCATCAGATACAATTAAAGCAGTAAACAAATACATGAATTTAGGATATAGCACGGCAGAACAATCATCTATGGAAATGATTCTTGATATTAATTTTAAGGAGTATTTTCAACTTAACCTAGAGGAAGCAAAGGGTAACAAAAAATCCTATGACGATTTGCAGGACAGAATAAGCTTAAATACTAGGTCGAACTACTTTCTTGAAAACATACATATTATAGGTTCCAACGGTATTGGTATTTCCACTATTTCAGGTATTAATGATAACTTGTATAGGACAGTGGTTGATTCAAATGTTGGAACTACTTTAAAGGAAAAAAAGGCACAAGTATTGTGGATGGGTGATCATAGTGAGCTTGATGAAGTTTTACTAAAGAGCGGAACCTATGGCACGCAACACTATGCAGCTACAATAGTTAGAAGGTTTTCCGATGGTCGTGGTTTTATTATTTTTGATATATCAGTTGATAAAATAAAAGAGATGTTTGCTAATTACGATATGGGTGAAGGTAGTATCCAGGGGTATATTACTCCAGATGGAAGAGAGACCTTAACAAATACAGATACTGAAAAAGTGTTTACAAATTTGAGTTATTACCATAAGGCCTTAGAATCAGAAGAAAATCATGGCTTTTCTTATGAAAAATACAATGGCAGGGAATATTTGTTTATATATAGTAAACTGGGTAATGATCAAGGAACTATCTGTTCCCTCATACCCAAAAGTACGATTTTAAATGAGGTCAGGGGAATTAGGGTTCTTAGCCTAGTATTTGTAACAGTGGCTTGTCTTGTTGCTATTGCCATTGTTATAATTATAACAAAGGCAATAACCAATACAATAAACAATATCAATGAATCAGTTTCTTTGGCTGCACAAGGCGATTTAACTGTGGAGTTTAATACTAATAGGAAAGATGAATTTAATACACTTTCCAAAGGAATATCTGATATGATAAGGCATATGAGTAATTTGATAGGTGATGTACAGGGTGTTGGGGAGACAGTTAGTAACTCAGCAAGGCATTTGACACATACATCTAGCGAGCTTTTGGAGGCTACAAAAGGCATATCTGCTACAATAGACGATATAGGTGGTGGAATAATTCATCAAGCCGAGGATGCTGAACATTGTTTGATTCAAATGTCAGGACTAGCCGATCAGATAGGTCAACTATATGAGAATACCAATGAAAATGAAAAGATTGCTGATTATACCCAGTCGGTAACTAATGACGGTATACATATAATTGAGGAGCTTAATGATAAATCTATAGCCACCTCAGAGATAACACAGGATGTCATTATAAAGATACAGGAATTTGAAGTGCAATCTAAGAAAATTGAAAGCTTTGTTAATATAATTAACGAAATTGCATCTCAGACAAACCTTCTTTCCTTAAATGCTTCAATTGAAGCTGCAAGGGCTGGAGAGGCAGGGAGAGGATTTGCGGTGGTTGCAGAGGAGATAAGAAAGCTTGCAGACCAAAGTATAAAAGCTGCTAATCAAATACAAAAGACTGTATCAGATATTGCATCACAAAACAAAGAGACAGTGACTACGGCTAAAATGGCTGAGGAAATTGTAGCATCCCAGACTGAAGCTTTAGAAAGAACAATTAATGTATTTAATAATATAAGTAAGCATGTTAACAGTCTTGCTGATAACTTTAAAAACATACTTGTTAGATTAGATAATATAGAATCTGTTAAAGAGGAAACCCTTAATTCAATTCAAAACATTTCTGCTGTAACCGAGGAAACTGCTGCGGCCTCACAACAAATGAATGCAACAGCCTTATTACAAACAGAATCTGTTGAGAGATTGAGAGAATCAATAATAGTTTTAGAAAAAGATTCTAAGGTATTAGAAGAGTCTATCAAAAAATTTAAAGTAGAAAAGTCATAATCTATGCCTAATTACGTCAATAAATACAGGTGTATTAAGATATTAATTATTAAAATTGCACAAAAATAGCAATAACTGAGCTTATTACAGCAATATATGAGAAGCTTGTTTGTTAATATTTTGTTATAATGCATTTGTATTTTTTGAATACAAAAATTAAGAGGAGGGTATAACATGAAACGTATTATTGCGTTACTACTCACATCAATCATGTTAATGTCATTAGTATTAACTGGTTGTGGAGACAAAAACAAAGACAAAGACAAAGTAAACACAGGAGGAGACGATGGTCAAGTTGTCGACAATAATAATGACAAGGAAGATCCAGTTGTTGATAATACTCCAGTGAATACTGAAGTAACTGATGATCCAAGTGTTAAGACTATTAACCTTTGGGCATTTACTGATGAAGTTCCTAACATGGTAAAGAAATTTAAGGAATTGAATCCTGATTTCCCTTATGAAATCAAAGAGACAATTATTGCTACTACCGATGGAGCTTATCAGCCAGCATTAGACCAGGCCTTAGCAGGCGGTGGTTCAGATGCACCTGATATCTATGTTGCAGAGGCAGCATTTATACTAAAGTATGCTCAGGGTGATGCACATCAGTTTGCAGCTCCATACAAAGAGCTTGGTATCGATGTAGATAGACTGTTAGAAGAAGCTGAGATTGCTCCTTATACAGTAGAAATCGGTACAAATCCTGCTGGTCAGCTTGTAGCTCTTGGTTACCAGGCAACTGGTGGTGCTTTTATCTATCGTCGTTCACTTGCAGAGCAAACTTGGGGAACTGATGATCCTGCAGTAATTAAAGATAAGATTGGTCCTGGTTGGGACAAATTCTTTGGAGCTGCTGAAGAGTTAAAGGCTCAGGGTATTGCTATTATCTCTGGTGACGGTGACTTATGGCATGCAGTTGAGAACAGCTCTGATCAGGGTTGGGTTGTTGATGGCAAGCTTACAATAGATGATAAGCGTGAAGGCTTCTTAGATCTTTCCAAGAAACTTAAAGATAATGGCTATCACAATGATACTACTGACTGGACAGATGCTTGGTATGCTGATATGAAGGGTATAGGTGAAAAGCCTGTATTCGGTTTCTTTGGTCCTGCATGGTTAATCAACTATGTTATGGCTGGTAACTCTGGTGGATCAAAAATTGGTGAAGGTACATACGGCGACTGGGCAGTATGTGAGTCTCCAGTTGGATTCTTCTGGGGTGGATCATGGGTTCTTGCTAACAAGAACACTAAGGTTCCTAAAGCTGTAGGTCAGATAATCGAGTGGATTACTCTTGATTCTTCAGAAAATGGTCTTCAGTACATGTGGGCTAATGGACTTATGAATGATGAAGGAACTAAGGACACTGTTGCATCTGGTGCTGTTATGAAGATTTCAAATGGTGAAGTCGATTTCTTAAACGGACAGAACATGTTTGATGTATTTGTTCCTGCTGGTGAGTCTGCTAACGGAAAGAACATGACACAATATGACGAGACAATTAACTCGTACTTCCGTGATCAGGTTGGTGAGTACACAGCTGGTAATAAGAGTCGTGAACAAGCTATTGCTGACTTTAAGCAGCAGGTAGCCGATAACCTTGATGTTGTAGTAGATTAATTAAAAATTATTTTATTATGGGGCGGCGAAGCCTTTCGACCGCCCCATAATTATATAACAAGGTTATTGCATACCGGAGGTGAAACTTATGCGACGGAAAGGCGTCAGTTACGCTAGATATGGTTATATTTTTTGTATACCATTTGTACTTACTTATCTTGTTTTTCACTTATATCCATTAGTTTATACTACAATCATTGGTTTTACCGATTTTAAAGGATTAGGAAGAACAGATTTTAAATTTAATGAGGATTTGTTTGAAAATTTTAGAAGAGTATTGAACAACCCATCCTTCTCCCAGTCATTAAAAAACACAGTTGGAATATGGGTTGCGAACTTTATTCCTCAGATTTTATTAGCTCTTTTACTTACAGCATGGTTTACTAGTACTAGACGTAAGATTAAGGGGCAGGGATTGTTTAAAGTAGTTTTCTATATGCCGAATATTATAACACAGGCTACTATAGCTATTTTGTTTAGTACCTTGTTCGCATATCCAACTGGTCCTGTTAATTCTTTATTGCAGAACTGGGGATTAATTGATGGTGCTACAGAGTTTCTTAGAAGCAAGACTATAGCTAGGGGAATCATTGCTTTCATACAGTTTTGGATGTGGTACGGCTATACAATGATTATCTTGATTTCAGGTGTATTAGGTATAAATCCTGAGTTGTTTGAAGCGGCTGAGATAGATGGAGCCACAAGTAGGCAAACATTTTTTAGGGTAACATTACCCAATTTAAGAACAATATTATTGTTTACTTTAGTTACAAGCTTAATTGGTGGATTGAACATGTACGATATACCTAGGCTGTTTTTGGACGGTGGTCCTGATAATTCTACTCTTACAGCTTCAGTATTTATATATAATCAGGCATTTAAGGGTAGCTATATGTATAATAGGGCTTCTGCTGCTAGTTTAATAATGTTCGTTATTATCGCTATATGTTCAGCTATGCTATTTATAATTATGCGTGATAAGGATGCAGCAAAGCTTAAAAAGATAGAAAAGAAGAATCGCAAAGCGTTTAAAAAAGCAGAAAAAGAAGCAAGGAGGTTGGTATAATGAGACATGATAGAACCATACCTCAACATATTTATAAAGTAATAATCTATGTATCATGTATATTACTTGCTATACTGAGTATTTTTCCATTCTATATTATGTTTATAAATGCTACACGTGGTACATATGAAATTCAATCAAACGCAATTTCATTAGTTCCTTCTACTTTTTTAGTAAAAAACTATAAAGTATTTGAAGGAAAGAGTTTTAATGCTTTTACAGGATTTTTAAATTCAGCTATTATATCTACAGGTACCACTGTATTATCAATATATTTTTCAGCGTTAACTGCTTATGCATTAGTAGCTTATAATTGGAAATTACGTCAAGCTTTCTTCACATTTATTATTGCTGTTATGATGGTACCCGCTCAATTAACAAGTATAGGTTTTTATCAAATGATGTATCGACTTGAGTGGACAAATAATCACTTACCACTAATCATTCCTGCGATTGCTGCGCCAATGACTGTGTTTTATATGCGCCAATATCTATTAGGTACTTTATCAATTGATATAGTAAATTCAGGAAGAATTGATGGTGCTGGGGAATTCCATATCTTTAATAGAATTATTGTACCTATTATGAAGCCAGCTTTAGCAACTCAAGCTATATTTACCTTCGTAAATAGCTGGAATAATTACTTTATGCCATCTATTTTACTTACTGATAAAACCAAATATACTATGCCTATTATGGTAAGTCAGCTTAGAGGAGATATATATAAGACTGAATATGGTTCCATATATCTTGGACTTTCACTTACTGTATTACCATTATTTATAGTATATTTTGCATTATCTAAGTATATTATTGCCGGTGTGGCTTTAGGTGGGGTTAAAGAATAAGATATAAGGTTTATAC
>JAAYRC010000041.1 GCA_012518975.1 Clostridiales bacterium
ACTTGATCCTTTATACTCTCCAATTAAAGATGACTTATTTGAACACATAGACGGCCTTAAGACCTGCGAAACTCGTTTTAAATAGAAAACCACCCTGTCAGAGAGTGTAAATATTTATGTGTTGTATTTGTTCCTTTGCTAATGAATAAAAAGACATATACTTTTTTACACTACCATTAGATTACAAAAGCCCTACAATCAATAAATTGTAAGGCTTTCTTCTTTTACAGGGGCAGTAGGATTCGAACCCACGACCTGCGGTTTTGGAGACCGTTATTCTACCAGCTGAACTATACCCCTATCTATGTTGCTTATATATACTACTATTAATTGTTGTAATTGTCAAGTCATTTTAGTCAATAATCATCATCTTATTTTGCTCAATATCTTCACAATCTTATATCACATATACTTCTAATATTTAACTCATTAAAATATTTATTCTCTAAAGGAATCCACAGATTTATAAATTGTTCAAGCTTATCCTCGCCATTCCTCTCCCTTATTCTTCTTATCTGCTCCTCTTCATCTAAGTCCATAAAAATAGACAAATCATATGCCTCCCGTAGAAACGGATGCATACTGTAAGACCCTTCTACTATATTTAGCCTCTTAGGCTCTACCATTCTTGAATCACCATAGGTCCAAGAACCACAGATATATGGCCTGTATATGACGGTTTGATTTTTAGAAAGTGGGTCTGTAACCTCTTCCCTAAATCTTTCATAATGTACATTCCCCCCTGCCTGTGCCAACCGTTCCTCTGTCTTCATCTCCAAGGGAAGAAAAAAATCATCTATATGAAATATATTGCAATCATATCTTTCACCTATTAAGTTAGCTAGATATGTTTTTCCCGCACCACACATCCCATCAATTGCTACGATGCAAGGAGAATTCTTTTCAATTAATTTATCTATACCTTTAAATACCCTATCATATATATCTACTCTTCTATCTTCCATCACATTACCTCAGTACCACTAAACTTTTTCCCATAAGCCAGGCCAATATAACCCTGGCTTACCTGTTGTCCTTTATGTAATTTAGTACCTCTCCAACATTCTTTACACCAATAAGCTTTATTCCAGATGGCGCTTTAATCTTGTTCCTATTTGCTTGGGGTAGGATACAGGTTTCAAAGCCCATCTTAGCAGCCTCAGCAACTCGCTGATCAGCCATGTTTACTGCACGAATTTCTCCAGTAAGTCCTACCTCACCAAATAATATGGTTTTACTATTTATAGTTATATTTCTAAAGCTTGATAATATAGCTGTTACAATTGCTAAGTCTATAGCTGGCTCAGTGATTTTCATACCCCCTGCCACATTTACATAAGCATCACAATCTCCTAACTGTATGCCAAGTCGCTTTTCTAGTACAGCCATAAGAAGGTTTACCCTATTGTAGTCAGTACCTGCGGAGGTTCTTCTAGGCATGTTAAAGCTTGTATGACTAATTAGGGCCTGAACCTCTACCAATATGGGTCTCGTTCCCTCTATAGAAGCGGATACCACAGAACCTGGCTCTCCATCAGGCCTACCATTTAACATATACTCAGATGGATTATCTACCTCAACAAGCCCTGTGCTCTGCATCTCAAATACACCGATTTCGTTGGTTGATCCAAAACGGTTCTTAACTGCCCGTAACACTCGGTAGGATGCATAGTTATCTCCTTCAAAATAAAGAACTGTATCTACCATATGCTCCAAGACTCTAGGTCCTGCAACCATGCCTTCCTTAGTCACATGGCCTATAATAAATATAGTTATTCCAGTATCCTTAGCCATTCGCATCAAGGTTCCTGTGGCTTCTCGTACTTGTCCCACGCTACCAGGTGCAGAACCTATATCTTCTTTGTAGATAGTCTGTATAGAGTCAATAATGATTACATCAGGCTTATGCTTATTTATAACCAACTCAATTAAATCAAGATTTGTTTCACAAAGGAGCAGAAGCTCGCCGCTAAAAGCGCCGAGCCTTTCTGCCCTCATCTTTATCTGTCCCTTAGATTCTTCTCCAGATATATATATTACTTTTATTCCTTGATTAACAATCTCCCTGCAGGTTTGTAAAAGAAGTGTGGACTTACCTATTCCCGGATCTCCACCAACCAGTACTAAACTTCCAGGCACAATTCCTCCACCTAGTACACGATCTAGCTCTCCAATACCTGAGCTAACTCTTGTTTCGGTCTCTGACTTTACACCAGATAATAATACCGGTTCCTTAGCATCCTTATAGGCCGATATTGACAGGCCTTTTTTAGCAACAGGCTCCTCTACAAAGGTATCCCAAGCTCGACAGCCTGGACATTGACCAAGCCATTTAGAAGATTCATGTCCGCAATCTTTACAGAAAAATACTGTCTTAGCTTTTGCCATATTAGAGCTTAACCACCTTTATAAAATCACTTTTTTCCTCGTCTAATTCTAGGCTAAATATAAGTTTTCCTCCTAAATTAGTC
>JAAYRC010000221.1 GCA_012518975.1 Clostridiales bacterium
ATAAAGTCATGGGCATTTACAGCCTTAGCGGCTGCTATGACCTCATCATCGGTAGCATCAAGCTTACCGTATCTAATATTATCCATTATTGTACCTGTAAACAAAAAGTTATCCTGAGTCATGATTCCCATTTGACTCCTCAAGCTTTCAATGGATACATCCTTTATATTGTGACCATCAATATATACATTTCCCTGCTGTACATCATAGAATCTACTTATTAGATTTACGATTGTTGTTTTACCAGCTCCAGTAGGTCCTACTAAGGCTATGGTTTCACCAGGCTTGACTTTAAAGCTAACATCATTTAAGACCAGTGTGTCCTTATCATAGGCAAAAGAAACATGGTCAAAGATAATTTCGCCATTTATAACAGGCATTTCTTTAACATGAGCAGCGTCCTTTACTTCAGGTTTAGTATCTAAGATATCAAAAATTCTCTCTGCGCCAGATATGTTAGTAATTAGTTTATTATAAAAATTACTTAGATTCATAATAGGCCGCCAGAACATTCCTATAAACATACCAAATGATATCAGGGTACCTACATTATCTATTCCTACATTCATAACCTTGACAGCCACATAGTACATGGCTATAGTTCCGAGTCCCCAGCTAATATCTACCACAGAGAAGAAGGCATCGTTTATCAATACTGCACTCATAAATGAACCTCTGTGTTCAGCAAGTAAATCATCGAAATCCTCTTCAGTTTCTTTCTCTGCAGTGTAGCTTTGAATAATACGCATTCCAGAAAGATCTTCATGGATAAATGCGTTAAGATTAGAGCTTTTTTTCCTATGGATACGCCATCTTATATGTGACCTTGTTTCTATAAACCATAGGCCACCAAGCATTAATGGAAGGCTGATTAAGGAAGCTAATGCTAGCCTCCAGTTTTTTATTAGCATTATAATAACAACAGCACTTATTGTAACAAAGTCTGGTATAAGAGTAGTAACGCTATCGGAAAGAACGTCTTTTAGTGAATTAACATCACCAATGATTCGTGCAAGTATTTTTCCCGTTGGCCTGCTGTCAAAAAAGCTAAAGCTAAGGCTTTGAATATGGGAGTATAGGTCTTGACGTATTCTTAGTAGGACGTTATTTGATAGTTTTGCCATCAGATACATTCTTAGCTTTATCAGGATGATAAATATAAGGTTTAATCCTAAGCCTAGCCCCATTATTTGTAGCAAACTATTTATATCCCTATTAGCAATATGAACGTCTATTGCTCGTTCAATTAAGAGTGGATTTATTATAGAAATTGCAACCGTTATCAGCATAATAAGTATAACAAAGGTAATGGTTATTTTATATGTTAATAGATAACGAAATAGGCGAAGCATTGTAGTTTTTTTATCGACTGAGCTCATATGCTCGTCTTCTCTTATTGCATTAATTGACATATAGTAAGTCCTTTCCTTCTGATAATTTATATTCCCCATACTGGGCTTGATAAGTTTGATAATAATATCCCTTTTCCTTTAGTAGGGTCTCATGAGTTCCTCTTTCGGTAATCCTTCCATCCTCAAGAATGATTATCTCATCAGCATTTCTTACAGCCGATATCCTATGGGCAATAATAATCTTTGTAGCATCAATCTGAGACAGGGACTTTTGAATCATATGCTCTGTCTCCATGTCAAGCGCAGATGTAGAATCATCCAGGACTAGGATAGGAGTCTTCTTTGAAAGAGCTCTTGCAATGCTTATTCTTTGCTTTTGACCACCTGATAAACCTACGCCACGCTCACCAATTATAGTTTCATAGCCATTCTCCATCTTATCAATAAACTCGCTTGCCTGAGAATAGGACGCTGCTTCAATAATTTCATTCTTATTTACTTTTGTCCTTTTTCCTAACTTAACATTTTCACTAATGGTATCTGAGAAAAGAAAGACATCCTGCATAACGATGGAAACGCTACTTCTTAACTGGTTTAAGCTTAGATTTTTTATATTAACATCATCTAGCTTAATTTCACCTTCTGATATATCATAAAAACGTTGTAAAATATTAATAATTGAACTTTTACCTGTACCGGTGGCGCCCATAATACCAATAGTCTTGCCAGCCTCAAGCTTAAAACTTATATTAGATAAAATTTCTTTATCATTAATTGATAAGGATACATTATCAAATTCTATCGCTCCATTAACCTTATCAAGAATGATAGGATTGTCATTTTCAATTATTTCAGGCTTCTGGGCAAAGATCTTCTTGATTCTTTTATAAGAGGCGAAGGCGGCTGCCAGGTCATTTGAGAGCCAGCCAAGCATTTCCATAGGCCATACGATATTCATGGAATACTCGGCAAAAGCTCCTAAGGTTCCAAGGCTTATTTCATCCTTTATAACCATACGGCCTCCAAAAAATATCACTACCATAGGAAGCAACTTTGTTATAAGCTGGAAATAAGGATAAAGCTTTATAAAAACTTTGGATTGCTTCATATTTAGCTCATAATATCGCTTATTATGAGATAGAAACTTTTTTATTTCATGCTTTTCCCTAGCAAAGGACTTTACTGTACGGACACCAGATAGGTTTTCTTGCGCTACGGTATTTAACTTGGCATTTTGTTCACTAATCTGTTCATAAATTTTGCCAAGTTTACGCTCCATTATTATGGCAAGGCCAGCCACTATAGGAAGTACTATTGTTGGAATAATTGACAGACTAGGACTCAAGCGATACATAAAAAACAAAGCAATACCAGTATGTATGATAATCTCAAAGATTAGCATGCTGACATAACCGGTGGCAGCCCAGATTCTATCTACATCATCCTTAACTCTGGACATTAGTTCTCCTGTATTATTTTTATCAAAAAAACTAATTGATAAGCCCTGTATATGATTAAATAATCTCTTTCTTAGTTTTGCTCCTATTTTGGAGCTTACAGTATCAAAAATCAGTTCCTTAAGATATGCAAATATTGCTCTACCAAATCCAATAAATAAAATCATAAGTAATAAAGATGGAAGTAGGTCTACTTCTCCATCAACTATGACTTGATCTATAATACGCTTTGTTATCTGTGGTGAAACCATATCCATGATAACTGCGATAATGGTGCAAAGTAATGCAAAGGCATATGCATACCAATATTTTTTTAAGTAATAAGATAATTTGTTCATTTCTCCTCCAGTTTCTGCATTTCTAAATAATGCGTTCGATAACCTTATATATTAGTATTAGCAATCATTGAATATTAATTAACAAAAAAATAAGCCGTGGTAGAAATACCACGACAAGATAATAAAAATCAGGTTATATTAGTCCTTTTCTAATGGCGGCAGGATAGAATAGGACAAATTATAAACGAACGCGATTTTTACAGTACCGTGAGGTATTTCCACATAAAGAGTTAAATATTCCATAATTAATGCCATGGTTATCGAATTTGAATTTCATATGTTTTACCTCACTTTCTGTAATAGTCTGAAAATATTATATATGTAGTTTTTGTAAATGTCAACAAAAATACAAAAATTATATACAAAAATGAATATTGGCATATTCTTAAGTTTTGATTAAAATTCTATAACTTCAAGGTTTGTTCATATTTATCTGTTATAATGTACATGTTTGAGACAATATATGAGAAAATTTTGTATGAAATTAATATAATAAGTAAAGGTTGTGATAGTATGGAACTACCTATCTTACATAATGACGCAGAGGAGTGGAGCCGAGCATTTATGCTCTATGACGCAGCATTAAAGCAGATAAATACAAAGCTAGAAATACTCAACAATGAATTTAAACTTGCACATCAGTATAACCCGATTGAGCACATTACATCCAGACTTAAGACCCCACAAAGTATAGCTAAAAAGCTATTAAGACAAGGCAGAGAGTTAACTGTAGAAAATGTAATAGACCATATTAATGATGTGGCTGGTATAAGGATAATTTGCTCATTTACATCAGATATCTATAGAATTGCAGATTTACTATCTACTCAAAATGATATTCAGGTTTTAAAGGTAAAAGATTATATCGCAAATCCAAAACCTAATGGATATACCAGCTATCATATGATTGTATCAACACCGATATTTCTTTCAGAGAATACCATTGATACTAAGGTGGAGATACAGATTAGAACAATAGCCATGGACTTCTGGGCAAGCCTAGAACATAAAATATATTATAAGTTTGAGGGAAAGGCACCTGATTATATTCAGAGGGAGTTAAAAGAATGCTCTGAGCTAGTATCATACCTTGATCATAAGATGCTATCAATTAATGAAAAGATAAAGGATCTTAATTCAGGGCAGGACGCAACCATTACAGCAAAGATAAGAGCATCTACTATAAATAAAGATAGTGATATCTATACAAGTATTAATACAGAAACAGAAGCGGAGGCTATTGTAGATGAAAGTGTAGATAGGAATCCTGATAAAGAGGACCAGAAGAATGACAAATGGTCAAATAGAAAGTCCGGTAAAAACCGTATGTTTTTTGGCTTTGGAGCTCATTGATTATAAGTATATATAAGAGGTTATTGGTATTTATATTATGTATGTGTAAATACCAATAACCTCTTTTTCATTATAACTTAAAATTTTTTAACAAAGCTCCAAGGTTTGTGGTTGCTTCTTCACCTGACTGATAGGAAGAAGGACCATCTTCAATATCAGTAACCACCTCTTGGTTTTCACTAACAGCCTTCATACTTAGGCTGATTTTACCATCCCTTATATCGGTTATCATTACTGTTACAGTCTCCCCCTCTTTAATAACTTCATTTGGGGATTTAATTCTTTTTTGGCTGATTTGTGATATGTGAACTAGGCCTGATAGACCCTCACCGATATTTACAAAGGCACCATAGGGCATTATTTTTTCAACAGTTCCTGTAGTTACACTACCACGGGTAAGCTTTGATATTATACTTGCTCTTTCTTTATCAGCTAGCTCTATTTCAACTTCCTTTCCAGATAAGACCAGCTTATTATCTTCCTCAGAAGCTGTTATAATTCTAGCCTCTATCTCTTTACCCACCCAGCTTTCTAAATCCTCTACA
The DNA here is from genome assembly GCA_012518975.1 of Clostridiales bacterium. GTDB lineage: Bacteria > Bacillota > Clostridia > Lachnospirales > Lachnospiraceae > Mobilitalea. The sequence goes on from JAAYRC010000221.1 coordinate 5,046, forward strand.
TATGCTATGGATAACTGGGAGGCAGGAATAAAGGCCCTAATTCCATAAAGGTATGCAATAACTCCGCCGTTTACAGTTTGTGAGATTTTAACCTTCACATTTGTTTTGGATTCTAAATCTTCTGTAATCTTCTCCCAGGCTAGGATATCATCTGCTCGCTTCTTCGAAAGAAGAATGTTGCCATGCCCATTGTCAGTACTTATGACTACGCCTGATATCTCTTCACCTAGGGTCACATCAGTATTAATAGAGAAATTAGGGTCATTACTTAATTCCTCAAGTATTATGATAGCCTCTGTATAATAGCCAAGATCCAATGTAAGTTCGGTATCAGATATGCCGATTACAGTACCCTTTAATAAGTCTCCAGGAGAAACCCTTTTAAAGGACTTGTCAATCTCGTCCTTAAAATCATCCATGGATGGGATGATTTCAGCTTGGGGCTGAGGGGCGTTTTCTTGTGAATTACTTAATAAATCTTTTTCTTCTTGTGTATTGGTTAGTTTTTCTGTACTCATGACTGATTATTAGGGAAAATGAAAAATTCCCATAACCTCCTTTTGCTTTATTTTAGCTTATATATATTCTGCATTATGCAGATAAGTTTAATTTTACTTCTTTCTAGAATAAAGATAAGCACGGCCTTTCTTTCCGATTCTTTCTATGCTTTCGACATAATTTAAGATATGGACAGCTATAGTTGAGGCTCTAGTTGAAAGTCCAGACGCCTTTTTATAATCCTTTGAAGTAAATTCCTCATCAAGAGATTCTGGAATAAGTAAATTATAATCCCTTGAATTTTCTATATATAGCTCTTGTATGATATCCGTAGGAATTCGGTCACAACGGGTAGATCCCTTCTTTTTGTCTTGGCTCCAACCATCTAGAAATCGGTATTCTTCCATATTAAGCATAACTATTTTAATTCTAAGATTAGGTATGGTTAGTAGGCTTTTAATCTTATATAGTTCTGGAAAAATCATATAGGGACTACCCCTTTTTGGAGATTTTCTTGGTTGGCTTATCTCTCCTGTTTGAGGATTTATCCATCGAAGCCACTTAATATAAGGAATAGGATAAACTATGGTTACAGGATGAATATTTAAAAACACAGGAAGCTTTTTTCTTAATCGGTCAAAGCTTTGTGTCTGTATCTCGATTATTTCATGGCCATTATATATATCTGCTACATAATCCTCTATCTTGATTTCATGATAGAGGTCATTTGTTTCATAATAGTTTTTAAGGACGGCATGAACGGTTTTTTCGCTCAGTGTTCCAATACCCATTGAGACCTGTTCTTGTCCAATAACATTATCACATACCTTATGAAATAATTGCTTATCCATATATAATGCCCTCCCATGTATAAGAATACATTATAAGTCCCCTATTAATCAAGGATAAAATAAACAGATTGAAGATTAAAGTACTTGTAATCTATCTGTAAAAGACCTGAGTGATATAGGACTTATAAACACTGTCTTCCGAATATGTAAACCCAACTCCTAAGTTATTATAGTCTTTGTTTAGTATATTTTCTCTATGATCTAATGAATTAAACCAAGCATGACTAGATATGATTGCAGTTCCATATCCTGCAATTATATTTTCTCCTATGGATTGATAATAGATACCTTCCTCTTTAAGCCTATCCCCGGGGTTTTTATTATATAAATCATAATGATTAAAATATTTATTATTAGCCATATCTTTAGAGTGCTTTCTGGCAGCCTTACTAGCCGTTGATGACCAGGATAAAATAGGCAAGCCATTTCTTTTTCTAATAGAATTGGTTAGATCATAGACCATAAGTTCTACATCTTTCAAAAGGTCATTAGTAAATTTATTTTCTTGAAAATCATTAAGTAAAAGAAATATACCTGTTACCTTTTGTGTCTCCATTTCATCCATAAAAACATATAGGGTATATGTATCCGACGGGTGAGTAAGAATATAGCTCATTTTATAGTCTGTAGCTAAGGATTGATTTACATCATCTAGACTGCAGTCGGAAGTAATTCCAAGATAATTAAAGTCAATAGAGTCAGTGTAGAAACCGACAACCTTATTATCATTTATTGCAACATATAAAAGTTTACTATAATCATTGTTATATACATAATAATCAAAATCTAATTCACTTTTATATAAGCGATTAGGATTACCAAGCTTATTTAAAATACTCTCTTCACTTTCTCCAAGGGATATCCATGTGCCATGGACACTTATTGACTCATCCTTATGCAAAGGGATAGGGTTTGTTAATGAAGACTTATCTATATTATCAGAATTCTCATATTTAATATCATTATCAGTTTTAATTGGATTAATTACTGAATGTATAGAAGAGGGACCTTGGTCCTTATTAGGTGAAACATACTTGTTTTTGCAACCATATGCTCCAATACTAAACAATATAATACTTAAGAAAAGGGCATATCGGAAGGAAAATACTTTTCCCATGATATACTCCTTTCAAGCAAAGCCTATGTACTTTGCTATTTAT
>JAAYRC010000001.1 GCA_012518975.1 Clostridiales bacterium
CCTACAATCTTACTTTAACTCCCTTTTGGTCAAGATATCTCTTTACTTCCATAATCTCAAGCTCTTTAAAGTGGAACAGGGATGCCGCCAATACCGCATCAGCTTTACCTATAGTAAGGGCATCATAAAAATGCTCTAGCTTTCCTGCACCACCAGATGCAATAACTGGAACGGAGACATTTTCAGCTATAAGTTTATTTAACTCAAGGTCATATCCATCCTTAGTTCCATCACAATCCAGGCTTGTTAAAATAATTTCTCCTGCACCAAGGCTAGTTGCCCTTTTAGCCCATTCTAAGGCATCCATACCAGTATCTATCCGTCCGCCTGATTTTAGAACATTCCAACCAGACCCATCTGGTCTTTTTTTAGCATCTAGTGCTAGGACTACACTTTCACTGCCAAATCTATCTGCAGCCTCCCTAATTAAATCAGGATTCTCAATAGCTGCTGTGCTAATGCCAACCTTATTAGCTCCTAATTGAAAGACTCTCTCAAAATCCTCTATGTTTTTGATTCCACCAGCAACAGCAAAGGGAATAGTAACTACTTTGGCAAGTCTTTGAACTATGTCTAGCTTAATGTCTCTTCCTTCAGTCGTAGCCGAAATATCAAGAAAAATCAATTCATCTGCTCCCGAGTCAACATAGGCTTTGGCTATCTCGACAGGATCTCCAGCATCCTTTAAGTCAACAAAGTTCACGCCCTTAACCACACGTCCGTTATGTATATCTAGACACGGAATAATTCTTTTTATCTTCATCAAATTCCTCCCAGCTCCCATATAGGATTTGTTGTTTATTAATGATACATCATTCTTTCTAAGACTACGTCATATATTCCTATACTATATTTGGCTTGACTTTCGCTATTGAGTAGGTTTATAGCCTCTTCCTCGGTCAGGCTAAACACATTATATAGTTCGGCAATAATTTGATCTCTGACATAAACCAAATCCGTTTCAATTCCCAGAATTGTTGCCAGTTCAATGTATTTATCATATCTTTGAAGACCTTTTAGTAAAGAATCTAGGGCTTCTGGGTATTTTCTCATATGAAAATAATTATTATATGAATTGAGTTGCTTATTAACATACATAACAGTCATGATTTTATCATATAGTTCAATATCCTCATCCTTAAGCTCTATCCCATAGACCTCATTATAAGCCTGTGTATATCTGTGCTGGCTGAAATAATTCGATGCATTTCTTATACTTAATGAGTATGAGAATATATTGGTGAAAACCAAGAGAAGCATTACTAAAAGACCAAAAAACAAAAACACAACGGAAGTACCTACTGGACTGATGCGTCCTTCGTCTATCTCTTCTAACTCAATAATCTCAATCTTCTTTTTTTCTTTCCTTGCCTTCCGTTTTTCCTCTTTTACTCTCTTCTTTTCTTTCTTGTCTTTCTTGACCTTCTTGTCTTTCTTCGCTTCTTTTATTTTACTACTTCTTGATTCTTCATCCTCTTCAGTGGCTATTACTTGTGGCTTATTAGCTTTTTTCTTTTTCTTCTTAACTTTCTTACTTTCGCCAACCACATCCTGAGCCTTTTTCATATCAGAGGTTAAAGCCTTATCCTCATCCTTAGATTTTGAAGCAAAGAAGCCTGTTTTCTTTTCTTTTCTTTTCTTTTTCTTCTTCCCTTTAATCTCGTCTGTAGCATCAGGTTCTTTTATGGGGTCTACTAAATCACTGTCTAAATCACTTAGACTAGTTACTGCCTCTAAGGCCTCTGAAAAGACATCTCCTACATCCTCAGGGTAGGGCTTAGAGTATGAGCTATCTCCTCCTATTCCGCCAAGAAGTTCATTGATAGCTTGAACATCATCTTCAACTGGATTATCAGGATTAAATTCATTTAGTAAATTAAGCAGCTCACTCTCCGGTGATATATCAATGTCCTGTATGGGTGTTTGGTCAATTTCCTCCATTTCAGGCTCTATATCATCACTAGTAACTTCTATATCCTCCTCTGAATCATTTTCATCAGAAGATAAATTCAACTGTTCGAGTAAATCATCTATGAAGGGATCAATGGAGTCGTCCTCTTCAGATTCAAGTTCCTCCATACTATCCATATCTAAAAATTCATTATCAATATTGTTCTCAATCTCTAAATTATCTAAAGTACTATCCTGCTCTTCATCCTGCTCTTCATCCTGCTCTTCATCCTGCTCTTGATCATTCTCTATAGTCTGTTCATGGGCAAAAATATCATCTATCAAAGGATCTACAAGATCATCGTATAGGTCCTCATCATCTATTACTAGTTCATGGTCGACTTCATTCGATATGTCATATTGGTCAAAATCATTAACATCTTCTGATTCAATTGAATGTGAATCATCAACATCCTCTGATTTAATTGAATGTAAATCATCAACATCCTCTGATTCAATTGAATGTGTCGATTCCTCATGAATCGGCACAGTATCTTCATGAGAATCAGTCGCTTGTACATCCTTCTTCTTTGTATATATATCACTTGCACTAGTTTCATTATTCTGTATAGAATTGAGCAAGTCATCAAGATAAGATTCACTTGATACTAAGTCTTTCTTATCAAGACATTCTTCACAATATTCAATATCATCTGCAACTACTTTTTTGCATAACTTACATTTTGCCATAAGTCACCGCCTGTTATTATATATAGATTTCCAAGGTGTTCCCTTAGGATAAGTAAAAGTTATACAAATACCATTTCTGGATTAATACTTGA
>JAAYRC010000042.1 GCA_012518975.1 Clostridiales bacterium
ACCAGAGCCTCTAGCTCAGAATCTGTGACTATATATTCAAAATGGTCTATATTTTCTACCATCTTTTTAATCTTGGCAGTATGGTTACGACTATTTTGAAAATACTGTCTCACCCTGTTTTTGAGAATAATGGCTTTGCCAACATATATTATATTGTCGGCCTTATCTCTCATGATATAAACTCCCGGCTTTTCCGGTAGTAGCTTTAATTCTTCTTCTATATTAAACATTAAAATTTACACACTCCTTATTTGCATGAAGCTGTGTCTTAGCTCAAATGATAGCAAATAGGCCTACCATATAATATTAGATAGGCCTTAAATCTATTTGTTTTATTCTTCTAATCTAGGTCATCTTCAATAATGTCAGCTTTTACCGCCAGACCATCACTGACCTCAGACTTTACAACATCATTATCCACTTTATCCTGTAAGCTCTCATCCTTATCACCAACATCCTTTGAGGCTATATCAGTCTTACCATCATCCGTATCTTGAGAATGAGTTTCTGTAATATCCTCGCCCTTTACATCACGGTATATCTTCATAAACTCTTCACCAGTAATAGTTTCCTTAGCAATTAAAAACTCTGCAATTTTATCTAATACTTCTCGGTTTTCACCCAGCAACTCAAGAGCTCTATCATAGCATTTCTTTAGGATTCTCATGACCTCTTTATCTACCTCACCGGCAGTTTCATCACTGCAGTTAAGTACGGCCCTTCCATCAAGATATTTGCTTTCTACAGACTCTAGTCCCATAAGCCCAAACCTGTCAGACATGCCATACTGAGTAACCATAGATCTAGCAAGCTCTGTAGCCTTCTCAATATCATTGGAGGCACCAGTAGTAATGGAACCAAATACAAGCTCCTCAGCCGCCCTACCTCCATAAAGAGTAATAATACGAGTTAAAATTTCATCCTTGCTCATAAGGTACTTTTCTTCTTCAGGAACCTGCATAACATAGCCAAGAGATCCCATAGTCCTAGGAACAATAGTAATCTTTTGCACGGGCTCTGCATGCTTTTCAAGAGCAGTGACTAAGGCATGGCCAACCTCATGATAGGCAACAATTCTTTTTTCTTCTTTACTTAATATCCTATCCTTCTTCTCCTTACCGGCTATAACAACCTCAACAGACTCAAATAAATCATCCTGGGTTACCACTGTACGGCCTTGCTTTACAGCCAGTATAGCTGCTTCATTAATCATATTTGCTAGATCAGACCCTACAGCACCACTAGTAGCCCTACCTATTGCCTCTAGGTCAACAGAATCATGCATAAGAACATTCTTAGCATGAACCTTCAATACATCTACTCTTCCCTTAAGGTCTGGCTTATCTACTATAATACGACGGTCAAATCTACCAGGACGAAGAAGTGCCTTATCAAGAACCTCAGGTCGGTTGGTAGCACCAAGCACTACCAAACCTTTTGATGAGTCAAATCCGTCCATATTGGAAAGAAGTTGATTCAAGGTCTGCTCTCTTTCATCATTACCACCCCCATAACGGCTGTCCCTACTCTTTCCAATTGCATCAATCTCATCTATAAATATAATACAGGGAGCCGTCTGCTGGGCCTGCTTAAATAAATCCCTTACTCTAGAGGCTCCTACTCCTACGAACATCTCCACAAAGTCAGATCCTGTTAATGAGAAAAAGGGAACCTTGGCCTCACCTGCTATTGCCTTTGCAAGAAGTGTCTTTCCTGTTCCAGGAGGCCCTACTAGTAATGCCCCCTTAGGAAGCTTAGCACCTATGCGAGTATACTTAGCAGGATTATGAAGGAAGTCTACAATCTCCGTAAGAGATTCCTTGGCCTCCTCTTGGCCTGCAACATCCTTAAATGTAACACCAGTAGATTTTTCCACATAAACCTTGGCATTACTCTTTCCGACACCCATTACACCGCCACTATTCTTAGATACTGCCCTAAATACAAACCACATGATTCCATACAATAATATGAAAGGAAGTAGCATGGATATTATAGTTTCAAATATAGTACTTCGATTATCAACAATCTCCCTCTCATAGACAAGCCCATACTTATCATGGGCCTCCTTTAACTGATTAGGAAGATTTTCATCATATAAATTACCTGTGTAATAGGTTACATCATAAGAATTAGTCTGCTCCTTTGGAACAAATGTAATTTTCTCTCCCCTTACAACAACCTTTTTCAGCTTCTCATTTTCTAGCATAGTAATAAACTCATCATAGGTTTTTTCAATATTTGTGCTTTCATGTATTTGATTTTGTACAAACGAAAATAAGTACCATATAAAAATTGCTGAAATCAAGGTTACGATAATCATTGTTTTATTAGGTATATTATTTTTGTTATTCCTGTTATTCTGCTTATCGTTCTTTTTCTCCATAAATCCTCCATCAATAGTTTTATACATTACATATACATGGTTTATGCATCATGTATATGTGAATTTGCTTTATAAAATAAGTCCCATTTCCCTAAATAGCCAAGAGTTATATTCCCATTATAATGATAGTCTTAATATAATGCAATAAAATACTTATTAAAATTCTGTGTTTAAAATGTGTATTATCTTTACACATAGATAATTATGAATCTAAAGCAAAAAGGGAAGAAATACTATCCCCCTTAAGGTTATACATCCTCCCTTTTACATTTTATACTATTTTATCTTGTCTACATCCTTTCTGTTATCAGACGTAGCAGATATAAACATCGAGAATAAAAAGATAATAAAGCTACCTATAAAAATAAATATATCAGACAAATTAAAAACAATGTTCTCAATAGGCTTTATATTGATTGTAAAATAATCAACCACATATCCTCTCTTAAATCGATCCTTAACATTGCTTGTGGCCCCTCCTAATGAAAGGGCTAATCCCAGCTTAAGCAACCGTTTCCCCTTTTGGGGTAGGATGATAACAAAAACCAAAAACACAAAACCCAATATTGTTCCTGATATTTTCCTTACTACATCTATACGGTCATCTAAGACATTAAGTGAAAACCCACTATTATAGTGCTTTCTTATTGTGATTTTCCCCTTTAATATGTCTTTCTTATCTCCTAGCTTATAATGGTGTTCAATGTAATTCTTTGTTTTATTATCAAGTAAAAACACAAACAAGGCAATAAAGATATATACCATATAGATTCCTCCTTTACCATATTACTACTATAGTCCTAGATTTTATTATCAGATAAATGGCTACTAGGCCAGGATACATAAGTCTCTAGCAATCTTCTTCCTTCTTCATTTCTAATATTCTGATAAGAAGGATAATGGACATAAAAGGCCTCATCCTCTGACAGACTTTCAAGCATATGTATTAATTTATTAAAGTCTGGATCATATATAAGCCTTACCCTAGGATTGTCAAATATATCTTTAAGGTCAGTAAAGGCACATGCCAGCATAATAACTTTCAAATCAGCTTCATATACCATAATCTCATACTGGTCTGAAAGAGAAAGAAGCTCAAGTATATGGTAGCCAAAGCCTAATCCATATATATTATATCTTTTGACATCTTTTCTATACCAATTATTTGCCAAGATAAATGCTTCACTAGGTATACTTGCATTGGTATGAAAATAAAAAGATGCATCTTCATTTTTAGCCGCTAGTGTCATTAAGCCACTGGATGTAAACTCTACCCTAAAGCCCTCATTTAGTAAAACTTGAGGGTCAAAAGCTTGTCCTGATAGCTTTTCAAGACCGCTTCCATTTGATTTAAGTAGCTTAAGGTTTTCCTCAAACCTTTCCTCATCAAAAGCAAGCTCCTCCCTGCCTATAATTAGCTCCTGAACACCACACAGGAAGTTAACTAGCTGAAGCTCCAGAAGGTCTATAAGAAGGATATAATCTTCTGTTTTATAAGCATCCAATATAGAACTTAGCATCTCTAATACTGAATCTGTCGATACCAGATTAAAGTATTCTCTATCAGTAATAATCGCTTCAATTGTATGTCTAATAGACCCCATGGAATCTGCAACAATTCCAAGAGCTATATCATGCAGCTGCCTGCGTCCATAATATATAGCTTTATCCAACTTACTTAGTAAAGCAATATTTTGTTCAAGTATATATTTAATATTATCTGTCACTGACTATTACCTCAATATCTAATTATATGTATCCTACTACCTAATATATGAAGAAGTTATCTCAAAACATTTAAATCTTACAACCTTCTTAGAACCTGAATTAATCTCATAAACCGTCAAGTACTGACCTGGTGTAACCGGAATATCTCCCTGCTGAACAAAAGTAGTCCCACCAGTTACAATATCTTCCGTATTAAGTTTCTCTACCTTTGTAGTGGTTATGGTATATACAAGCTC
>JAAYRC010000222.1 GCA_012518975.1 Clostridiales bacterium
CTAAGGGGCGGCTTTTGTTTTATTGATAATTTTTTACTATTTTGTTTTACAATATTATGGTATTATGTTTATAAATAGAAAGACAGGTATATTAGTATTCAAATATTCTGATAGAATGAAAATAATGGTTTATTGACTTTTGAGCAACCATAATTAATTTTGAGGGAGGAAGTATTATGCTAAAAATACTTGATGACTATGAATTTCCCTGTTATCTTGCATTGGGCTATCCTAGTAAGGATGAGAAGCCAATTCCACAGCATGAAATACAGGCAGAGGATAGAATGCATTTTAATAAATGGTAAGGTAGTATTCAATTACTCAATAAAAGATGATGAAGTGCAAGGACAAGGGTATTAGTAGAATTTTATATTTATGTCAGCTACTAAAAAGATCCGCAGAAGATTTACGGATAGTGATTGATTCCTTTGTCTAATATGAGAAGTGTATCTATGTATAAGCATATTATCTGAGACTATGACAGAGCGATGTTTTTCAAGTATTGTTAAAAAGTGAATATCAATAAATCCCAGGAGGAGTACAATATGATTGATAAATTAAACAATGACAATGTGAAAGAATGTGCTAGGCTTGCATATGAGTTATGGCCTGAGACAGAATACGAGGAGCTTTTTGATGATTTTACAGACATTATTAGTTCTGATAAAGCGGAATGCTTTCTATATTATGAAGATGAAGCTTCTAAAGAATATATTGGATTTGCGCAGGCATCTATAAGGTTTGATTATGTGGAGGGAAGTGATTCCTCACCCGTGGTATATCTAGAGGGGATATATGTAGATGAGAACTATAGACGAAGAGGAGTAGCACAGGTATTGGTAAAATGTGTGGAAGATTGGGGCAAGGATATGGGTTGCTCTGAAATAGCCTCAGACTGTGTGCTTGATAATTATTTAAGCGTGGATTTTCATAAGGGTATAGGATTTAAGGAGGCTAATAGATTAGTATGCTTTATAAAAAGCATATAAGCAATTAATGAGAGGATCTTGCCTATACTCTAATACTTGCTATAAAGGCATTGCAGATTTATATAAGAAAGAATGGAAGTTACTGATTAAAGAATAATGAAGTATGGGGAGGTATAGATGAGTGTTGGTAAGCTAATAGGGGTTGGAAACACAGCCGATGTCTATGAATGGGAAAATGATAAGGTGCTTAAGCTTTTTCATGGGGGATACCCTGATCTACCTATTAATATGGAATATAATAATGCAATAGCTATAAGAGATTTAAAATTTCTTAAGCCTAAAGCTTATGATTTGATTTCCTATGATGGCAGGAAGGGAATTATTTATGATAGATTAAGCGGTGAATCCCTGCTCGATTGGACTATTAGGACAGGAAACATCTCCTTGTGTGCAGATTATATGTCAAAGCTACATAAGGAAATCATGCAAAATAAAATTCAAGATGTGCCGAATTATAAGGATTTTCTAAGACATCATATACCAAGTTCATTATCTATTGATATAAGGAATGAATTACTAAAGAGTATTGATAATCTGGCAGACGGAGACACGCTTTGTCATGGTGATTTCCATCCAGGCAATATAATAATGTCTGAAGGCCGTGTGTACGTCATAGACTTTATGAATGTGTGCTATGGCAATTATCTATATGATGTTGCTAGAACAGTTTTTTTACTAGAGTATACACCGGTACCACCAGAAGCTCCGAACAGAGATATGATTATCCAATTTAAAAAAGCTCTTGCAGACCTTTACTTATTACTTATGAATATTACTAGAGATATGATAAAGGATTACCTAACAATTATCATAGCGGTAAGAAAGGGCGAATGCCCTGATGAATAATTAAGAATATGTAAGGAGGGTGTATAATGACCGATTTTGTTAAGGAGTGGTTTGGCTGGTTTGAGAAGGGAATAGAGCAGGTTGACCAAAAGGAGAAAGAAAAGTTCTTTAGCGTATGTGGAATGCACTGCGCTGAAACTGGTATAATCAAATTGTATAAAGACGTCTATGATAAATCATGCAACAATTTGGATATGTTTTTTTCAAAATTTAGTGAGATGAAGTACATTGGAGGTAAGATTATTTCTCCGGGCAAAGTTTATGAGATAACATTTCCGGATTGTTATTGTGATTTATATATCAAAGGGTATGTTCAGACAGCTGCGATATGTGAATGCTCCAGACAAAGTATATTATATGTGCTAAGAACATTGAATCCGGAGCTTGAGTATGAAGTAGAGAAGGTTTCAACTGTTATAAACGGTGATAAAGAATGCTGCTTTAGAGTGACAATTGTATAATTTGGTGGGGGATTGGGTATTACAGGGGTATGTAGGAGAAAATTATGAAAATAAACAAAAAGACAATGGAGCAGGAACTCACGTCTTTACTGAAGGTGATTTTTCAATTACCAGAAGTTAATAAGGTCCAAATTAAAGACATTGATATATTTTCCTCTAATGATAATAACAATATCAGAAGGAGTATTGAGGAATGCTATCATGATATCTTAAGTGATATTGATGTTGGAATTCATGTGACATTACATCCTGATGATATAGGAAAAGGACACGGATATTTTAGTAATCCGCATAGAATAGGCTTATCGAGAGATAATTATCTTGGATTAGCATATTCAGATGGTGGAGGCTTATGCCAAATGTTCAGGGTGATTTTAAAAAATGGAATACGTTTCGATATAGGTTTATATATTACAGAGGACAGTACAACTGCTATACATAATATTCCACGAGAAGATAAAGATGAAATAAAGGATGAGGGTAAGTTTTGGGGGAGATGGGATTTAGCTAAAGCAGATTCCTTTTGGTTTGTAGAAATACAAGCATTAGCAAAGCTATTACGAGGAGACTATCTTATAGCTGATCATCTGGCAAATATGCAGATAAACGAAACACTTGTAGCACAAATGATTGATAGAGATGATCGCTTGGGGACCAATTTTCACCGATATGGGTATCATGAAGCATTAGATTATTTAAAGGTTATGGAATCTGAATGTCCATACTCAGATGGTGACGAGATATTTAATATGATTGCAGATAAAATATATGCAGCAGCCCTTACATATGATCGATTAATAAAAAAGCTAAATCCATCTTATGAAGAAAGAAGTGATATCTTCTTTAAGATATGGGAGCAGTATAGAATGTCTTTAAATTTCGAGATAAGGGCAATTGATGAAAATATGAAGCTTGTGTGAATCTTTTAAGGGAGTAGTTTATTGATAAATTAATGAGGATAGAGCACATTACGATTTGGACAATGACTATTAGGACGAGGCTGCTATTATTTCATTCCTGAACGTTTACGCATTATTATACTATGTATAGGAATCGAAACTCCTGTACCTATTGTACATAATAGTATAAGTATACTATTAAGAGAAACTTTATATAATGATATAGCAAATATGGATTGTAGGACTAGAAATAGTGAAGTAACAAAAGCCATTTTTTTCATATTAAGATATACAAAGGAAATATATATTGCAATAACAATAATAAAGAGCCAGCCATCACCCGTGTTCATGAGTGAACGATGTAGTTTTATTGGGAAAAACAGAAGTATTATTGTTATAATTGCAAAGATTATGGCGGGAATATTTACTCCCTTTATATCAAACATTCGGGAGAGAATATGTAAAATGCCAGAATTCTTATCATGGCTATTATTGGAAATACCCTTAACCATACCTGTCATAGCTACACCTGGTGTGAGCTCTGATATAACCCAATCGTGGTCAGAGAGATTTAATTCATTATGGCATGCATCGCAGCGGCCACCCTTCATCAAATCAAGATTATTTCCACAGGAAGCACATGTAAATAATACGGCATCATCCACATTTTGATTCTTTGCCAAGCAGGATTTATACAAGGACATTCCTATAATTTCTCTACTTTCACGTATTTTATCCTTATCGTATTTATATATAAGCAATGATGCAGTCAAGCATATATGCTGATAGTGTTCATCTACACGATAGTCATGGTATCTGACACTAACCAATACAGAATCCACAACATTGTTATGGGTATTAATGAATTCATTACAATTACACTTAATAAAGGAGGATATTTCTTCTTGTCTTTCGGCAAAATAAAGCATTATAAGGCGATTCTGAAGCATACCTTCAAAATTCTCAAGAGAAAAATTCGGGTCAAATTCCTTTACTCTATTTTCAAATGGTATGTTGAGGGCTAATTTAGTATATACATCTTTGGCATTAATTGTTTTACGATAAATTGTACGAGTGGATGTATATATAAGTCCAATAAATATTGATATAATAGAAATTAAAGAGCCAAATATCAAACTAAGTAGCCTTGCATCACTATGAAGCTTACTGGGTTTAGAACCGGTATAATAGGCGAAGATATAACCTCCTATATAGGTTACTATGTAAGCTAATATTGGAATATTCCTCATTGTCCATCTGCCAAACCTACGAATCCGCTTAATTGCGATATCATAATCCTTTCTCACACGAAAAGCGGTTATATGTTTAAAATACTCTTGCTGTAAGAAGACGCTTTTACAGAAGGTACAGGTATAGCTGTCTTCGAATTTGTCTATTGTTCCTCCACAGTTAAGACATTGTATTTTATCTGCGGTAATATCTGTTTCTACTACCACATATTCAGCAATTTCTTTATTTTTGAATTTGGATATTTCTTTGCCCTTGCTTCTATAGATACGTGTAGTATTAATCTCTTCCTTAATATTTGCTGCAAGGCCTTTTCCGTCATCAGTCCATGTAATGTTATAGCTATCCGCCTTGATTTTACTAAACTGAATATCCATTGTAAGCATAAGAGTATTTAAACGCTGTAGGACTAATTTCATCACATGCTGTAAAGATTGAGTGGCATGGGGGCTTACCCTATCTCCATAAAATAATCGCTGGTATTCATCTCTAAATTTTTCAATAATAGTATAGAGTTCCTTGCTCTCAAATTCCCTCTCGTTTGTAAGATCCTCCTCAATGAGCAATGTCTGAATCGATTCATTCCAATTATCCCGTATCCGCATATACATACCCCTTTTGTGTTTATTTATTGCAGAAATACATATTTACTTTATTATAACTGAGTTTACCTTTTTTTTCTATAGATATTATTTATTAGGCCTATGTTTACAAAGCAAAGGATAAAATGGTATAATTAGTAAAACATAGAAATATAAAACCGCGAGAGATGACAATAGAGTATATCCTGAATGTGATCTTATAACATGAATGGTTCATAAGCGTCCTGTGACATATGGCATCACAGGAATTGTTTCATTATTCGTTTGATATTGCAACTGATGAGTGACGAAATATACAGCTTAATTGATAGATTGCAATTACAGGTTTTGATACATTAATAATATCAAAACCAAGGAGGTATTATTATGGATTTATCAGAGAAAATCTTAAAGCTAAGGAAGGCAAACAATCTATCACAGGAACAGCTGGCAGAACGGCTTGGTGTATCTAGGCAATCAATATCTAAGTGGGAATCAGGTCAATCGGCACCGGACATTGATAGATTGAGTTTATTAGGTGATATTTTCAATGTTACTTTGGATTACTTAATAAAGCCCTCTGAGATTGACGAATTGTCTATTAGGACAGAAATGTTAGAGAAACAACAGGAGGAAATAATAAGGAAAGCAATGAAAGCACAGGATATTAAGTTTCATATCCTTAGCAGTGTCGCTGTTTATTTGATTGCTATGGCATTAATTTTTGTAATGCATTCTTATTTTTGGCAGCTGCGTATTCCTCCTATAGTAGCTTTCAGCATATTACTTATTGCTACGGCTATTGCTATTTTTATTAATCTTAAGTATAAAAAAAGCAGGAGAGCTAAGGAATAGTTCTGAATAAAGCACTCGCAAGCTCAAGAGGGTGAGAGGATAGGAAATGATTAAGGTTGGAATTTTTAGTGCTTCAGGATACATGAAAACCCTGCTAATACTATGGTTCATTTTGAACATACTGGAGTTGAGATATTAGAGCAGGTCAATGGTTCTATTGATGGATTCTGTTCCGGTGTAGGAACAGGGGGAACAATTAGTGGAATTGGAAGATTGTTAAAAGAATATAATCCAGGTATTACAATATGGGCTGTTGAGCCGGAAAATGCAGCAATATTAGCTGGGGGAACTGTAGGAGCCCACCTGCAGATGGGAATTGGTGATGGCTTGGTTCCTAAGAATCTAGATATGGAGATTTATGAAGATATCTGTATTATTACTGATATGGAAGCAATTCAAACGTCAAAGGACTTGGCAAGTAAGGAAGGAATAATGTGTGGCATCTCCAGTGGAACCAATGTGGCGGCAGCTCTAAAGCTGGCAGAAGAACTTGGGGCAGGAAAGACTGTTGTAACAATACTGACAGATACAGCGGAAAGATATTTTTCAACGCCCTTATTTGAGATAACCTGATAGAAAAAGCTATTACTTCAACACCGATGGCATAATGATATTTGGTACATGGCTGGAGATAGAGGAGAAATGGTACTACTTGAATACGTATGGTTCGCCCCGTTATTTCTTGTAGTTTAGCATGGGTCATACAACATCAATTTGTAACAATATCATATTTCCAGTCGATTATACCTCCAAAATCGTACACATTAGAAAAACCCAATTCAATAAGGTTATCAGCAGCAAGAGCGCTTCTTCTGCCACTACGGCAGTATAATAGGATAGTAGTAGATTTATCAGTTATAATTTTCTCAGCCTCATCTAAAATCTCATTTTCAGGAAGATGAATAGCCCCCTCAATATATCCAGATTTATATTCTTGCTCCGTTCTTACGTCCAAAATTATAATAGAATTATCCTTATCTATCATATCCTTTGCTTCTTCAGCAGTAATTTTTCTATAGCTAATATCGTCGGATGAATTGCTTATCAGGCGACACCCACTTAATGCACTTAGAATGAGAATAAATAATAACTTAAATAGAATCATACTTTTCATAAAGCCTCCTTCGTCATCAATTATACATATTACATTATATCATTAAATTGTTATTATTAATTTAGTAGAATCTTCCAGTAAAGAAGGATGGAAAGAAACGCACCTATAGAAAGACTAAGGTTGCATTAAATAATACAAACGGCACTGGCATAGAAGAGCGACCTAAAGAGGTTGAAAGTAGAGATGAATACGGCCACTGGGAAATGGATTGTGTGGTTGGAGGACAGAATAAGGGTAAAGCGGTATTTATGCTAGAGGACTAATCCTTTGTATAAATGGCTGTATCATGGTATAATTAGTCAATAAATTTTAAGCCTTATGAATATAGTTTCGAAAGCATATTTATCCATGGTATCACCACACGAAAGGGGCAGAGTGTGTTAAGTGCTGTATTACGGAGGGAAGAACATAGGAATTACAAGGGATTAGGAGACCAGTATGTCAGAAAATTTTTAAAGCATTTGGCAATAAAACATAGGAATAAATACAAGTTTCACAATAAAATTACTGAAATGAGGTCAAAATGCAGTTTAAGAATTTAAATATTATACCTACTATACTAAAGGCATTAGAAAAGAAAAATTATGAAGTCCCTACACCGATACAGGAGGAGGCAATTCCCTTTATATTAAACGGAAGAGATTTGCTTGGTTGTGCTCAAACGGGAACGGGAAAGACAGCAGCCTTTGCAATACCGACGCTGCAGCTCCTAAATGCGGAAAAAGCACCTCAAGGTGCACAAAGAAATATTAGAGCTTTAGTCATAACCCCAACAAGAGAACTTGCTCTTCAAATTTATGAAAGTTTTTGTGACTATGGTAAATATACAAAATTAAAGTATTGTGTAATCTTTGGTGGAGTATCGCAGAAGCCACAGGAAGAGATATTAAAGCGAGGGGTGGATATTCTTGTAGCTACTCCCGGTAGACTGAATGATTTGGTTAATCAAAAACTGATAAATTTAAAGCATATTAAAATATTTATATTAGATGAAGCTGATCGCATGCTGGACATGGGATTTATTAATGACGTGAAAAAAGTCATATCTATTATACCGGATAGAAAACAAACTCTTCTTTTTTCGGCTACCATGCCTCCTGACATAGAGAGGCTTGCAAACACTATTCTTAAAAACCCAGCGAAAGTCGCTATAACGCCTATATCCTCTACGGTGGATACGATAGAGCAGTATTTATATTATGTTGATAAAAATCGGAAGAAAGATTTGCTGGCACATATTTTGAATGATAAGATTATAGAATCTGCACTGGTATTTTCTCGCACTAAGCATGGAGCAGATAGAATAGTTCGCCAATTATCAAAGGCAAATATAACAGCACAAGCAATCCATGGTGACAAATCCCAGGGTGCACGCCAGACAGCCTTGAATAAATTCAAGGACAAGAAACTACGGGTATTAATTGCAACAGATATAGCCGCAAGAGGAATTGACATTGATGAATTATCCCATGTTATTAATTATGATCTTCCAGAGATGCCTGAAACTTATGTACATCGTATCGGACGAACAGGTCGAGCAGGGTTAGGAGGGGTAGCAATTTCATTTTGCGACTTTGATGAGAAGGAACAGCTTGCAGATATAGAAAAACTGATAGGAAAACATCTAATTGAGATAGAAAATCATCCATTTCCGTTAATAAATAATTTCCCTGCCGTAAAAATACACAGACAAGGAATAAGACAGCACAGAAGAAGTCTTTTGTACAAAGAGGCTCACAGCAAAAAGCTACTACTACTAAGGTAACATCGCAGGATAAAAAGTACCGGATGACAGCGGATGGCAAGCTCAAGGAAAAAAGGAGTTTATCTAATAAGCCGAAGGATGGCAAAAGAAAGATTGGTTATTTCAAAAAGAGCAAAGACTGATAATAAAGGTTGATTTTTATGGAGGGAATTAAAATATGAAAATTGAAATAATTCCTAATGGAACTTGGTATCACGGTTCAAATGAAAAATTCATGGAATTAAGAGAAGCTAGTACGATTACTCAGTGGAAGGAATTGGCTGAGGCTTTTTCGCACCAACCTACTAAATTGGGATATGACGATAATGACATGATTGACCATAATGGAAAAGAAAAGGGATATCTATATATTATAGATGAGCCTATTGAGATAGGTAAAGATATTTATCAACATCCAAGAACTACAATGGATATAAATGCTGAGTTTTTGACAAAACGGCCATTAAAAGTTAAATTAATTGTTGAGCCAGCAACACACATTGCCATTAGCTGTTCCAATTACATATGGTAGCAAATCGAATAAATTAGCCTGGGATGAGGGCTTTATGCTTTATATCTTAAAGAATGATAGTATTTTAATTAAAAACAGTATGCAAATAGCGACATACACGAAACGGGGGATGTTATGAAATAAAGTACAAAGCGTAATCGTTACATGTTTTGACTAGGGACAGTAGGTCGGGATATGATGTACACTATGGTAAGCATATATCTTATTGTTTTCTTAACTGAAGTCCTAAATCTGCCGGATTCGACAATGTGGTGGATGACCGGTGCCATGACAGTTCTACGGGTGTTTGACGCTGTAAATGATCCTATCATGGGTTTCTTAGTTGACAATACCCATAGCAGATTCGGTAAGTTCAAGCCTTGGATTATACTCGGCGGTATCTTAGGAGGCATACTTACTGTTTTACTGTTTTTTGATTTCGGTCTTACCGGAGCAGGCTATGTGACTATGTTTGTCATTATTTATCTTCTATGGGATTTAACCTATGGAGCCAATGATATCGCTTATTGGTCTATGCTACCATCTCTGACTCTTAATCAGAAGGAAAGAGAGAAGACAGGGGCTTTTGCGAGAATATGTGCGAATATCGGTTTGTTTACAACAGTAGTTGCGATCATCCCTGTGACAAACGCATTGGGAGGAGATACAAGAGCTTGGCAGATTGTTGTTATTGCAATTGTTCTTATAACATGGGCATTTTTATGCTTTACTGTATTTGGTGTGAAGGAAGATAGGAGTATAAAGGTGGAGCAGGAGTCGACTTCACTTAAGGAAATGTTTCGTGTGCTCTTTAAAAACGACCAGCTTCTATATACTGCGATTTCAATGGCATTATTTATGATTGGCTATGTTACCACCACTAGCTTTGGAGTATATTATTTTAAGTATGCATTTGGAAATGAGGATATGTATTCAGTTTTCGCAGCAATACTTGGTGTATCTCAGATAGCGGCTCTATCTGTATTTCCTTTGTTCTCTAAGAAATACAGCCGGAAAAGTCTATATGCATTTTCGACAGTGTTGGTAGTGGTTGGATATCTAATATTCTTCTTTGCACCTATGAAAATGCTTTATATCGGTGCCGCCGGTATTCTTCTTTTTGTGGGTGAGGCATTTATACAATTACTTATGTTGATGTTCTTAACAGACACTGTGGAGTACGGTCAGTGGAAGCTAGGCAGTCGTAACGAGAGCATAACATTTTCAATTCAACCATTTATTAATAAAATAGGTGGAGCTATCGCTAATGGAATTGTCGGCGTAACCTTGATTCTATCAGGTATAAATGCAGCAGAGACCCCCGCAGATGTAACAGAATCTGGATTATTAATGATGAAGTTTGCTATGCTTATACTACCCCTGATATTTATAGTAATTGGATATATAATCTATAAGAAGAAATTTAAGATTGATAAGGAAATGTTTGATAAGATAATTGCAGATTTAGCAGAACGGGGAGATATCAAGCAGAATTAATGTATTGCAAAGCGAATTTGCCGCGGAAACAGTACTGACACTCGCATACTCATATATCATAGTCTGCGAGTGTTTTTTAATACAATTTTAATCCATTTCCTTTTGTATAAATTGTAGCAGTATGGTATAATTAGCCAAATATTGAGATTAACTAAGGGAAGATAAATCATCCCTTATCAACAAACAAATATTGACCTTTTTGAGGAGGATTGTATGAAAATTTATCAGGTAGATGCTTTTACTGACATACCATTTAAGGGAAATCCTGCAGGGGTCTGCATTCTTGAATCAGAACCTACAAACAAGTGGATGCAGGATATTGCATGTGAGATGAACTTGGCTGAAACCGCATTCCTATTGCCAATGAATGACGGATACAGCCTGCGCTGGTTTACGCCTAACTCCGAGATCGATCTCTGTGGTCATGCAACCTTGGCAAGTGCTCACATTCTTCTGGAGAAGGGCTATACGAGTGAGGACCAAGAGGTTAATTTTTATACAAAAAGCGGATTACTAACAGCCAAATCACAGGATGGTTGGATACAGCTTAACTTTCCTGCAACACCGGAAAAAGAAGATGAAGCACCTCTCGAATTAATTGAAGCTTTAAATATCGAACCTCTTTATGTTGGAAAAAATATTTTTGATTATATAGTCGAAGTTGGAACTGAGGAGATAGTTAGGAATATAAAGCCCGATTTTACCAAGCTATTGAAGGTAGACATGCGTGGGGTAATAGTTACTGCAAGATCTAAGAAATTTGATTTTGTATCAAGATTTTTCGCTCCTGAGATTGGGGTATTTGAGGATCCAGTGACCGGCTCGTCCCATTGTTGTTTAGGGCCTTATTGGAGGGATAGGCTAGGTAAGGATGAATTTATCGCATATCAATCATCAAGTAGAGGTGGAGTATTACGAGTGCAGGTGGTTGGTGATAGAGTATGTATATCGGGTAAGGCAGTTACGGTTCTGGAAGGAGATATTTTCTGCTAGTAATTAGCATCGGATATCGTGGTGGGATAAATGAAGGAAAACTTGTTGTTCTATAATGCTTATCAGAATTTTTATAAGATGGCAGATGAAAGTGAAGTATTTAAAACTTATTGTAAAAGAGCCTTTGGTGAGGATTTTTCACAGGATGGATTCAGTGATCTTAATCAGTTAAATATGATATTGTCAATGGTTGACATTGACAATAAAGCCAATGTACTAGATGTTGGTTGTGGAAATGGTAAGATGCTGGAATATATACACTCAAAAACAGGAGCAAGAATTTATGGATTTGATTATTCTGAGAATGCAATAAGTTCCGCCAGGAAACGTATGGGAGATAGGGGAAGCTTTAAAGTAGCAGTTATCGGCGAAGCGGAGTATGATGATAACAAATTCGACCTAATAACTTCAATGGATACTATGTATTTTGCGCCTGATATGATTGCATTTGTGTCTAGTGTATATAAATGGTTAAAATTAAATGGAAGCTTTATATGCGGATATCAAGAGGGTGACATCATGAAGAAAACAAAGGACTGTAATACAACTGAACTGGCTAAAGCCCTAAGAGAAAATGATTTAAAATATAAAGTAATTGATTATACTAAGGAAACTTATGATATGCTTAGGCATAAAAGAAAAGTTATAAAGTCAATGAAAGAGGACTTCATTAATGCGGGGCTTCTTATGTGGTATAGAGTTATAAAAGGTCAGACTAACAGTGTGAAAGTGTCGTATGAAAAGTATAAAAAGAAAAACGCAAGATATATTTATAAGGTAATAAAGGAAAACTTTTAGACTTGTATTCGCAAGATATATAGAATCAAATAAAATGATGAAGAGTGGGAGGCAGTGTAATGAAAGATGTTATAATAGTAATAGGGGTGGTTTTAGGTATTATTCTTTTGGTTATTGGATCTAAAGTAAAGAAAAATAAGGGAATAAAAATTACAGGAATTTTGATGGTTTCCATATCGATAATTATTGCTGCTCCTGACATTATAAGTGGATTTATCGAAGGCTTTAGAGATGGTTTTTCTTAACAACAAGATAAACACCCAATTCTAGAAAGGGACGTGAATTAATATGACAAAAATGCCAGTTTTATTTATAGGTCATGGATCACCTATGAATGCTATTGAAGACAATAATTATACCAGAGGTTGGAAAGGCATAGCCAAAAGAATACCTAAACCAAAAGCAATAATATCTATATCGGCTCACTGGTATACTCAGGGAACTAAGATTATGAATGAGGAAATGCCAAAAACCATATACGATATGTATGGTTTTCCAAAGGAATTGTATCAAGTTATATATAACTCCCCTGGGTCACCTGAGCTTGCAGAGGTCTCTATGAAGCTTATTTCAAAGGATGCGGAATATGACAACTCCTGGGGTATCGACCATGGAACTTGGTCTGTCTTGGTTCACATGTATCCGGATAGAGATATACCTCTATTTCAGATAAGTGTTGATGCTTATGCTCCACCTGAGGCTCATTATCAAATAGGAAGAGAGCTGAGATCCTTGCGGGAAGAAGGAGTTTTGATATTTGGCACTGGTAATATAGTGCATAATTTAAGGCTAGTTAATTGGAATATGGACAATAAGGGCTTTGATTGGGCATATGAGTTTGATGATTTTATCTATAATAATATTTTAAATAAGAACCATGATAATATCCTAAAATATAAGGAGTTGGGCGATGTTGCAAAGCTTGCTGTACCGACCCCAGACCACTTTTATCCCTTGCTATATGTACTAGGTGCATCTAGTGAAGACGATAAGGTTAGTGTCTATAATAAATCCCCTGTTCTTGGCTCCCTAACAATGACTAGCTACTTAATGGAATGATTGAAAGGGAGCGTTGAGAGGATGAAGAGATATATAGACCTAAGCCAAGATATAACCCATGATATGCCTGTTCATCCTTATGATGATGCGGTGAGGCTATATCAGGATAAGTTCTTAGACAAAGATAAATACGTTAATTACAGGCTTGAGATTGGCATGCATTCAGGCACTCATATTGACACACCAATGCATTTGACTGATAGAGAAACCTATATCAATGAGATACCCGTAGATAGATTTATTGGCAGAGGTCTTCTTTTTGATGTTAGAAATGAAAGCATAATAAAGCTCAAAGGCTATTATTCGGATATTGTGCGAGAGGATGATATAGTATTATTATATACAGGTCATAGTGATAGATATGGAACAAAAGAGTATTATGCAGAACAACCATTAATAGATAAGGATTTGGCAAATTTCTTTGTTGAAAAGAGTATTAAGATGCTGGGTATGGACTTGCCCTCGCCTGATAATTATCCCTTTGAGATTCACAAGCTACTATTCGACAATAATATATTGATAATCGAGAATCTGACAAATTTATCTGAGCTTATTGATGTGAAGGACTTTGATGTAACTGCATTTCCATTAAAGATTAGAGCCGAGGCTTCTATGGCAAGAGTCGTTGCTTGCATAGACATAAAGTAAGACAATTTATCTCAAGCATAAGAAGGATATTAAGTGTTATTAGAAAGAGGGGGAGCAATACCATGAAATCAGCATTAATAATCTATAGATCCAAGACAGGATTTACAAAAAAATACGTGGATTGGATACTAGAGGATGTGACCTGCAGTGTTACTACACTTGATAAAGTCAAGATGGTAGATATAGACCAGCACGACATCATTATCTATGGTGCAGGTGTCCATGCAGGATTTATATCCGGATTGAAGAAAATTAAGAAGCTTGTTAGTTTCGATGATAAGAAGGTAATAATCTTTGCCACAGGAGCAGCACCAAATGCTGAAGATATAGTAAAGCCCATAATAGACAATAACCTTGCTGATTGTATATCCAAGGTGGATTTTTTCTATTTTGAAAGCGGTATAAATTATGAAAATATGAGCTTTGCATCAAGAGGGATTATGAAGACCTTTAGTAAGATGCTAAGTAACAAAAGGGACAAGACAGAAGCAGAGAAAGAGATGAGCGAAGTTATCAAGTCCTCATTTGATAATTCGAAGAAGGAGTATGTCGGACCGCTGACTGCACTGGTAAAGGAATATATAGGCTAAGTAGCTAAATTTTGGGGGAGAATATTATGTGGAAGGATTTGATTAATTTCTAGGTATGAAAAAATGATCTAATTGTTGTGGCAGAGCTTATATATAGGAAAAAAATACTGTTGCAAAACATCATCCTAGATGTTGTCTTGCAACAGTTCTTTGCTTATAGTAATTCTTTTATTTTTGCTTCAACCTGACTAAGGTCCTTAGTAGGCTCGAACCTATCTACTACATTTCCCTTTCTATCAATTAAAAACTTTGTGAAATTCCATTTAATATCAGACGATTCCTTATAATCTTTATTACTCGCAGAGAGAATTTCATCAATCTTTGATGCTAGGGGATGCTCATTATCAAAACCCTTAAAACCACGTTCATCCTTCAGGAATTTGTAAAGTGGATGGGCGTTTTCACCGTTCACGTCGATCTTGTCATGAATGGGATAGGTTACACCGAAATTAGATTCACAAAATTGTTGGATTTCATCTGCTGTCCCTGGAGCTTGGTTTTTGAATTGATTACATGGAAAGTCCAGAATGACAAATCCCTCATCTGAATATTTATCATATAGCTTTTGAAGATCTCCATATTGTGGGGTAAAACCACATTGAGTTGCCGAGTTTACGATTAATAACACCTTACCCTCATAAACACCTAGATTTTTTTCATTACCATTTCTTTCTTTTACATTAAAATCGTACACCTTCATAATATTTCCTCCTTATATCAATTTATTATTAGACATATATTAGCCTTATATACATAAGTTTGTCCGTCTATTAAGTTAATTACAATATAATTGTATACAATTAAAGCTGATATGTCAACTGTTTTTTAAAAACAAAAACCCTGCCATAAGTAGGGCTTTTTTATTGCAAACCAAAGGAGGTACAACCTTGTTTTATACTAAACACAAAAACATTAGTGACAAAAATGTTAAAGTATGATAATATTTATAAAACATATGGATACTCCATAAAAATATATGCACTGCATTCTATATAGAAGCGGTAGCAGGGAGGTTAAAATGAATAAGAATATATTACTCGGCATAACCGGGTCCATTGCTGCTTATAAAAGTGCGGATATAGCAAGTGGACTGGTAGGCATGGGTTATGATGTACAAGTCGTAATGACTTCTAATGCGGTTAGATTTATCAGTCCGCTCACTCTTGAAACTCTTACTAAGAACAAGGTTTATGTGGATATGTTTGAGGATGAAGACCATAGTCAGGTTACACATATTAACCTTGCAACTGAATCTGATTTAATTCTTATTGTACCAGCATCCTATAATATTATTGGTAAAGCAGCCTCTGGCATAGCAGATGACCTACTATGCTCTATTATTGCTGCAAGTCCAGGTGAAAAAATTATTATTGCACCTGCCATGAATGTAAATATGTACAGTAATCCTATTCTGAATGAGAACATTAATAGGCTAAAGAAATGTGGAGTATCATTTATTGAGCCAGAAGAGGGTAGGCTTGCCTGTGGTGTAATAGGAAAGGGACGTCTACGAAATATACCTAGTATATTGGAAGAGGTAGATATGTTTTTTTGTGAAAAACCCTTAAAAGGGCTTAAGGTAATGGTAACAGCAGGTGCAACCAGAGAGTATATTGATCCAATTAGGTTTATATCTAATAGCTCATCTGGGCTTATGGGTGTAAGTCTTGCTAAAGCCTGCAAAAAATTAGGTGCAGATGTTACCTTGATCCTTGCGAATTCTCATTATGACCCTGATGGAATGAAGGTTATTAAAGTCGATACTGCCTCCCAGATGTATGAGGCTGCTATAAAGCATTATGAGGACATGGATCTAATATTTGCATCAGCAGCTGTATCAGACTTTGAGCCTCTTACATATAGTAGTGAAAAAATAAAAAAGAAAACTAAAACTAATCTTATACTAGAGTTTAAGCAAAACACAGACATCCTACTTGAGCTTGGTAGATTAAAAAAGAATCAATTCCTTGTTGGATTTGCTGCAGAAAGTGAGAATATGTTTGATAATGCTATTAATAAGCTTAGTAAAAAGAATCTTGATATGATTATTGCCAATGACCTTTCTAACTTTTCATCAATAGAAGCTAAGGTTTGGCTTATATCCCATGAGGAAACTATTGAATTAAAGAAAAAGGACAAGGAAGAACTGGCCTATGATATAGTCCGTAAAGTAATAGAAGTTGCCAACTTTAGTAAGGAGGGGTTTGATGAAAAGAACAGTTAATACATTTAAAAAATCCTATGATAAGGAAAGAAAACTGGCTTTACTTACAGCCTATGATTATGGAATGGCTAAAATTATAGATTCATGTGATGTAGATGGAATTCTTGTTGGTGATTCACTGGGAATGGTGTGCTTAGGTTATGAAAATACCTTGAGAGTAACCATGGAGGATATGATACATCACATAAAAGCAGTGTCAAGAGGAGTAGAGAATGCTCTTGTAATTGGAGATATGCCTTTTATGTCATACCATATATCTATAGAGGATGCTGTCAGAAATGCTGGTAGATTAGTACAGGAAGCAGGAGCCGAGGCCGTAAAACTAGAGGGGGGCTCTGATGTATTAAGTCAGGTTAAGGCAATTGTTAAGGCACAGATACCAGTTATGGCACATATAGGTTTGACTCCCCAATCATTCAATATGATGGGTGGTTATAAGGTGCAAGGCCGTCAACTTGAAGCTGCTAATAAGCTTATTGAAGATGCAAAAAGACTAGAGGAAGCCGGTGCATTTTCAATTGTTCTTGAATGTATACCCAAAGACCTAGCAGAAAAAATAACAGATTCAATTAGTATACCCACAATTGGAATTGGAGCAGGCCCAAAATGTGATGGACAGATACTAGTCTATAACGACATGCTAGGTATGTATAGTGGACTTAAGCCCAAGCATGTAAAGGTGTATAGCAATATAGGAGATATGATGGCCAAGGCTATTAGGGATTATGTAAATGAGGTAAAAGATGGGGATTTTCCAACCGATGATCAGTCATTTAAGATTGCCAATGATGGTTTGAATAAATTGTATTAAGGAGTGGCTATAATGATTCTAGTGGAAGAAAAAAACAAAACAAGGGAAATAATAAAAGAGTGGAAAAGTAAAGGTTATTCAATTGGTTTTATTCCAACTATGGGATATTTACATAGAGGACATTTGAGTTTGATGGAAAAGGCAAGAAGAGAAAATGATAAGCTTGTTGTCAGTATATTTGTAAACCCCATACAATTTGGACCTAATGAAGATTACGACAAGTACCCAAGGGATATGGCTGGGGATATAGAAATGTGTAAGAGTGTCAATGTAGATCTTATCTTTGCACCAAGTGTTTCTGACATGTATAAAACCTCAAATCAAGTCTATGTAGATGTTGAAAAGCTAGGAGATGTTTTATGTGGAGCAAAGAGAGAGGGACATTTTCGCGGAGTATCTACTGTGGTGGCAAAGCTTTTTAATATTATAAGTCCTGACAAAGCTTATTTTGGAGAAAAGGACTATCAGCAGCTGGTAATAATTAAGAAAATGGTAGATGATTTGGATTTTGACCTTGAAATTATCCCCTGTGCAATTGTTCGAGAGGAGGATGGCCTAGCTATCAGCTCTAGAAATTCTTACCTATCTAGAGAAGAAAGAAAGGCTGCTCTTATATTAGCAGAAAGTCTAAGTCGTGCAAGACAAGCCATGATAGGTGGAGAGAGAGATGTAAGCATTATTAAAAATATTATTACTAATGAATTATCACAAGAGCCACTTGCAGTAATAGATTATGTAGAGCTGGTAGATGCAATAGAGCTTAGGCCAGTAGCCCGAGTCTCTGAAAGAATACTTGTAGCTGTGGCTGTCTTTATTGGTAAAACAAGACTTATTGATAACTTCATTTTTGAAGCCTAGATTATTATTGTAAAAAATTAAAAAATAAGTTAAAGAGGTATAGGGATGATTCTTAATATGTTAAAGGCAAAGATACATAGAGCAGTTGTTACTGAGGCAAATATAGACTATGTAGGCAGTATAACTATTGATAAGGATATTATGGATGCCGCTGGAATTGTTGAGTATGAGCAGGTCCATGTAGTGAATGTGGATAATGGAAGTAGACTTGTGACATATGCTATAGAAGGACCTAGGGCCAGCGGGACCATTTGTCTTAATGGGGCGGCTGCAAGACTGGTAGAGATGGGAGACAGGGTCATAATCATGGCTTATTGTCAGCTTGATCAAAGGGAGAGTGATAAATTTTCCCCTAAGAAAGTCTTTCTTGATGAGAATAATAAGATTTGTAGAGATGTGTAGGATTAAGGATAGCCTATATGATTTCAATCATATAGGCTATTCATATCATACAAGTAAGAGATGGGTTTAATATAATAGGCTATTCATATCATCAAAGTAAGAGATGGGTTAATATAATAGGCTATCATAATGTCAAAGTAAAAGATAGATATTATATATAATAGATTGCTTATCAGTCTATATAATAACGTAGCCTATCCGAGGGTGAAAGGGTTTCATTTTGAGTTACCTTGTTGGCTTCTTCAATTAGCATGTCTAGGCTATAGTATGGGAAGTATCCTAGTTCTTTTGAAAACCTAACAAGGACTTCATTATTATGTTCATCAATATCCATAAACTCAGGGATTTCTGCTATAATCTCGTATTCATTATCCATAGTTGTAAATAGGCAGGTTTTTTGAGAGCTAATTCCTGCTATTAGACCTAGCTTATCATAAAACTTCCAATCATCTATTCTTTGAAGACTAGTTGGGGTGAGCTTAATATACTGTGATTTTTCAAGATTATAGACCCTAACAATTCCATCATCACCTTGTATAATTATGTTTTTATCATCAGGAGAAAAGATTAAGCTATGCCATTCCATAATTGGTAGTTCAAATTCTTCAATAGTTTTCATCCTATCTAAGTCAATCAACCTTACAGTATTATCACCACAGCAAATTGCAAGTAAGTCTGAATTGTTAGCTAGAGCAAAGCTATTTGTAGTCACTTTACTCGAAGTAATATAGTTAATATCAGCTTTTAATTCATCCTGGTCTTTACTATTATAAAACTTTATCTCATAATCATAGTTTGAAAATATTAGATATTTTCCATTGTTTGAAATTATACTGTTCTTAATGTTATCATCTGTTGTTCCCTGGTGAATTACTGATAGGTCTGACGTATCTAATATGTAATATTTATTATGGCAGGTTACGGATAATATGGTGTGATCTTTATTAAGGTAATAATTTGCAGAATAATCATCATTTGAAAAAGTGCTTATAATACTTTGATTTTCAGGATCTACTAGGTATATATATCCATCATTAGTACATACAATCAAATTATTATCAGGAGTGAAATCATATATGTATATCAGTTCATCTATTTGGACTTGTCCTATCTCAGATTTCTTATTATTATAAAAGACTATATTAGCTTTATTATCAGAATCATCGATGTGGACAGCCATATATGAGCTATCAAGGCTGTATTTTGCTGATCTAATATAGGAATCGCTTTCGAAGTTTTTGATAGGATTGTATCCTGGCCCACCTAGGTATTTATACAGGACGATATTGCTTGACTTATATGGACGAACAGATAAAACTCCATTATTTAGAATGATACCTTTGATAGGATAGTTCAAGTAAATGTCGTAATCATAGTATCTAGTACCTTGAATTACATTTGCCAAGGAAATCACTCCATTGTCCTGAGCCAGTATAGCAAGTCCCGCTTGTGTAATCACAAAATCTTCTATGGTTGAGGGAAGCTGAATCTGGCTAAGTAACTCCCCTGTATCACTAGAAATAGTAGTTAATTTATTGTCTATTGAATACATAATGTAAGTATGTTTTTTGGAGTCCTCCCAGATATCTAGAAAATCAAACTTTAATCTTTTACCTCCAAATGAACTTAGGAGGGTATAATTACTTGTCCAAATAATTGA
>JAAYRC010000223.1 GCA_012518975.1 Clostridiales bacterium
CTATCTGTGATGGTGGTAAATACCGTGATAAAGATGTAGTAATCATAGGAGGGGGTAATAGTGCAGTAGATGAAGGAACTTATCTAGCATCTATTACAAAATCCTTATCCATTGTAACAGATTTTGACTTAACGGCTGATCCTATCTCCTCAAATTACTTACATTCCTTACCTAATGTGACAGTTTATCCTTATAAAAGGGTTGTAGAATTTGTCGGTGAAGGTGGTCAATTAGAAGGAGTAAAGATTGTAGATAAAGAATCAGGCGACAATGAACAAGTTGTCAAATGTGATGGTGTCTTTGAGTATATAGGAGCTATTCCTTCAACAGAATTTCTTCAAGACCTAAACATACTCGAAGGTCATGGTTTTATAGAAGCAAATGAACATATGGAAACAAAAGTTCCTGGTATTTTCGGGGCAGGGGATTGTATTAGTAAACATTTACGTCAAGTAGTAACAGCAACATCTGATGGAGCCATTGCTGCTCAAGAAGCAGCTGCTTATATTAAAGCTTTAAAAAGACAACAAATATAATATATAAGGTTAGTGCGAAAGATGGATCTATAAATCGCAGAACTTTGGAAAGGGCATGGTTATTAATATGATAAAAGAATTAGTAAAAGAAGAATTCAACAATGATTTAGCAAAAGGAGCAGTTTTAGTTGATTTTTATTCTAAAACCTGCGGACCTTGTAAGATGCTTGCATTTATATTAAAGGACATTGACTCCAAATTAGGTGACAAGGTAAAAATTATTAAAGTTGATTTTGAAGAAAATCCTGACTTAATTGAAAAATATAATGTAGAAGGCTATCCAACCCTAATTATGTTTAAAGATGGTAAAGAAGTATCTAGAAAATCAGGTTTACAGCAGAAACCCGTTATCAGCAAAATGATTGAGGAGGCTATATAATTATGAAAAAGAATATTGGATATGAATTTAAAGAACACTTAGTACATAAACAAGCTAAGGCAGAAGCTGCAATGTTAAAAGAGTTTAGCCAAGGACAATATACCATGGAAGCTCCTTTAATTAAGTATAATCCATACTTTGTTAACGATTTAGCGGCAGTTATGTTATTTAGAACTGAAGAAGAAGTTGCAATTACTATTCGTGTATTAGGTAAAACAAAAGAAGCAGACTTTTATCACACATTTCCTAAAGGAAAAGAACATATCATTCCAATTGTAGGTTTATATAGCGACTATGAGAATAAGATCGAAGTATATCCATACCAAAAGTATAATCAAAAGGTTGTACACACAATTAAAACACCGGAAGTTGCAGGGGCTAAATTGGTTGAGTCCATGGATACAACACCTGAACACATGCAAGATAATGTTATCTTCTTATGTCCTGCGGTAAATGATTTAGCTATTGCTGTTGACTATGCAGGGGATGTAAGGTTAAACTTTACCGTACCAATGGTTTGGGATGTTAAAAGAATGCCTAATGGTAATATCCTAATTGGATCAGAGCGTTTAATGAAGATGCCTTACTTTGTATCAGGTATCTATGAAATGAGCCCAGTAGGTAAAATTTATAAAGAGTATCGTGTACCACGTGGCTATCATCATGATCAAATTACATTACCAAATGGCGATATCGTAGCTTTAAACTGTGATTTAGAGAATGGGACAGTTGAAGATCAAGCTGTGGTTATTGACAAGGATACAGGACATGTAAAACGTACTATTACTTTCTCAAACTTTATTAAACCAGGATCACAAAAGTCTGGTTCATGGTCAGATGAAGATTGGTTCCACTGTAATGCTGTGTGGTATGATGTGAATACAAATTCATTAACCTTCTCCGGACGTCATATAAACGCTATGGTTAATATTGATTTTGATACAGAGAAGTTAAATTGGATTATCTCAGATCCAGAAGGATGGCCAGAAGAGTATCTACCATACATGTTCAAACCAATTGGTGAAGGAGACTTTGATTGGCAGTATGAACAGCACTCCAATTTAATCACACCTTTAGGTGATGTAATGTGTTTTGACAATCATCATTTTGGAGCACAAAATCCGGATAAATATCTTGCAGCCAATGATAGTTTTTCCCGTGGCGTAAAGTATCGTATTGATACAGATAAGATGGAGATAGAGCAATTATGGCAGTACGGAAAAGAACGTGGTAAGGATTTCTTCTCACCATATATCTGTAATGTATTATACTATAATGAAGGACATTACTTAACACATTCTGGTGGTGTTGCCTTTGACGGTGAAGGAAATGCATCTGAAGAATTAGGGCCCTTTGCTCAAATTGATGATCCTAGTGTGACACTAGAGTCTATCACAGTTGAAACAATTAATGATGAAGAAGTATTAGAACTAAAAGTTAATTCCAACTATTACCGTGCAAATAAGTTCACCCTTTATTCTAAAGATGGTAATAATCTTACTCTTGGTACTGGACAACTTCTAGGATCATTAGGAGAAACACCTCAGATGGATTATGATATTCCTGCAGAGGATAGTGGTGAGATTTTACCAGACAAGCATGAAGCTCGCATAACAGATGAAGTGGATATGTTTACCTTTGAATCCAAATTCGAAAAGGGACAACTAGTAATGTTATTACTAGAGTCTGACAAAGAAACTCGTAGATACTTTATCTCTACATCAAAAGGAAAACGTGGTGCTATGTGTACAGGTACATTCTTACCTGACGACGACAGAGATACCAGAACGGTTATCTCAAAAGAAGGTTTTGACGGAGACTATCAAGTAAAAGTAATAGTGGACGACAAGAAATATGATACAGGTATCACAATCCGTGCGTAAATAAACAAACCATTCTATATAGTCTAATGACGAAGGAGTAATAATGAAAAACAAATTAATTACAACAATCATATTAGGAGGGTCTACTTGGTTAGCTCTGTTTATTGGTGAAAGTATTCCTCTTTTAGGAACGTCAGTTGCTGCAATATTAATTGGAGCCATAATTCGCCACACACCCATTTATAAAATACTAAACTCAGCTATTGTTCGTTTTGTATCGTCTTATTTTCTAAAAACAGGAATTGTATTATTGGGTTTCAACTTAACGTTAAGAATAATAAATGAAGTAGGTCCAATTGTTATCGTTATAATAATCGCTCTTATAAGTGTATCTATTTTAACAAGTTTCCTCGTCAATAAAGGACTTAAGGTTAATAGCAAATTGAGTATATTGATAGGAATTGGTACATCTATTTGTGGAGGGGCGGCCATAGCTGCTACGGCACCCATTATGGAAGCTGAAGACGAAGATGTTGCAGTATCTGTTACCACCATGTTTATATATTCAATGTTAGCACTACTATTCTTACCGGTATTGGGTAAAATATTTGGATTCAATGACCAATTATATGGAGTTCTCTCCGGTGTGGCGGTAAATGATACCGCATCTTCAATTGCAACTGCTTTTAGTTGGAGCGATGAAGCAGGTAGTATTGCCACAGTTGTTAAGTTAGTAAGAACCTTATTCATTGTTCCAGTTAGCATTGGACTTATCTGCTATAAATATGATAAACAAAGAAAAAGCTCATTAAGCAATCAAACTGAAAAAGTGGCATTTAAATGGAGTGAGATCACCCGTATCATTCCAAAGTTCGTAATCCTTTTTATACTTGCAGTTGTTTTTGCAAGCGTGGTACCATTACCTGTTAAAGTAACTAGCATAATTAGTAAATTAAGTAAAATATTTATGACAATGGCTTTATTTACTATAGGTTTAGGAGTTCATGTTAAACAGATTAAAAAAGCTGGAGTAAAGCCTGTAATTTTAGGTGGGGCTTCCTGGATTGCTGTTCTAACATTAAGTTTCATTTTAATAATGTTTTTATATAGATAGTAAATACAAAGAAAGCACCTTCATACTGAAGGTGCTTTTGTATGTAAAGTTATCACTCCTCAAAAACCAAGGTATCCAGCATAGCCTTAATTCTTACCCCATAGCCCTCTGAGGCTTCAAGAAAATAGTGTGTTGTTATTGTATAATAATTTTTCTCTAAGGGAATTATATAAACATGCTTAACTAATGAGTTCCAATCGTCACCTTCAATACTCTTAAAATGTATAGCATCGTAATCATTTATCTTAACATTATCGTTTGGATAATTTGTAGATAAAGTTTTATTGAGTTCACTATCATCTACATATAAGTTGCCAATGGGTAATTCGGTTTTTTTGCCATCAACATACTCAGACCTTGTAATATTAATAAACACGTAAGGGTATAAATCAGGATTCATGTTCTCAGCCATATAGGTATCAGTTCCATTTTCGCTTGTGACTGTAAATCTATCTACATCAT
The DNA here is from genome assembly GCA_012518975.1 of Clostridiales bacterium. Classification (GTDB taxonomy): domain Bacteria; phylum Bacillota; class Clostridia; order Lachnospirales; family Lachnospiraceae; genus Mobilitalea. The sequence continues at coordinate 4,315 of JAAYRC010000223.1, forward strand.
AGGACATCAGATAGCCATATTCGCTTTTATATACACGGTAATTGACTTCTTCCTCCATGCCTTCTAACATAATAATGCCTTTGTAATTATCCAAAGCTTCATTAGCCCCTGAATCTTTATTATCCATATCATTTGATGGTATATCACTGGAATTCTCCTGCAACTTGTAATCATTTTCTGCATTTTCATCTTGATTTTCTTGATTTGATAAATCATCTTGTTCAACCCCAGGTTCGGATATATTGATATCAGCCCCCGAAGAATCTTCAATTTCCACTGGTTCCTTTTCAAGTGGTGATTTGCTGCATCCCGATATACTTAAAACGACACAGACTAAACAAACAATAAATATTTTTTTCATAAGATATTCCTTTCCGTACTGATAATAAACTTGTTAATCATTATCTTAATGCATAATATTATCAGTGCAATCAAGAAGTTGTAACAGACTTGTAAAATATCACTTGAATTTTACTACCCAGGCCTTCATCGGACTCTATCACTATATCAGCATTATGGAGATTGGCGATTCTTTTGCATATGGAAAGGCCAAGGCCTGCTCCACCAGTATTTCTTGATCTTGATTTATCGACCCTGTAAAAGGGCTTGGTTATCTCATTTATCTTATCTTTTGGAATGCCTGAACCATTATCAGCCACTTCGATAACTGGGTTTCCATCTAACAAATAGGTTTTTAAAATAATAGATCCTCCATTTGGAAGAGCCTGAATGCTGTTTTTAATCAGGTTACTTAGTAACATTAGTATCAAGGTATAATCTAATGTAATATGATGGATTTCAATTTTCTTTTCTAGTGTAATTTGGTGTTTTTTCATCTGTAGAATAAAACGATCTTCTAGTTTATGAAAGAGCTCAGAAATCGCAACACTAGAAAGTTCAGGGTCCTGAACCCTGGTCAAAGTGAGTTGCATCAGTTTAGTATAGATGTCCTTCATCCGTTTTGATTCTAATATTATATTTTCTGTGGCCTTTTGCTTTTGAAGGATACTTGCGTTTGCATTTATTAAAAACTCGGAATAGCCTTGAATTGATGTTAAAGGTGTGTTCATCTCATGGGCAAGGTTATCTATAAATTCCTGTAGATCTTTTGCTTTTTGCTCTAGCTGTGCCGTGTGTACCTCTACAGCTTCTGCCATATGATTAAAGGCATTGGCTAGAGTATGAAATTCATCTTTGCTAGGTATGCTTCGGACAGAATAGTTGCCCTTAGAAATCTCTCTTGCATTATGGTTTAATAATTCAATGGGCCTGGTTATCCATCGTGAATACATATAGGATAGAAAACCCAACAATAGGATTAGTGCTGTGGCTATTAGGATAGAAAGATATACACTCTGTAACCTTTGTTCATAGATATTTGAAATGTCTCTGGCGTAGAGTATTGTTAAATCATTAAGTTTGGTCAGGCCTCCGCTTACAAAAAGATAATGACGACCCTCTTGTTTGAATATCTGCGCCATCCGCATCCCTTCCTGAACTGAAAGCAAAGGTTGATAGGGAATAGGCTTAAGCTCTGGATAA
>JAAYRC010000224.1 GCA_012518975.1 Clostridiales bacterium
GCGTATTTTGCCTTACATAAAGAGCTTGGTTTTCATGGATAAGTGCAACGTGAGCGAAAAAGCGAAGCCTTTTGAGCTCCTAAGCCGCAATAAAGACAAGTTAATTTCGACTTAGACATAATAGAAAGGGGATGGTAAAACTTGAATAAAATAACACTACATACTGAAGGTATTTGCGAAGCTACAATTATCCCAAATACCTTTATTGACCTATATATGCCATCTGCTAACGGATCTTACGTAAAAGTATACCTTTATCTGTTACGCAGTTTTAGCTCTAACAACCTTTCAATCACAATATCTTCTATAGCCGACCATCTAGAGAATACTGAAAAAGATGTCATCCGTGCCTTGAATTATTGGGAGAAGCAAAAGCTGCTTATACTAGAAAAAAATCAGCAAAAGGAGATTACATCAATCCGTATTGCAAAGCTTCAAGACCAAAATACCAGGTCTGACCATAGTCAAATCCTTACTGAAGATACAGATTCACAGCTTGATGAGATAGCTGTTAGTATACATTCTGAAAAAGCTCCTGTTGCTAGACAAAAGTATTCACAAGAAAAGATAACAAAATTGACCAACAATGATGATATTAAATGGACCATGCATATTGTTGAAATCTATCTAGACAGGCCCTTAAAGCCTATGGACATTCAATTGATCCTATATCTATTTGAGGAGCTACATTTTTCTCCTGAATTAATTATGTATTTGTATGAATACTGCGTATCTAAGAACAAGAAAAATCCTTCTTATATTGAGGCAGTTGCCCTAACCTGGGCTAAGGAAGGCATTGATACTGAGGAGAAGGCAAGGGAAGCCACTGTTTCTTATAATGAGCATTTTAATAATGTTAATAAAGCCTTTGGACTTAATAGGGCCCCTGGCCAGATTGAGCGACAATATATTACCAAATGGGTTGAGGTGTTTTCATTCCCAGATGATATTATTGTAGAGGCTTGTAACAGAACTCTTTTGAGAACGCAAAAGCCTGATTTTAAGTACGCAGATAAGATATTGGAAACCTGGTTCAAAAAGGGTGTCAAAAGCAAAACTGATATAGCAAGGCTAGATGAAGAATTTGCCAAGGGGAATAAGTCCAAACCTAAGGTAACTAATATACATAAGCTATCCTCTAATAAATTTAATCAATTTCCACAAAGAACCTATACCTCACAGGATTATGCTGAACTCGAGAAAAAGCTTATTAATAAGGGACTATAACATTTATAAAGGAGAAAACTATGGCTCTGAATAACGATCAGTATAAACAGATTTTACGTGAGTATGACGAACGGAGGTTTCAGAATAAGTATGACTTGGACAAGCGTATAGAAGAAGTGTACAAGGTCATACCTAGACTAAAAGAGCTAGATGATGAGATAATCTCCTTGTCTGCAGAATCCGGAAGACGGGCCTTGTTCGGAGATACAGAGGCCTTAGAAGAGTTAAAGGTTCAAACCAAAGAGATTAAGTCTATTCAAGAACAACTATTAATTACCAATGGCTATCCCATGGATTATCTATCCATGCAATATCGGTGCAGCAGATGTAAGGATACAGGCTTTATTGACAGCAATAAATGTAAATGCTTAAAACAGGCAATTGCAGATATGATTTATGAAGGATCAAATATAAAATCTGTTCTTGAACGTGAGAATTTCACTACATTTTCCTTCAAATATTATTCTGATGACTATATAGATGAAACTATTGGTTTGTCTCCTTTATCTAATATGCAGAAAATTGTTGCTAGCTGCAAAAGCTTTATCAGACATTTTGATAAAAAACACGAAAATCTGTTGTTTCTTGGCAATACTGGAGTAGGAAAAACCTTTCTGGCTAATTGCATTGCTAAAGAACTTTTAGATAAGGGTTACACTGTAATATACCTAACTGCCTTCAGGCTATTTGATATCTTGGAAAAATATAAATTTGGCAGAGAAGAAAATGCTTCCCTTTCTGCATCAGCCCAATTTGAATATATACTAGACTGCGACCTTTTAATTATTGATGACCTTGGAACCGAGCTTAGCAATTCATTTACAACATCGCAGTTATATTTGATTATTAACGAGCGACTACTTCGCCAAAAATCCAGCTTAATATCAACTAATCTATCCTTAGATAACATAAATACCAATTATAGTGAGCGGATTTACTCTAGAATAATTAGTAACTATCATATCCGAAGGATTGTAGGTGAAGATATACGTTTACATAAAGCATTGGGTGAAACAAGCTAATAAAAAGATAAATTAGTAATAATCCTAAAGATGCTTGACTTACTTTATCTATAATGATATAACGTTTATGGATTGTTACCTAACAATATATTATATGGAGGGAATTTAATGCCAAAGCATAAAAAAATTGTTGAAACTATTCCTATCGGACCTCTTGGACTTATAGCTCTTGAAAGTAGCAATACGCTAGGCAACAAAGTAAATGACTACCTTGTATCTTGGCGTGATCTAAGAGAAAGTGAACACAAAGAAACTATAGCGTTTAATGGCTACCAGAGAGACACTTACAAATTAAATGCCTGCTGCCCTAGGTTTGGAACAGGCGAAGCAAAGGGGCAAATCAAAGAATCCGTCCGCGGATATGATTTGTACTTACTTGTAGACGTCACTAATTACAGTTTAACCTATACCGTTTGTGGCCATAAAAACCACATGTCACCAGATGATCATTATCAGGATTTAAAGCGTATTATTGCAGCTGCAGGTGGTAAGGCAAGAAGAATTACTGTGATTATGCCCTATCTTTACGAAGGCCGCCAACACAGGCGCAACTCCAGAGAGTCCCTAGATTGTGCATTGGCATTACAAGAGTTGACCAATATGGGCGTAGAAAGCATAATAACCTTTGATGCTCATGACCCCAGGGTTCAGAATGCAATACCCTTAAAAAGTCTAGAAACAGTACAACCTACCTACCAATTTATAAAGGCTATTCTTAAAAATGAGCCTGATATCAAAATGGACTCTGATCATATGATGATTATAAGCCCTGATGAAGGAGGCATGGGAAGAGCTGTTTATTTCGCTAACGTTCTGGGTCTTGATATGGGTATGTTCTATAAGAGACGTGATTATACCAGGATTGTTAATGGTCGTAACCCAATCGTTGCACATGAATTTTTAGGGCCTGACTTGGAAGGTAAAGACATCCTTATTGTGGATGACATGATTTCATCTGGAGAAAGTATGCTAGATGTTGCTGCTGAATTAAAAAGAAGAAAAGCCAACCGCATCTTCCTAGTAAGCACCTTTGGCTTGTTTACTGGAGGCTTATCAAAATTTGATGAGGCTTATGAGCAAGGATTAATCTATAGGCTTTTAACTACCAACCTAGTATACCAGACACCAGAGCTTTTAACTAAGCCATATTATATTAATGTTGATATGAGTAAATACATTGCTCTAATCATAGATACCTTAAACCACGACCATAGCATCAGCGGCTTATTAAACCCTGTTGAAAGAATAAATAAGATCCTAGAAAAATATAATCAAGTAAAAAAGAAATAAATGATAAAGAAATGGGGCCGCTGTGGCCCCATTTCTTTATCTGTTTTTAGACTTATTCCTCTGAACTTTCTTTAAGATAAGACCTCCAATCATATGTTTCAAAAACCCTATCCATTCCAGGCTCATGAATCTGTTCCATGTATTCATACCAGATATGGCCAGGATATGAGGCGCCCTTCAAGTCCTTTAGCGTCTTTGGCATATCATAACCAACCCATACACTGGTTGTATAATATGGTGTGTATCCGACGAACCACCCATCTTTTTTCTCATCAGTCGTCCCAGTCTTTCCAGCACTTATAGTATTTGTTAGTCCTAGGCCCTTTGCTGTGCCCTTATTAACAACTCCTACTAAGGCCTCTGTCACCATCCTTGCCGCCTCAGTTTTATAGATTTGCCTAGTGGCTATATTATCCCCAACCAAGTCATTTCCTTTTGCATCGGTGATTCTAACTATACAGGTTGGCTCCCTGTAGTACCCGCCATTTTCTAATGCTCCATAGGCTGCAGCCATCTCCAAAGGACTCACCCCTATGGTAAATCCGCCTAAGGAAGCAGCTGGATAGTAGTCATTCTCTACAATTCTTGCAAAATCCATTTTAAGTAGATAGGCCATACCTACCTGTGGGGTCAATTCCTCATATAGCTTCCAGGCAATTGTGTTTTTTGATAACTCTATTGCCCTTTGAAGCTTCATTTCGCCGACATAATTTCCTCCTGAATTCTTGGGGCCACCTGGGATTTTCTCATCAACAACTGCGCTTTCAGGTGTATACCCTCTTTCAAAGGATGGAGTATAGACAATAAGTGGCTTTATAGCACTTCCCGGTTGCCTATAGCTTTGGTAAGCTCTATTAAGGGTATAACCTACATAGTCTTGACTTCGCCCACCTACGATAGCAACCACCCTTCCTGTATCATTATCAATACATACTGCTGCTCCCTGAAGTGTATATATGCCATCTTCATTGGTTTCAGTAAACTTATCTAGTTCCTTATCTACCGATGCCTGTAAAAGCTCCTGTTTATTCATATCTATTGATGTATATATCCTGTAACCACCAGTGTATAACTTTTTCTGATACCTATTGTATAAATCATCATAGGCCTCCTTATAGATCCTTTTATCCTCCTCATCTTTAAATTGATAAGAAAATTCGAATCCTTCTTCCTTCATAAGTGCCCTTATTGCGCTATGGTATACAAAGGTCTCTACATAGTTCTTTTTGCTAGGCCTTTGCCTTTGCAAGCTAATAGGCTCATTAAGAGCATTCCTATAATCAATTAGGTTTATCTTGCCTCCATCATACATTTGCTTAAGAATCCTATCTCTTCTTTCTAATGTACCTTCCATATTAATCAACGGGTCATACATACTAGGATTATTAGGTATTGCTGATAAAAATGCGATTTGTGATAGGCTTAGCTGATTTATACCCTTGCCAAAATACCCTTCAGCCGCTGCCAAAATACCATAATACCCATTAGCATAGTATATATTGTTAACGTAAAACTCCATAATTTTGTCCTTGGTATAAATCTTCTCAAGCTCCTGGGCAATAAAAATCTCTTTTATTTTTCTCTCATAACTAATATCATGGGTCAGATACACATTTCTTGCAAGCTGTTGGGTAATAGTGCTGGCTCCTTGAGTTATCTCCCCCTTGTTTTTGATAAGAGCTATGGCGGCACGGATATTAGCCAGATAATCCACACCCTCATGACTAAAAAACTTCTTATCCTCGGTTATAATAATGGCATTAAGCAAAGAAGCTGGAATATCCTTATATTCTATATAATATACATCCTTTACCCCCCTTAAGGTGGCTATATGTTCTCCATCAACATCATAAACCAAGCTGGTCTGTGATGAGCGAAATTGCTCCTCGTTAGAAGACCGGACTATATTTTTAGCCTCCTGCTGTAGCGTAATTAGTATCCTTCCATAGGTATTATAAAAATAAAATATCCCTATAACTAGGGCCAATAGAAAAAGAAGGGCAGATAGCTTCAAAATAAACTTAATTATTTTCTTAGGCTTTCTTTTCTCCCTTTCTTTGTTTTTTCTGCTTTGCTTTTTTCTACTTTTGTTTTGACCCATAAAATTCTCCAATACTTATTCATTAAGATTAATAAACTAATCACAAGCTTACAAACTAATATAATTATAAGCTATCCCCAGCTCATCAAGGAAATGCTTTTCCCTCATCTGACAAGTAAACAATAGTACTTGACTTCGGTCGACCAACCTAACTAGGGCCGCCTTTACCCTCCTATCATCATATAAGGCAAAACTATCATCTAATATAAGAGGCATATTACCCTTAGGAAGTAATAAATCTGCAACCGCTAAACGTAGGGCAAAATATACCTGGTCTATAGTTCCTGCACTTAGCCTGTCCAAGACTATATAATTATCCTTCCATCCAAGCTTAACATTCAGCTTCTCATCTATCTTTACATCCCGATATTTATTATTGGTCACTTCACTTATAAGCTTAGAAACCGCATTGTTTAGCTCCATACCAAATCCATCATGGATTGTGGCGGAAAGTTCCTCTATTGTACTTAGGGCTAGGTTAATTGCATCAAGCTCCAGAGAATTTTCCTCCTGCTTTTGCTTAATATCATTGTACAGTTCCTTATTCTTTATAAGCTCGATCTCATTATCCTCCATCTCGGCTAACTCCCACTTTATCTTCTCAATCTCTATCCGACACTCCTCAAGCTGTTTATTCTGCTGAGCCTGTTTTTCTGCCTCTTCCTTTTTTATTATATTAATAAAATCCTTAAGCCTTGTAATAGCCTCAGAGCTTAGTTCTTCTTCTAAGATAAATCTACGCATATATAGCATAATATAATCATGAAGACCATCACACCTATCCTCTAATTCCTTTGCTCTATCAGACATGTCCCTTAATTGAGCCCTTCCATGCTCCAGAGCGATATTAGTCTTAATAAAATTCTCTTGTAGACTAGAAACATCATGAATACTTGTCAGCTGATATGCATCCAATATGGTTTTTATCCGATTCTTTGCTTTGTTATAGGCCTGATTAATATCTTCGATTTGTCCCTTAATATTTTGATTCCTATACCTATCCCTTATATTTTCCTGCCCATTATCATCATGACATCCTCTATATCTACATCTCTTATAAATAATTCTTAGAAAGGTAAAGCCCATAATAAGGGCTACAACCAATGCCGCCCCAGTTAATAAGTATGATTTACTTAATAAAAAGCTAACCAATCCCACCACAATTAAAGTAGCTATAAATGCAGCAGCTCTTATAACTGTTTCTTTGGCCTTCTTTTTCTCTATTATCTTAAGCTCCTGAAGCCGGTTCTGATACTTAGAAAGCTTAATATCAAGCGTAAGTGCCTCCTTAAAATCATTATCTAGGGCTTTTCCCTCTTCTACTTCACTCTCCAAGCTAGATATCCTATCCTTTAATTCTCCCCTTTGATATTCTAGCTTATTATATTCTCTACTAAGCTCTTGATAGGTATTATACTTTTCAAGAATAACCGGAAATTCTTCTATAAGTCTTACTTTTTCTAGATTCTTTTCATTCTTAAGACCCTCTATCTGGTTCCTTAATCCTTTCTCCCTAAGTTCTAACTCCTTTAAGCTTGCAGTAAGAGAATCTATCCTTTCCTCCCTTTCAATCCCTTTTTTTATTTCGTCTGATATAGACTCAATAGAAGATGCATAGGGTATAGATTCTAAGACTTTTTTCTGGTCTTTTAATGACCTAATTGCCTTTTCAACATCCACTTCCTTACTCTTTGCTATGGATAGATTGGTTATATAGTTCCTAACATGAGATGAAAGTTCTCCATCCGTGGCTGCCCTAAGCTGTTCTATACTGATGGTGTTACGAAATGTATCCTCAGTAAAACCCGGAATCAGTTCACTGATATGATCATCCTTTAGCTTAAGTTCTCTCCCAGTCTCAAGTTCAAGTATGATAAATGACTTGTCATTAGCATGGAAACTTCTTTGCAGACGGTATTTTTTATTATTAATCTCAATATCCATCTGTCCACCATAGGCACCAGGATATTCCCAAGGAAGGTAACGGGTGTAGGTATCTTCCTTTGACCTCGCCCCCCTCCCTCTTAACCTCTCTATTCCAAATAAGATACCTTTAATAAATGCATGTAAGGTAGACTTCCCAGCCTCATTTTCCCCATATATTAAGTTGATACCCGGCTTTAATTCAAGCTCCTTACCGGAGAACTTGCCAAAATAATCAAGCTTTAGCCTTGTTAGAAGCATTACTGCACCTGTCCTTCCCTACTTTTCCTTGGCACCAAGAAGAGCCTCTATTCCATAATAAAGTGCCTTTCTTGCCACATCATCATCTTTACTGCTTTCCCTAATCTTCTCGATAAACATACCAAGTATATTGTCGGAATTCTCCTTATAAAGTTTATCAAAATCATAGTCGGGAACTGATTCATCTACAAGCTCCCTGATATTTCCCAGAGAATATAGGGGCTCCTTATCAAAAC
>JAAYRC010000043.1 GCA_012518975.1 Clostridiales bacterium
AAATTATTGAAGCCTGGGGAAAGGTTGGACGAGCTTCATAGGAACAATTATAAAATAATTCAAAATACCAATCACTTTTGTTTTGGAATGGATGCGGTATTATTATCAGGATTTGCTAAGACGTTTTCTGGTGAAAGGGTTGCTGACTTAGGGACGGGGACAGGTATTATACCAATTCTATTAGAAGCAAAGACCCCTGCTCTTCATTTTACTGGTCTTGAAATACAAAAAGAGAGCGTAGATATGGCAAGGCGAAGCCTTATCCTTAACAAACTGGAAGAAAAAATTGATATTGTAGAAGGAGATATCAAGGAGGCCTCTAAGCTATTAGGAACGGCTTCCTTTGATGTTGTTACTAGTAATCCACCATATATGGATCAGAGCCATGGCCTAATAAATCCTGATATGGCTAAAGCTATAGCTAGACATGAAATACTTTGCTCATTGGAGGATCTTGTTAGAGAGACTGCCAAGCTTTTAAAGGCTAAGGGAAGGTTTTATATGGTTCATAGACCATTTAGGCTAGTGGATATTATTACTACATGCTCATCATATAAGCTTGAGGCTAAGAGAATAAGACTAGTCTACCCCTATATTAATAAGGAGCCTAATATGGTCCTTATAGAGTGTGTTAAAGGGGGAGGAAGAAACCTGGTTATTGAGCCACCTTTAATAGTTTATAAGGAACCCGGTTCCTATACAGATGAAATTCTTGAGATATATGGTTATAAATAATTCTTATAAAATTACGGAGAAAGGCATGAAGATATGTCTGGGAAATTATATTTATGTGCGACTCCCATTGGTAATCTAGAGGACATAACTTTTAGGGTTATTAGGACCCTTAAAGAGGTTGATTTAATTGCAGCTGAGGATACAAGACATAGTAAGAAACTTCTAAATCATTATGAAATCAAGACACCGATGACAAGCTATCATGAACATAATAAGGTTGAAAAGGCAAAAGAACTTGTTAGGCAAATGCTAGCAGGTAAGAATCTTGCCCTTATTACAGATGCAGGAACTCCAGCTATATCTGATCCTGGTGAGGAATTAGTTAAGCAGGCCTATGACGCTGGAATAGAGGTTACCTCACTTCCTGGTCCCTGTGCCCTAATTACTGGCTTGACCTTATCAGGGCTTTCTGCAAGAAGGTTTTCTTTTGAAGGATTTCTTCCAAGCGATAAAAAGGAAAGATTAAGGATTCTAGAAGAACTTGTCAATGAAACGCGTACCCTAATTTTTTATGAAGCGCCTCATAGATTAAGAAGGACACTAAATGAACTTAATGAGGTATTGGGTGATAGGACAATCACCCTTGTTAGGGAGCTAACTAAGATACATGAGACGGTTTTAAGAACAAGCCTAGGAAAAACAAATGATATCTTTATTAACTCTGAACCTAAGGGAGAGTATGTTATCCTTATTGAAGGAAAATCCTATAGAGATATTGAAGCAGAAAAACAAAGCCTTTGGGAAGAAAAAACTATCTTGGAGCACATGGATATTTATTTACGCCAAGGACAAGATAAAAAGGAGGCTATGAAATTAGTAGCTAAGGATAGGGGCATTAGTAAACGAGATGTCTATCAAGAACTAATTGATCTAAAAGAAAGAGAATAAAAACTTGATTATTATTAGGAAAATCAAGATGATTTAGACATAGGGACTGTTGGGGGCTGTCCTTAGGAGGTGTAGCAATGTTATACAATTTATTTATCAGGAATAAAAAAAGGTGGATAATTTTTATATCGACCTTCATATTTATATTGGCAGCTATATTAATATTTAATACTTATATAGTAAGGAAGAGATATGAAGAACAAACTTTTAAGGCACAAGACTACCTTGAATCAGGAAATCTTAAGGAAGCTATAGAAGCATATAATGTAGCCTTATCTATGAAATATGGTGATAAGGAGCTTTTGTCTCTAGGTTTAGCTGATGCTTACGCTAGAATCCATGATTATGATAGGGCTCTTGAGGTTCTAAGAAATAGGTATGGGGTAGAGCAGTCAATTGCGGTTAAGGAAAAGATAGAGGAGATTACAATTAAAAAAGCAGATTATCAATTTTATCAATTTATCTCCTATGGCGATGCCTATTTTTCTAACGGAGAATATAGCAAGGCTATTGATGAATATGAGCAGGCAAAGCAAATTAAGAGTAGGGAGGTCATATCCTACTTAAAAATAGTTGAATCCTATATAGAAATGGAGGAATATGATCTTGCAAGTGAAGAAATTGAGGATGGACTTGCATTAACAGAATCAGAAAGGCTAAAGCAGCTACGAAACGAGGTAGATAATTCATTAAAAGAGAAAAAATACAATGAAATCCTTAATATAGCTGATGAATACATATATCAAGAGAATTATGAGGAAGCAATTAATAAATTTAATGAGGCAATAAGGCTAATACCTAGAAGAGATTTAGCCTATAACCAAATGGCAGACCTATATATTACTATAAAGGATTATGACACGGCAAAAGCTCTTCTTCATAATTATTTAAGGAGTAATACAAGCGAGACTTCTAATGAGCTTTTACAAAAGGTCAATGAGTTAATTGCAGAAAGAACCAAGCAGCAAAGGGTTTTAAATGAACTGTATACGGCCCTAAATGTAATTGACATAGAAGTTATTATAGAAATTATGGAAGATTCCTTCTTTATCGAGAAGATTGCTACAGAGGCACCTGTTTATTATAACCCTTATGGAAAAATGAACGAAAATATGGGGTATGGTATATTAATAGCGGGAAAAAATGATATATACTTTGGGGGCTTTAGGGATATGATGAAGGAGGGTATTGGGATTCAGTTTATATTAAATGATAATGAAGATGGCTGGTATTATTATCAGGGTGAGTGGAATTATGATACTCCAAATGGAATGGGAAAGACCGGTAAGGGAATTCGTATAAACAATGATGGTAAGTGGGATACAAAGATTACAGAAACTAGCGGAATGTTTTCATATGGCTTTGAAAGCGGTGAGATGCATAAGATGTTTTTTGAAAATGGGCAGATAAAAGCTAGTGTAAATTATACCGTAGTAGATGGTGTAGCAAAGGCATATCTTAATCAGGAAGGACAAGAAGTTCCGGCTGATAGAAAAGACCATTACGTTATAGGAGAAATTTATCGAGATAATAAACCAACAGGTGAGTACTATAGTATAAAAGTTGATACAAAATTAAAAGTAGAATTTTATAATCCTTAGGATGAAAAGGGGTGAGCCCAAACGAAATTAATAGTCGTTTGGGCTCACCCTTTTTACATTTTAATTATGTACACTATTCAATAATTCCTGCTAATTTTGCAAGTTCCATAATAGTGTCTTTGGAAATTTTCTTGTCGTGATAAGAAATCAGATTTTCTTTGCTGCCTGTAAAAATGTCAGCTGGTTCGTATTTTTGAAGGATAATACGTCCTTCATCAACAAAGATTTCTAAGGGGTCTCTTTCACCTACGTCCAAAGTTCTTCTTAGTTCGATAGGAAGAGTAATTCTTCCAAGCTCATCGAGCCTTCTTACAATACCTGTACCTTTCATAACATTTGCCTCCTTTTTCTAAGGTATATTGGGGATTAGGCTATATACTAGCATTTGTACGAATTACAATAAGCCTTACATAAATTGTATATAGCATTAATATAAGATATCATAGTGTGAAAATATTGTCAACTAAAATATTTGACAAAACATAGCACATTTTAAACAATTACTGTAAAAGGGAAGCAAACCCCACTATAATCATGCAAAATATAGGACATTTTATACTTGGTTTTGAATATATTTTATAGATAGACTGTTTTAGGAGGCGGTTGAAAATCTATGCTAAGTTACTTGTGGGGTTTTATGATTATTATTGGAATAATAGTTAGTCTTTTCAACGGAAATATTGGCGAAGTTGGTAATGCTGCTATTAATTCCTCTAAAGAGGCGGTCACCCTATGTATTGCAATGGTCGGAATAATGGCTATGTGGACCGGTATGATGCAAATAGCAAAAAAAAGTGGTCTTGTAGCCTCATTTACTAAGACTCTAAGGCCCGTTATTGCTTTATTGTTTCCTGATCTTCCAAAGAACCATATCGTAAATGAGTATATAGCATCCAATATGATAGCAAATATATTGGGACTAGGTTGGGCAGCAACACCAATGGGCTTGATGGCAATGAGGGAACTAAAAAAATTAAATAATAATTCAGATTTGGCAAGTTGTGATATGTGTACTTTCTTAATAGTTAATATATCATCTCTTCAGCTGATTCCTGTAAACATTATAGCTTATAGGAGTCAGTATGGGTCAGTTAACCCTGCAGATATAATTATGGCGGGAATTGTGGCAACATGTATATCTACCATAGCAGGAGTTATATTTGCTACAGTAGCGCGTAAGATAGTCAACCATAAGAGAAAATAATAGATTTATGAACTATGTAAGTGCAAATAGAAAGTAGAAATTAAAGAAGATATTTGGATTTTTGGCATACATTATAAATCAATATATAAAAAAGAGGTGGATTATATGAGTTTTATTATATATATGTCAAATTATATTATTCCTTTTACATTTTTTTATATAGTTGGCTTGGGGCTATTAAGTAAAACGCCAATTTATGATGAGTTCATTAAAGGGGCTAAGGACGGATTTAAGGTTGTTCTAGATATTATGCCTACACTTATTGGGTTAATGGTAGCTATAGGTGTTTTACGGGCTTCTGGGGCCTTAGATTTACTATCTAGATTACTAGAGCCTATTACAGATCCACTACACTTTCCTTCTGAGCTTTTACCGGTAGTTTTGGTAAAAATGTTCTCTTCATCTGCTGCTACTAGCCTATTGCTAGATATATTCAAGGAATATGGTCCGGATTCCTACTTAGGAAGGCTGGTTTCAATAATACTAAGTAGTACTGAAACCATATTTTATACCATGGCAGTTTACTTTATGGCCGCGGGAGTAAAAAAAACACGATACACATTGATAGGAGCACTTTTTACTACCTTGGTTAGTACTATAGCCAGTGTGGTTATAACAAATTTGGTTTTTTAGGATAATATAAGTTTAGGTCTTATTGCTTATTTTAATAAAAAAAGGTAGAATTAAGTATAATATGTACTATTGATTATTTCAGGATTAGAAGAATGGAGGGAGAACATTGCCAATAGTAGGTGCATTTATTGTTCCTCATCCACCCCTAATAGTTCCAGAAGTGGGAGGGGGAGAGGAAATAAAAGTTCAAAAGACCATTGACAGCTACCACAAGGTGGCAAGAGAGATAGGAGAGCTCTCACCTGATACAATAATAATTACAACACCCCATACCATTCTATATTCAGATTATTTTCATATATCTCCAGGTAATAATGCTAAGGGAGATTTTAGTCGTTTTGGCGCAAAGGATGTATCATTTTCTGTTGAATATGATGATATATTCGTAGAAGAGCTAGAGGCCTTAGCAGAGAGAAGGCTTATGCAAGCAGGAACTCTTGGGGAAAAGGACCCTGGGCTTGATCATGGAACTATGGTTCCTTTATATTTTATTAATCAGTATCTAAGTAACTATAAGTTGGTTAGGGTTGGTTTATCAGGACTT
>JAAYRC010000009.1 GCA_012518975.1 Clostridiales bacterium
AGTGTTTTATGTAATTTGCCTTTCTAAAAACAGTATGAGCGTTTTGGAAAAAATGTAAGAAAAATTTTGAGATTTTAATATAAATTTTTTGAAGTGCCGATTTTATCAAAAATTGATTTTTGAAAGGCGATGTTTTGGCGGTTTTAGTGTTGTTTTGAGTCTGTTTTTGAACAAAAAAGGCTATACAGAAGAAAATTGATTTTTAAAAATACTTTTGCCCCGAAATGTATCGAAAATTGATTTTTTTCAGAGTATAGATTTTATATCTTACCCATAAGCCAAAAGGCATATTAAAGGTGAGGGGAGGTGTTTGATGTGGCAAAAATAGACATAGATGATGAAATGTTTTATAAAGGTTCTCTAGATGCTTTGCTTGAAACAGTAGCACAAGATGAAGCAGAAGAACATAAACAACCTGCAACCGATACAGAAGATGATTTTGTAAAGGTTGAGAAATATCAAAGGCAGACCGAAGAGGAACGATAACCGAGCCCCAACTTTGCGAGCAAAGTAAAGGGGCTTATACCTTGGGGCAAGATTTAGAAGTTTAGACGGTCTTGCTCCAAGTATTTGAGAGGAGGGGGAATTATGGCAAAGTTCAGTTTTCATTGTCAATGCTATAAAGCAGGACAAATTGGAGGGATTGATAAGCATAACCGCAGATTAAATAAGAATTATATCAGCAATCCCGACATAGATACGGAACGAAGCGGACAAAACCGCATTTATATTGCACCGAAGCAATCTCTTTATAAAGATTGTAAGGAACAAATAGAAAAGCGAGTTGTGGCAAGTGGTGGCAGAATTACCAAAGCAAGTAATTGGATTTGTGAGGCGGTATTTTTATACCCCGAAGAATTACCACTTGAACGATTGGACGAATACAACGATTTAATAATAAAATATATGAACGCAAGATTTAATAATAATGTAGTAAGTGCAGTATGTCATTTAGACGAGGGAGGCGGTGCTGACGGAAAGGGCGGACTTCCACATTTGCACTTAGATATTTTAATGATTACCGAAGACAACCGATTATCAGCCAAAACACTTATAACAAGAGATTTTATAACTTCAATGCACCGAATTATGCCTATCATACTCAAAAAGCACGGTTTTAATATTGACGAATACGAAGAAACCGAAGAAAAGAAGCAGGGCGGATTGTCTGCAAAGGAATATAAGAAGAAAATGGAGCAGGAAAAAGAAGAACTTAACAAAAAGTTAGATAATATGGCAAAGGAATATAATGAATTAGCAGACCGATATAATAAACTTGTTGATGATAAAGCCGAATTGGAACGAAAGAATATAGAAAAGGCTTATGAAGTGATGTATCAGCAGGAGCGAGGTAGGTGAATCAAGTTGCAAAAATGAAGATATTTGATATAATAGAAAAGTGGAATTTGACGGAGGATTATCAAAATGTTGCAAAGTACAAAAAGAAAGAACAGAGCACTTAAAATATTATTTGGAATTATTATTCTTTTGATTATCGTGATAAGCATAAATTTTATTCCTACATTCAATTTAAAAACCACAGATATGAATATGCTAAGTGGTGAATGGGTGAATGTTTATTATGAGTCAGAAGAAGCGGCTGCGAAAGATGTCTTCCAATATGCAGATGGTGCAACGGCTAGTGTTGCTCAAAAGCTTGGTTTTACAGAAAAGCAGGATATAAATGTTTACATTTATGACTATCAAAATACAATGCAAACCAAGAAATACGGGCTTATAGCACCTTTACTTAATCTGGACTGGTACATAGGTGATAATATAGAAACAGATGTTATTCTTACATCTCCTGCAAACCCTGGTGAGGTTCATGATTATGACAATAATAAATACGCCGTATTACACGAAATAGTTCACGCATATATCAGTGTAATCAACAAGGATATCGATTTATGGCTGACTGAAGGGGTAGCTTTGTATTTAAGTAACGGTTTACCTTTTAATAAAGAGTTTATTTATAATGGAATACCTACATATAAAGACACTTGCTCAAACAATCCACTGACATTTTCTAACTGCGGGGGCTATACATTTGCTCATACATATATAGAATACCTTGATACGACCTATGGTTGGGATAGTGTTCTGGCTCTTATCGAAACAGAGGATTATGAAAGTTGCTTTGGAAAATCAAAAGAAGAAATATATAATGAATGGGTGAACTTTATATCAAATTATCAATAAATTGAAAAAGTTCAATAACTTTCAGTTGGTTGCAAAAATATGTTTCTATTTATTAAAGATACTATGCTTAATGTGTAGTATCTTTTTCTCTGTCAAAAATCCCGAAATACTTCCACAAAATTCATATAAAATATGAGTTGCTTTTGGGGTGTTATGAGTTATAATTTTACTATCAGCGAAACGGTAATATTACCATTTTTGAAAAGGCGGAGCGAATATTACCCAAAATATTACCACAGAAAAAATGAAGTAGTTTAGAAAAAGTGTTAAAAACAATTTTCGGTATAGCCAAAAACATGAAAAAGCCTTAAAACACCCCGAAAACAAGTAAAAAAGGCTATACAGAGAAGAAAATAGCGGTGGGGTGTGCTATATCGGTTTAAGGTATAGATTTTAAGCTTGACATAAATTTAACAAGATGCTAGAATAATCAAAGCCAATCTAGAAGTAATAGCTGATAGAAAGGTTTTGAAAGATATATTATTTAAGAAGTACCTGAGCACAGGGGACCCCCAAAGGTAAAGGAGCTTACTTGTAATTACTTGAATCTATTATGGGACTGTTTCAAAATGGTACTAATGGCAAATGTTTGGCCTATATTTTCATTTTGTAAACAGGCCCATTTTTAATTGTTTACTATTACGAGAGAGTTTAGAGTAAATATTATTAGCCTGGAGGTGAGAGCTTGGATAAGAGGATTGCTCACATTGGAATAATAGTTGAGGATTCAGAAGCAGTGGAGAAGTTAAATAGCCTGCTTCATGAATACGGGTCATATATAATTGGTAGAATGGGGATACCTTTTCGTGAAAAAAACATTAACATCATTAGTATAGTACTTCATGCTAAGCAGGATTTAATAAGCAGTCTATCAGGTAAGCTAGGAATGCTTCAGGGAGTCAGTGTTAAGACCATTTATTCAAAAAAATAAAATCAAACTATAATTTATTTCAAATTGTACTTGATATCAATGGAGGATGATTATGAAGAGTATTAGAAACAATGCAAAATTAACATCCATTATAGCTATTTTAATTCTTGCTATAGTGGTATTTGTTGGATGTAACAATAAGAATAAGGACACAGAGCAAAAAAACCCTCTTAACAATGAGGCTACGGATTCAAAGCCTAATCAGGATGAAGATTCAATAATTGATGAATCGGAAAATGATGATAAAGAGAATACTGCAAATGAAAATATTACAGAAGATGATAATACAGCAAATGTGGATGCTGAGAAAATTAATATTAATATAGCTGCCTTAAAGGGACCTACAGGAATGGGCATGGCCAAGCTTATGGAGGATGCCAATGAAGGTATTGGAGCTAATAATTATAGTTTTACTATAGCAGGAGAAGCAGATCAAATTAGTGCGGGCCTAATTAATGGAGATATTGATATAGCAGCAGTGCCATGTAACCTAGCGTCAGTCTTGTATAACAGGACAGAGGGTCAGATTAGGATTGCAGCTATTAATACCCTAGGTGTATTATATATTGTTGAAACAGGTGATACAATTACATCTGTAGAAGATCTTAAGGGCAAGACAATTTACTCAACAGGCTATGGAACTACTCCTCAGTATACCTTAAATTATTTGCTTAGCTCATATGGCTTGGACCCTGACAAGGATCTTACTATTGAGTATAAGAGTGAGGCTACTGAAGTGGCTGCTTTACTGGAAAATGCAAGTGATGCAATTGCTATGCTACCCCAGCCCTACGTAACAACAGTAATGATGAATAATGATAAGGTTCGTATTGCTCTTGATATAGAGAAAGAATGGGTTGCTAAAAATGAGGGATCTGGTGTCGTAACTGGTGTATTAGTGGTTAACAGCCAATTTCTTGACAACAATCCCCAGGCAGTTGATGCATTCCTGACAGATTATCAAAAGAGTGCAAACTTTGCTAATGAGAATATTGAAACAGCAGCGGACTTAATAGAAAAGCATGGACTATTCAAGGCGGCGGTTGCTAAGAAGGCAATTCCATATTGTAATATTACCTTTATTGATGGACCAGAGATGAAGGAAAAGGTAGAAGCCTATCTAAATGTTTTATTTGAGCAAAACCCCAAGGCTGTTGGAGGTGCTATGCCAGCAGAGGATTTCTATTATATACCTTAATGTTGAACCATTATCATATATACTAGACCCTAAGGAGAGGCCATATGGAACAAAGGAATATAAGTAAAGATAATAAGTCAAGGAATAATCAGTTTAGGTCCTATGTCACTAAGCTTTTAGTCTTATGCTTTTGGTTGCTTGTATGGGAATTAGCCAGTAGTTTAATAAAGCAGGAGCTTTTTATTCCGTCTCCAAGAAGTGTCTTAGTGGCTTTAATTAAATTAAGCACAAGTCAGAGCTTTTGGTTTAGCATTACCAATTCCTTTGTTCGTATTGTGCTTGGCTTTGTTCTTGGACTATTAACTGGGGCTGTGGTTGCAGTATTTTCATATAAGAGTAGGCTTATATATGAGCTAATATCCCCACTTATGAAGGTGATAAAATCAACTCCAGTGGCTTCCTTTATAATACTGGCCTTAGTATGGGTTAAGTCAGATTACTTAGCAGTTTTAATTTCGTTCTTAATGGTTATGCCAGTGTCATTTTCAAATATCTTATATGGCTTAAAGAGCACTGATGAAAAGCTGTTGGAGATGGCCAGGGTATTTGGCTTAAGTCCATGGAAATGCATTAAGGCAATATATTTTCCTGCGGTTCTACCCTTTGTTATATCTGCAGTATCTATTGGTCTTGGATTTAGCTTTAAATCAGGAATTGCTGCTGAGGTTATTGGAAGGCCTGCAAATTCCATAGGCTTAAACCTATATGAGGCTAAGCTTTATCTAATGATTAAGGAGCTTTTTGCCTGGACACTAGTTATTATAATTATAAGCATGTTATTTGAAAAGATAGTGATGAAGGTCCTCAATATTCATGGTAAAAAGTATATGCATAAGCCTTAGAAAGGGGGATTTCATGGACATTCAAGTTAAGAATTTAAATAAAAGCTTTAACAAGCAACAAGTGCTTAATGATGTTGACATGACATTTCCTGAGGGAAGGATTACTTGCATCATGGGACCCTCTGGTATCGGAAAAACCACTTTAGTCTATATACTTATGGGACTATTAAAGGCTGATTCAGGACAAGTAATTGGTCTTGAGGGAAAGAAGTTTGCAGCCGTTTTTCAGGAGGATAGGTTGATTGAGCACTGGGATGCCATTAAAAATGTTCAGCTAGTTAGCGGTGGGGAGGTTACAAAAGACCTAGTCAAGAGGAGTTTTATCCAAATAGGTCTTACTGAATATGAGAAAAAGCCAGTTAGGGCTTTAAGTGGTGGTATGAGGCGAAGAGTTGCCATGGTACGTGCACTTCTTTCAGAGTATGATTTACTGATTATGGATGAACCCTTCAAGGGGCTGGACGAAAAACTAAAAAACCAGGTAATAGATTACGTAAAGGAAAATACAAAGGGAAAAACGGTTATAATAATAACCCATGACAAGGAAGAGGTAGATTTGCTTGAGGCTCAGCTTATTAATATGGAAGATTATGAGGATTAGCATATGAAAGCCTGCATGTAGACACAGGATGTTGTGTTTTGGGGACAATTCATATATAATACATTAATAAAACTAGTCTCTAAAGAAAGGTGACATTATGCATATTACAATAACAGGCAACCTTGGAAGTGGTAAATCTACCGTAGGTAAGCTTATTAGTGAAAAACATGACTTTGAGATTTACTCTACTGGAAAGGTACAAAGAGAACTGGCTAGACAGATGAATCTAAGTACTTTAGAGCTAAATCAGCTTATGATGAGTGATCGAAAATATGATCACATGATTGATGATGAGACTGCACGTATATCAAGAGAAAACAAGGATAAAAATATTATATTTGACTCTAGACTGGCTTGGCATTTTGTTGAGGAGTCCTATAAGGTGTTTGTATCTGTAAATCTTGATGTAGCGGCAGAACGTATAATGAAGGACCAAAGAGGGGCTGTCGAGAAATATTCCTCTATAGAGGAGGCAAAGCGTCTTCTGGCTGAGCGTGCTAAGACAGAAAGCATTCGTTATAAGGATATTTATAATTTGAATTATATGGATTTCTCAAATTATAATCTTATTATTGATAGTACCTACTGTGATGCTGAAACAATAGCTGAAATAATTATGGAGGAGGCAAAGGAGTATTATGACAATTCAAAAGATACTCTAAAGATTCTTGTATCTCCTAAATTGTTTTTATTTGATGATATTGATGAGAAAGATGATAAAAAAAATCTTAAGGAATTGATAAAGGACTTAGAATCAGAGTTTTATATAAAGGATAAGATTATCAAGGTAAAGAAAAAAGATGGTAAGTATTTAGTTTTAGAGAATATAGATTTTGCTAAGGCGGCTTTATATGCTGGTGTATCTTACATTCAAATAGAGCTTATAGTGTAAAAAAACAAGCTATTATATATGCTTTTTAAAAGATTGATTTTTATTCATGCAAATTAACTCTAAACAAGCTAATATAACCTTTTTATTTCAAATTATAACCGAGGATATAAATTTAATAATAAGAAAAAATAAAGATAAGAGGATTCATAGACAAATGAATTCTCTTTTTGTTTTCATTTTATATTATAGGAGGCGATAGTATGGGTGTTGGGGAGGAAATGAATAAAAGAAAAAAGTTATTTAGAGAGCTATTAGTTGTTATACTTAGTGTTTACTTAGGCTTTCGTTTTATTCTGCCTCTTGTAATTCCATTTGTAGCTGCCTTCATACTGGCATGGATTGTCCGACCCTTTACTGAGTTTTTATATAAAAAAGCAAGGATACCTAGACTAGTTGGGGGAATAACTTCACTTTTATTATTGATATCCTTGTTAGTAATGAGTTTGTTTTATTTAGGCAATCTCCTAATTAAGCAATTTATAAATTTTGTTCAGAATATTCCTGCATATATAAATATTATAACAGGAAGGCTAGATTACATCTGTAGTAGCTGTGATGAATTATTTGGTTTAGCAGCAGGGAGCGTACGGGTGGTTATAGATGATAACATAATAAAGATGGTAGACAAGATAAGGGCTGATGTTATTCCAGGTTTGACGGCAAGAACCCTATATTTTATGGTTAAGCTTGTTGGACTGGTGGGGATTGCTTTAATAACTATAATTTCCGCAGTACTTATAATTAAGGAAACGCCGGAGATTAGAAAAAAGTATGAAAAGTCAAATCTATATAATGATATAAATAAGGTAACAGAAAAGCTTGCAGATGCAGGAATTGCATATATAAGAGCACAGATACTTATCATGGTATTGGTTGCGGTCTGTTGTGTAACAGGACTAGTTTTAATTAAAAATGAATTTGCTCTACTTATGGGCTTGCTCATAGCGATTTTGGATGCTTTGCCTGTAATAGGTAGTGGTATAATATTGATACCATGGACTATTATAATGCTTCTTAATGGAAATATATATGCGGCTGCAATTCTTATAACAGTTTATCTTCTTTGTCAGATTATTCGTGAGCTAGTAGAACCAAAACTGATTGGAAACAGGATAGGTATCAAGCCACTATACACTCTTATGTCAATGTATATAGGTCTTAAGCTCTTTGGAATTGCTGGTTTTTTTCTAGGGCCAATTGCTTTAATTATTATAATAGCTATCATGAAGGTATTGTATGATAAAGAATTGGGTAATAAAGATTCATCAAGTAAGAATTCAGATAATAAGTTTAAAGAAGGTAGTCTTTTTCATAAATACTTGACAAAGGTATAAATCTAGAATAGAATGAATTACATTAAACTGGCCTTGAAGAGGAATAGTAGAAAACACATGCATTCCCAGAGAGAGAAGTAATGGTGTAAGCTTCTTATGCAGAGGTTTTTGAACCTACCTTGGAGCCTTGTATGAAAGGATATAGTCCCCAAATACAACGTAGAACCGGCGTTAACGGTAAAGAGAGAGCAGATTATGCTAATTAGGGTGGTACCACCGAGTCTTTCGGTCCCTTTAGGGATGAAAGGCTTTTTTTGTTTAATAAGAAAAAAGGAGAGATTATTATGTCGAAAGGTAAGAAGCTGGTTGAGGAAATTACTTCAATGGATGAGGATTTTGCCCAGTGGTATACTGATGTTGTAAAAAAAGCAGAGCTCATTGAATATTCTAGTATTAGAGGCTGTATGATAATACGACCTTATGGTTACGCCATCTGGGAGAATATTCAGAAGCAAATGGATGCTGACTTTAAGGCAACAGGTGTTGAGAATGTCTATATGCCTATGTTTATTCCAGAAAGCTTGCTACAAAAGGAGAAGGATCATGTGGAGGGATTTGCCCCTGAAGTAGCCTGGGTAACCCATGGAGGAAATGAAAAGTTACAGGAAAGAATGTGTGTTAGGCCTACTTCCGAAACTCTTTTTTGTGACTTTTACTCTAATATCATTCACTCATATCGTGACCTTCCTAAGTTGTATAATCAATGGTGTTCAGTAGTAAGATGGGAAAAGTCTACAAGACCATTCCTTAGGTCTATGGAGTTTTTATGGCAAGAGGGGCATACTGCACATGCTACAGCCGAAGAGGCAGAAGAAAGAACCATTCAGATGTTGGATGTATATGCTGATTTCTGCGAAAGGGTTCTTGCAATCCCTATGATTAAAGGACAAAAATCAGAAAAAGAAAAGTTTGCAGGAGCAAGTTCTACTTATACAATTGAGGCAATGATGCATGATGGTAAGGCTCTACAGTCTGGAACCAGCCACAATTTTGGAGATGGATTTGCTAAGGCATTTGATATTCAATATACAGATAAGAATAATAAGCTACAATATGTACATCAAACTTCATGGGGTGTATCAACAAGATTAGTAGGTGCAATTATCATGGTACATGGTGATAACAGTGGACTTGTACTTCCACCAAGAATTGCACCAATTCAGGCTATGATAATACCTATAAACCAGAAGAAGGAGGGGGTCCTTGATAAAGCATATGAGCTTAAGGATAGGCTGTCATCATTTAAAGTTAAGGTAGATGATACAGATAAGAGTCCTGGTTGGAAATTTAGCGAGCAGGAAATGCGTGGAATTCCAATTAGGATAGAAATAGGACCTAGGGATATTGAGAATAACCAGGCTGTTATCGTAAGAAGGGATACCAGAGAAAAGTTACTTGTATCTATGGATGAAATAGAGACTAAGGTAAGTGAGGTCCTTGATAAGATGCAGGCTGACATGTTAGAAAGAGCAAGAAGTCATCGAGACTCACATACCTATATAGCCAAGGACATGGATGAGTTTGAAGATATAATTAAAAATAAGACAGGATTTATAAAGGCAATGTGGTGTAAGGATGAGGCTTGTGAGATGGAGATCAAGGAAAGAACTGGTGCGACTTCTCGTTGTATGCCATTTGAACAGGAACAGATAGATGATAAGTGTGTATGCTGTAAGAAACCTGCACAGGATATGGTTTACTGGGGTAAGGCTTATTAAAATAAATACAGCTTTTAAACTATGTTTAGGATAGGGTATAATTATAAGTATATACAGGGACTAAATAATTGGAGGAGATAATCATGAAATTTCAGATTCCCGAAAAAGTCAGGCATATAATAGGTAAATTACATGATAATGGCTTTGAAGCTTACGCTGTAGGGGGCTGTGTTCGTGATCTGGTACTTGGTAAGGAACCCGAGGATTGGGATATAACTACCTCCGCTAAGCCCCGTGAGGTGAAGAGGATTTTTAGAAGAACTGTAGATACAGGGATTATTCATGGCACTGTTACAGTTCTTTTAGATAAGGACCAATATGAGGTAACTACCTATCGCCTTGATGGTATATATGAGGATAACCGTCATCCCAAGGAAGTTTCATTTACTAGTAAACTAGAAGAGGATCTACGGAGACGGGACTTTACAATTAATGCAATGGCATATAACCCTGATAAAGGTATTATAGACCTATTTGGGGGAATGGAAGACATAAATAAAGCTATAATCAGGTGTGTTGGTGATCCATCAGAGCGTTTTGAAGAGGATGCCCTAAGGATATTACGGGCGGTTAGGTTTTCTGCCCAGCTAGGATTTAAGATAGAGGAAGATACTAAGACAGCAATAAAGGTAAAGGCAAACTTGTTAAAAAACATAAGTGCCGAAAGAATTAGGATAGAACTAACTAAACTTCTAGTATCTGATAATCCTGACCGACTCAGGACCTTATATGAGCTGGGAATTAGTAAGGTTATACTTCCGGAGCTTGATAAAATGATGGAAACCCCTCAGAAAAACATACATCATGCATATAGCGTAGGAGAACATACAATTAAGGCGGTTAGTGTGGTTGCTGGTAAAAGTAGTGAGAAAAGATGGTCTGATCGTGAACGATGTATATTACGCTGGACAATGTTTCTTCATGATATTGAAAAGCCTAATACAATTACAATGGGCACAGATGGCCAAAATCATTTTTATGGACATCAGGAAAAGGGAGCAAAAACTGCTAAGCAGATTCTTAAGGACTTAAAGTTTGATAATGATACACTAGAGGCAGTGGTACATCTAGTAAGATGGCATGACTACCGTTTTGTCTTATCTCCTAAAGGAATAAGACGGGCAGCATCAAAGATTGGCAAGGAATATATGGACTTATTATTCGAAGTAAACTATGCAGACACCAGTGGAAAAAACCCAAAAAATAATAAGGAAAAGTTCCAACAACTTGAGGAAGCAAAGCGACTTTATAAGCTGATGTTAATAAATAATGAGTGTGTTAGCCTTAAGGAACTTGATATTAGTGGTAAGGACCTGATTGCAGCTGGTTTCAAGCCTGGAAAGAAAATGGGCTTACTATTAAACCACTTACTTGACGCAGTGATTGAAGATCCGACAATTAATAAAAAAGAAATCTTACTTAATATAGCTAAGGACATTAATATATAGTTTTGTATTATAATAGGGAATGTTTTTAATGGGAAAGATATGGATATGTGGTATTAGACATAGCCATATCTTTTTTGTCTTGCAAGATTTTTAATGGGCTATTATTTTTCGTATTTATATCTAATATAAAAAGTATTTGTTTTATTCATGAATTCATTAGACATATCATAATATTAGAAGACGGACATTATAAATTGTTGGGGGTGGAGTGCTGTGGAAGATAGGTGTCAAGAGGTGTTAAAACTATATCCTTTTAAGCTATACAATATCTATAGAGCTAGGGGTGCATACTTATTAGAAACTGATAGTGGCTTAAAGCTATTAAAATGCTTTGAAGGTTCAAGAAACCGCGCTTTGTTTGAACACCAAGTAAAAGAACACCTTTGTATGAGTGGGTATTATAATGTTGATCTGTATGTTAGGACCTTAGAAGATGACATTATTGCTGAGGATCAATCCGGGTGCCGGTATGTTGTTAAAAACTGGTTTTGGGGAGAGGAATGCAACCTAAAGGACTTGTCGCAGATAGAGATGGCATCCGCTAACCTAGCAAAGCTACATAGCCTTTTAAGAGGAGTAGAGTTTGCCAGAGATCAATTAGAATATAATGTGGCTGGTGACCTACAGGAAATTTTTGAAAAGCGTAATAGGGAGTTAAAACGCGTTAGAGGATATATTAGAGATAAAAGACAAAAGAATGAGTTTGAAATATTATTTCTTAACTTTTATGATGAATTTTATGACCAGGGAATTGATGCCACAAAAAGGTTGGCCAATTCATCCTATAAACATGTGATGGATGCTTCTATTAAGCATAGAGCTGTGTGTCATGGTAATTATACATACCATAATATTATCATGCTTAAGAGTAAGAATGAAGCAGTTTCAAAGACATTTATCCCACCTGGTTGGATCAATAGGCAGCCCATATCAGCTGCCGAGATATCTTATAATTGCAATAACATAATAGCGACAACTAATTTTGAAAGGTCCCATATTGGAATACAGATTTCTGACCTATATCAATTTATTCGTAAGGTCATGGAGAAAAATGATTGGGATATCCTATATGGGTCCAATATTATAGAGGCATATGACCGTATTAGGCCCATTTCCAAGGAAGAGCTTAACATATTGTATCTTTTACTCCTATATCCTGAAAAGTTTTGGAAGATAACCAACTTTTATTATAATGGAAAGAAGGTTTGGATATCAGGACGTAATATTCAAAAGCTTAATAGTGTTGGTGTGCAGAATCCCAAAAAGGAGGTCTTCTTAAAAAGACTAGAAAGCATCTTATAATTAAATTCAAGAACTCCATGTGGAATAAGACTAAGAGCCATATTGTAGGGATTGCCTAAATAAACTTGCTAGGCTATAATAATAATGATACAAGATAAGCTTATGTATGTAAGCCTGTACGTGATAATATTATGAGGTAATTATGTCGGCAAATACAAAAGAACAAAAGAATAAATTCCGAATACATACCAGGCCAATCTTAAGCCTTTTGATTGGTCTGACTCTTTTTACGGTAATTCTGTTTTTTGCATTGAATGAGGCAGGCGGAGATAGAGGCTCTGGTATAAAAACAGTAAAGAAAGAAAGTCAAGAAGCTAAGGTAGACCAATCTACTTATAAGGAGCCAAGTCATAGGTCAACAGCTATCGTACTCGAGATAGATAAATCAGAAAAGGCCATACGGTTCTATGATATTAATGAATCCAAGGAGATAGTACTAAAATATACTGGAGGAACAAATCTTCTCGATAAGTTTGGTCAGGTTATCTCCATAGGCCAAGTTGAAATCGGATGGATTACTGACATAGGCTATGATGCTAATAATAACAAGCTGAGTCGTTTACAATACTCCGAAAAGGCATGGGAGTATATTAAGGTTAATGATATGGTTATTAACCCAGAAGAGAAGACTATTAATATAGCTAATTCCAAGTACACATATAAAGACCCTATTGTGATGGATATAGATGGCTTCATTACTTTAGAGGACTTGGCTATACAAGATGAATTGACGGTTCGTGGTATAGACGAAACTATATATACTATTTTAGTTACAAAGGGGCATGGAACGGTTAAAATAAAGGATTATGAGGCGTTTCTAGGTGGTAGTATTACAGTGGGTTATGAGGCAGTTATGCAGATAACTGATAATATGTCTATAAGGGTTCGTGAGGGCAATTATAACCTTACTGTGGAAAATGGTGAATATAGTGGTACTAAGAATATTACTGTATACCGTAATGAAGAGACCATAGTATCTATAGGGGATATGGGACCTGAGCCAACAAAATACGGCAAAACAACATTTGAAATAAGCCCCTTCGGTGCAGATTTGTTTATAGATGGAGAGCTTACTACCTATGCCAATCCTATAGAGTTAGCCTATGATGACTACAATATAGAGGTTTCCTTAGGAGGATATTCTACCTATAGTGGAACTTTGAAAGTTGATTATGCAAGTAAAAAAATTCAAATTGTACTTCCTGAGTTGGAAAGCATGGATACCGTAAGTGTAGTAGAGCTAGTCGAGAGAGAAGGACAAACAGACAATATAGAATATAATGATTGGGACAGTGAAGAGCATCATAGTGGGGATGATTCTGAGTATATAGATTCGTTTACAGATGATGAAGACTTTGATAATGACCCTATAATAGATAGTGAAAGCCTAATATACATTCAGAACCCTTCTGGTGCATCGGTATATCTTAACGGAAAATTTAAGGGAGAGTCTCCTGGAAGTTTCGGTAAGGTTATAGGGCGTCACGTATTAACATTTATTAAGAAAGGCTATCAAACAAAAAGTTACACAATAGATATAGTGGATGATGGATTAGATACATACATCAATTTACCGGACCTAGTTCCGGAAGGTTAGTAAGAACTTTAATATAATATGATACTTGCTGTCGTCATATGTCTATCGAATTTCAAATCCCTATCTTTTCAAAGCATCTATTTTAAGTTATAATAGATGTAAATTTATGGAAAAGAGAGGGGTTTTTTATGATTAAAGATATTTATAACTATAATATTATAATTTATGCCTTTGCTGTACTTTGCGGACTTGGAGTACTT
This sequence comes from Clostridiales bacterium, assembly GCA_012518975.1. Taxonomy (GTDB): domain Bacteria; phylum Bacillota; class Clostridia; order Lachnospirales; family Lachnospiraceae; genus Mobilitalea. Next base: position 14,266 of record JAAYRC010000009.1, read on the forward strand.
GTTCGCTTAATATTAGATGTAGTGTACATATACCTAGTAAGGGAGTCTGACAGACTCGGATCTACCAATAATAAGCTCCTAAAGCATATGAGAATGAAGTTTGAGACTTGTTATAAATTGAATATTGGTGTGAATAATGTGGATACATTTGTGGATAAAAGCTTGACTAAGTATAGATTTTGTGGAATTTTATTATCCACATGGGAAAATTTAAGTGGACAAGTTCTATTATTAAACTTTTTAATTGTTCCTATAAGTGCTATATTCGGGCTTGTATTTGAGATAGGACGTGATCATATTTTATTCACAGGTGCTGTTGGTATTTTAACTGCTGCGGGAATTATTGTTGTGGATAAGATGACTAATTTACCAGTAAAAAAACATATGATACGCTTAAATTTGCTAGATTATTTAGAAAATTTTTGTAAGGTAAGATTGGAGCATGAGTTAAGCCAGCCCGAGAGGCTTGAACAGTACCGTAAGGAGTATCTTCAAGTAGTTGGAGAAAGAGCATCTAATATAAAAAATGATATAGAGACTAAAGAAGAAATAAATCGTAGAAAAGAGTTAAGAAAAAGAAAAGAAGAAGAAAAAAGGCAGAAGGCTCTAAAAAGAGAGATGGAACGAAAGAAGCAAGAGGAGATTAGAATTCAAGAGCAAAAAAGAAGGATAGAAGAGAAAAAGCAGAGGGTAGCAAAGAGACGGGAAGAAAATCTTAAAAGGCTCAAGGAGGAAAATGAAGCTATTATGCTACGTAGGGAGGAGCTTTTAAAGAGGGCTGAAGAAAAAAGATTACATAGAATGAAAGAAAAACAAAAAGTAGAGATTGGTGATGAGAAAATCTCAGATGAGATAGATAGAATAGAGGATAAGAAACTATTATTAGAAGGCTTAAATGAAGTGGCAGCCGAGAAGGAAGAGTCAGTAAGCCCAGTATTAATAGGAAATCATGAACAGAATGTATTATCAGAATTGTCCCCAGAAGAAGAAAAACTTGTGGAGGATGTTCTAAGGGAGTTTTTTGCTTAGCTACAAGCCTAGATATTTAATAATAATTAATGAATATTTGATTAATAATACTAGATAAGCGAATTATTTGGGATTGATTATTAAGGTACTGTTTGTTATTATATAGAAAAATACAAGGAGAGAAAATGTATGGCAAATAAGGTAAGGTTTGATTATTCTGCTTGCAGCAAGTTTATTCGACCAATTGAGGTTGATATGATGAAAATGACTGTATGTGCAGCTAAGGAACAGCTTGTTAATGGTACTGGAGAGGGTTCTGATTTTTTGGGTTGGATAGATCTGCCTATTAATTATGATAAGGAAGAATTTGATCGTATCTTGAAGGCTGCCTCTAAAATCCAGGAAGATTCTGATGTTTTGCTGGTAATTGGTATAGGTGGTTCTTACCTAGGAGCGAGAGCAGCTATAGAGTTTTTAAGACACAGTTTCTATAATTCTGTATCAAAGGATATAAGAAAGACCCCAGAAATTTATTATGTTGGTAATAATATAAGTAGTAGCTATATGAATCATCTTGTTGATGTAATTGGCGATAGGGATTTTTCAATAAATATGATTAGTAAGTCTGGAACAACAACAGAACCAGCTATAGCTTTTCGTGTATTTAAGAAGTTGCTGATTGAAAAGTATGGAAAAGAAGAGGCTGCTAAGAGGATTTATGCTACAACAGATAAGTCTAAGGGGGCTTTGAAGAATCTGTCTACAGAGGAAGGATATGAAAGCTTTGTAGTACCAGATGATATTGGAGGTCGGTATTCCGTATTAACAGCGGTAGGATTACTTCCAATTGCAGTAAGTGGAGCTGATATTAATAAGCTTATGGAAGGAGCTGCAAGTATGAGACAGCATTGTCTTGAAGCTCCATATGAGCAAAATGATGCACTCCTTTACGCAGCACTAAGGAATATTCTTTTGAGAAAGGGTAAGGCTATTGAAATACTGGTAAATTATGAGCCATCACTTCACTTTGTATCTGAATGGTGGAAGCAGCTTTATGGAGAGAGTGAGGGAAAGGATCAGAAGGGTATCTATCCAGCATCGGTTGATTTTACTACCGATTTACACTCCATGGGCCAGTTCGTTCAGGATGGCCAAAGAATTATATTTGAAACAGTGATGAATATAGAGAAATCTTCTTCTGAAATAATCCTTGAGGAAGAAGAGGTTGACTTAGATGGCCTAAATTATCTAGCAGGAAAGACAGTTGATTTTATTAACAAGAGCGCAATGAAGGGAACTCTTCTTGCCCATACTGATGGTAATGTGCCCAATCTTATGGTTAATATTCCGGAGCAAAACGAGTTTTACCTTGGACAATTATTTTACTTCTATGAATTTGCATGTGGCATAAGTGGATATCTTCTTGGAGTAAATCCCTTTGATCAGCCCGGAGTAGAGAGCTATAAGAAAAATATGTTTGCCCTGCTTGGAAAGCCTGGCTTTGAAGCTCAGCGTAGGGAGTTAGAAGATAGACTAAAGGATTATGAAGACTAATAATAGTAAAATCAAAGTCACAATAAATAGCCTAGAGAGTATAATATAGTAAATGATTATTTGGTAAAGTGCAGTATCTGTGGGATAGAATACATATCTTTGATTATTCGCAACCGAATCCCTTTTTACCTCATACTGAGTGTGAACAGATTACTGCCTTGATACCATACCAGAAACATTCGGCTGCTTAACATAGATATGACAAACCGCCCCTTACAAAAAAGGGGCGGTATTGTTGTTGCTTTTATATTATAATAAGTTTTATTACTTAAGGCATAACAGCTAAATATCTATACATTAATATAAAGTGACAAATGCTTCCTGCCATAACAAACAAATGAAAAATTTCATGGGAACCAAAGTACTTGTGTCTTTTGTTAAATATGGGAAGCTTAAGGGCATATATAATACCACCTATAGTATAAATAATTCCTCCAGCTAAAAGCCAATAAAAGGCCGATCTTGAAAGAGAATTAATAATCTGAGTAAATGCAAGAACACAGGTCCAACCCATGGCAATATATACAATGGATGAAAACCACTTAGGACAATTAACCCAAAATCCTGTTACAATAATTCCGATAATTGCCAACCCCCATATAAGAACTAGGAGTCCAAGTCCTACAGAGCCTTCTAGGGCAATCATACATATAGGAGTATAAGTACCAGCAATAAGTACATATATCATCATATGATCGAATTTTTTTAGCCTACGATTAATTTTTACTGAAATATTTAAAGTATGATAAATTGTGCTTGCAAGATATAATAAGATCATGCTTATAATAAAGACACTTAGGGATATAGTATGAATGTAGCCCGGATTTGACGCAGCCTTAATTAAGAGAGGGCTTGCTGCAAATATAGCCATTAAGCTTCCTATAAAATGAGTTACTGCACTTCCGGGATCTTTAGCTTTTAAAATTTTTTTCTTCATCTTGTTAACTCCTTTCCAACATTATTTTATGGCCTATTTTATATTTTAGATAAGAATATTTTTGGCTCATACAGTATTTAATATTCAGCGATGCGGTAACAATGCTTCAACATGTAGTATTCAATACTACATCATCTATATTGATATACTACTACACATAACCATAAAATGCAAGTTGATTTTTAGACTTTATTAAATAAAAATATATGGTATACTATGGGTACAGGTAAATGTATCGGAAAAGAATTTGGGATTAATAGTATGGCCTAAATTCAAGAATAATAAGTATTTAAAATAGGATATGGCAAGAATTAAATCTGACAGGAGTGATATTTATGGATCTAAATGTCGGTGATATAATAAGGTTAAAGAAAGCTCATCCCTGTGGAAGTAGTGAATGGGAAATCTTGAGGACTGGAATGGATTTTAGATTAAAATGTCTTGGTTGTGACCACCAGATTATGATTCCAAGAAAGAAGGCTGAGAAAAGCATAAGACAGGTTAAAAAACCTTTAGACAAGTGATGATATACAAAATGTCCACCAGTATCAGCTAAATAATATAAAGACTTGGAAAGGATAAGAGAATGGAGTACATTTTAATTGACTTAGATGGAACTATTTCAAACCCAAAGGAGGGAATCACTAAATCAATACAACATGCATTAAGGGCTTTTGATATTCATATTGATGACTTAGAAAGTCTGACTAAGCATATTGGACCTCCCATAAGGGATGGATTTATGGAGTTTCATGGATTTGATAGGGACATGGCCGAGGAGGCTACTAAAATATATAGAGCTTATCATGATGAAAAAGGAATTTATCAAAATGAATTATACGAAGGAATGGAGAATCTTCTAACAAGACTTAAGGAGGCTGGCAAATATCTTATAGTGGCTACATCTAAACCGGAAGAGCTGGCTATAAGGGTGTTAAAGAATTTTCATCTAGAGCATTATTTTGATGATATATGTGGTGCAACCTTTGATGAAACTAGGTCCACTAAGGGAGCTGTAATCAGGTATGCATTAGAGAAGAATGAAATAAAAGACCTGTCTAAAGTTGTTATGGTCGGAGATCGCAAATACGATATACTAGGTGCAAAAGAATTGGGAATATCGTCGATAGGTGTTCTGTATGGGTTTGGTTCAGAAGAGGAGTTAAAAGAGGCAGGAGCTGACCGTATAGCAACTACTGTAGAGGACGTATATGATACAATTATTAACTTCTAGAGAAATTTATTGGATTAATATAAAGGCGACAGGTTCATTAATATATTAATGCTTGCAAGAGCTTTTATATAAAAGTATACTTATGAATAACTGAATTATGCTAAAGAAAAGATAGGGGTGGACTAATTGGAGGCAGTAAGGATACGTACAGATGAGGCAGTAATTGGTATGGTAGTAGCGGCTGACATTTATTCTTCTAATGACCAATTGATTATAACAAAGGGTGCTATGCTTGATGAAAAAATCATAGCAAAGTTGCGATATTATGGTATTTATGGATTTTATGTTTATAAGGGAGACCCTAAAAAAGAGGTTCATAAGGAAGAATCTTATTTGGATATGGTTCGTAGTACACCAGAATTCAAGAAATTTAACCGTACCTATGTTGAATCAATGGACAAGGTAGAGGATAGCTTCCATAGCATAGTTAGTGGAGAATATGCTAATGATCTAAATAAACTAATAGAAGAAACAGATAAAATTCTTATGCAAGGACGAAATGGTATTCATATACTTGAGATGCTCCATGGGATTCGAGATTATGATGATATTACATATGTTCATAGTATAAATGTATCCTTAATATGCAATATATTTGCAGGGTGGCTAAAGATGTCCAAGGAAGAGACCAAAGTTCTTACATTGGCTGGACTTTTTCATGATATCGGAAAGATGCTTACTGATGTAGACATAGTTAAGAAGCCCGGAAGACTTACTAAGGACGAGTATAAGGAGATGAAACTACACTCGGTTAAGGGATACCAGGTACTAAAGGATATGAACCTAGATATTAGGATTAAATATGCTACACTAATGCATCATGAGCGGTGTGATGGCTCAGGCTACCCTAATGGATTTAGGGCAGACCAGATAGAGAGAATGTCTAAGATAGTTGCTATAGCAGACGTATATGATGCAATGACATCTAATCGAACCTATAGAGGGCCTATATGCCCATTTGAAGTAGTGAGTAATTTTGAAAGAGATGGCTTTCTAAAATTTGATCCAGGTTATCTAATGATTTTCCTAGAGAGAATTGTAGAGTCCTATCTCCACAATCTTGTACGTTTAAACGATGGTCGTGAAGGAGAGGTTGTTATGATTAACAAGCTTTCCCTATCAAGGCCTGTTATCCGCTGTGGAGATGAGTTTGTTGATTTATCAAAGGAACCAAAGCTGTCGATAGAATCTGTATTATAATGAATAATAGGCAATTAATGAAATTATACAGTATACATAAGATAATCAGTTAATCACAGATAATAATAAGTTTATAATAAAGAGGCTGTTAAAATGATGATGGGACAATAATGTCTAAACATCATTTTAACAGCTTCTTCATTTGAATTTTTATATCAACACCATATATAGAATAGTTCCAAGGCCTATGCTAAGAAGAGTATTCTTCTTCCATAAGTGTAAGAAGGTAATTACTAGTAGACTAATCGATTCAGGTAGGGCATATGGTTTGCTGGTAAATGAAATGTCTTTTAGGCAATAAATAACTAACATACCTATAATTGTATAAGGAAGGACATCGGATAGATATATAATAAATTTTGGTACCTTTTTATTTTCGGGAAATAGGAGAAAGGGAATAACTCTGGTAAGTATGGTAGCAAGGCTGACCAAGCCAAAAAACGAAAACAATTGAATATTAGTATAAGTCATTTTAATCCTCTCCTTTCGATAGGACTCTTTAGCAGGGCAACCAACAATAATATTATAGCCATTGAAGGTATGATAAAATTAGTGGGACCAAAAACCAGTCGACATATAATGGTGCTAAAGACCCCGATTATAGCAGGGATATGATTCTTTACCTTTTTCCACTGATCGATAAATATAACTACAAACAAGGCTGTTAATACAAATTCAAGTCCATTTGATTCAAACTTAAGTAGTCCTCCAAGTATTCCCCCAAGAATTGAACCTGATATCCAATATGTATGGTTAAGTAAAGATATATAAAAATAAAACCACTTTATTGAGATGCCTTGTGGGGGATCTGTGCTACAAAGAAGAGAAAAGGTCTCATCCGTTAGAGATAATATTAGATAGGGCTTTACAGGCCCCATATTTTTATATCTTTGAAGGAAGGAGATACCATAGAACAAATGCCTTGCATTCACCATTAAGGTCATCATAAAAGCGCCGACCAAGTCAAATCCAGTCGCTAATAAGGCGACTGTTACAAACTGCATTGAGCCAGCATATATAAAGATGGATGAGAATGCAGTCCATAACAAGGATATACCATTTCTGTTCATAAGAATTCCATATGCAGCTCCAAGGACAATATAGCCTGATAGTACAGGAATGGTTAATGGAAGAGCAGCCCTTAGGGCTGCTTTATGATTTTTATAAGCAATACTCTTCATATAATACTCCTCGTAAAATATTCTAATAATACACTTTAAACTTAATTTTAAGGATAGAAAAACGTTTTATAGTCTTCTCATAGTAAATAATTATAATACAGAGCTTGTAAATATGCAATACAACTTGGTTCTCTAGGGTTTTCTTTTAGATTTACTATAATTACATAGTCATTTGTCCTGTGTCATCTATGGCTTTTTGCAAGAGATCACAGGGAAACTTTGTCTTACAGCTATTACATTCCACATACTCATAAGAGGATGTCTGATCCCTTCGATCATATAGGAAGGGTGAGAAAATCTCAGTGTTTTTTATTCCCGGAGCATCAGAATCCAATACATAAGAGTAAATATAGCTAGCCTCATGTTTTAAAAACAGATCTTTACCTTTGCATACTGGACATGTATAATTTTTGGACTCCATATGGTATTAATCCTCCTTAGCTGGTATATATTTTTGTTTACTATATCATAATTGGTAAATTGAATTAGAATTATTCCTTAAGATAAATCAAATAGTATTTGACAGATTAAAAGTAAAGAAGTATAATATTAGACACCCCCCCTATGGGGGTGGGTGAGAACATAAGATTATTGCTTTACTAAGATAGCGAAAAAGTGCACAAAATAATAAAGTGGAGTTTCGCAATTGCCTATAAGTTATTAAATGTTATGAAAGGAGAGTAATACTAGTATTATTGACATGAGAAGCTAGTATTATAAGAGATTATATGAATAGCGAACAAAAGAAGGCGATACTTTCATTGAAAACTGCTAGGGGGCAAATAGAAGCCACCATTAATATGATTGAGGAGGGCAGATATTGTGTAGATGTTTCTAATCAGATTATAGCAGCTCAGGCATTGTTGAAGAAGGCCAATCTATTAGTATTACGTCAACATATGAACCATTGTGTAAAGGAAGCCTTCGAGCATGATAAAGGTAGTGAAAAGATAGATGAGATAATTGAGATATTATCTAAAATTACGGGTAAGTAAAGGGAAAAAGGAGGTCTAATATGACGAACAAATCATTTAAGATAGAAGGCATGACCTGTGCTTCCTGTGCTAGGGCAGTAGAGAGAGTAACTGCTAAGCTTGATGGTGTATCCAGTGCCAATGTAAATCTGGCCACAGAAAGGCTTACTCTTGAATATGATGAGACTAAGTTAACAGTTGAGGCTATTGAGAAGGCTATTGATAAGGCAGGATATAAAGCCATTATAGAGACAGTCCAAAGGACATTAAAGATAGAAGGCATGACCTGTGCCTCCTGTGCTAAGTCAGTAGAGAGAGTTACCCGAAAGCTAGAAGGGGTAGTAGGGGCAGATGTTAACCTGGCTACAGAGAAGCTAACTATAAATTACCAACCTTCTAAAATAAGGGTATCTGACATTATGAAGGCAATCGAAAAGGCTGGCTATAGATCTAGCAGTGAGGAAGAGTTAGTGGATACTGATAGGGACAGCAAGGCTGAAGAAATAAGGTCCCTCTGGTTAAGATTTCTTATATCACTTATAGCAACCCTGCCACTTTTGTATATTTCAATGGGGCATATGATGGGTCTAAGTCTTCCAAAGTTTATAGATCCTATGATTAATCCAGGGACATTTGCTATAGGTCAGCTAATATTAACAATCCCAGTAGTTATAGCAGGATATCGTTATTATATTGTAGGTTTCAAGACTCTATTTAAGGGAAGTCCTAACATGGATTCATTAATTGCCATAGGAACCAGTGCCGCAGTTATATACGGAATATATGCAATTATTAAGATATTACAAGGAGATACAGCCTATGCAATGGAGTTGTATTTTGAATCTGCCGCAGTAATTCTTACTTTGATAACCCTTGGAAAGTATTTTGAGACTGTATCTAAGGGGAAAACCTCTGAGGCAATTAAAAAACTTATGGGCCTTGCTCCTAAAACAGCTACAATTATAAGAAATGACCATGAGACTGAAATCCCTATAGATGAAGTTGAGGTTGGAGATATTATTGTAGTAAGGCCTGGCGAAAAAATGCCTGTAGATGGGATAGTAGTTAAGGGGACCACTTCGGTAGATGAATCTATGCTTACTGGCGAAAGTATCCCTGTTGAAAAGAATACAGGAGATAATATTATTGGAGCCAGTATTAATAAAAATGGTAGTATTCAGTATAGGGCTACAAAGGTAGGTAAAGATACGGCCTTAGCTCAGATTATTAAGCTAGTAGAGGATGCCCAAGGTTCAAAGGCACCTATAGCTAAGCTAGCAGATGTAATATCAGGATACTTTGTTCCAATTGTAATTGCGCTTGCTGTACTTGCTGGTCTAGGCTGGTTCATTATTGGGGGTGAAAGTGCAACCTTTGCCTTAACTATATTTATCTCAGTACTCGTTATTGCCTGTCCTTGTGCATTAGGGCTTGCAACCCCTACTGCTATTATGGTGGGCACAGGTAAAGGAGCTGAACATGGAGTTCTAATAAAGAGTGGTGAAGCATTAGAGGTTGCTCATAGGATTGATACTCTTGTATTTGATAAAACAGGTACCATAACAGAGGGGAAACCAAGGGTTACTGACATCTATACGGTGGAAGGTATTACAAAGGAGATGCTTTTAGTGCTGTCGGCTTCAGCTGAAAAGGGGTCAGAGCACCCTCTTGGAGAGGCTATAGTAAATTATGCCAATGAAAAGGGACTAACCACAAAGCAGGCCTTAGACTTTAAAGCAATACCAGGGCATGGAATAGAGGTAACTATTGATGGTATGCATGTACTTCTTGGCAATCGTAAGTTGATGGCTGATAGAGATGTTTCTTTAAATAAGTTAGAGGAAGTCTCTGATAGATTAGCTAACGAAGGAAAAACTCCTATGTACATTGCAATTGATAATAATATAGCTGGAATAATTGCAGTTGCTGATACGGTTAAGGACACAAGTAAAAAAGCAATAGAAAACCTCCATAAGATGGGGATAAAGGTGGCTATGATTACAGGTGATAATAGGAGGACTGCAGATGCTATAGCAAAGCAGGTGGGCATAGACAGGGTCCTTTCGGAAGTATTGCCTGAAGATAAGGCTAATGAGATTCAAAAGCTTCAATCAGAAGGTAATAAGGTAGCCATGGTAGGGGATGGAATTAATGATGCTCCAGCTCTTGCTAGGGCAGATATAGGAATAGCCATAGGGTCTGGTACCGATGTTGCAATGGAATCAGCCGATATAGTTTTAATGAGAAGTGATCTTATGGATGTAGTGACTTCAATACAGTTAAGTAGAAGTACTATTCGTAATATTAAGGAAAACCTATTCTGGGCATTTGCTTATAATACCATCGGAATACCAATAGCCATGGGAATACTTCATATCTTTGGAGGTCCACTACTTAACCCTATGATAGCAGGGGCTGCAATGAGTCTAAGTTCTGTGTCAGTGGTAACTAATGCACTTAGATTAAAAAGATTTAAGCCTATAAAGTAATTTGATTTATCAATGTGTCTATAAGATTTACTGTAAACTATAGGGATAATGGCAAATAAATGATTTTTAAAGAAAGACTTATGTAATGAGCATGAATTATTCTATCAAATACCTCATAAGATTAAGTAAATAATAGTCATTATGGAGGTTATAATGAGGAGATTTAAAACCCTAGCATCACTTCTTATAATAGTTTTTATAACTTTTGGATTAATGGGATGTAAAAAAAATGACCAGGAAATAAAAAAGTTAAAAGATTTGGAATTTACTGTAGTAGCAGATGCTGATCTACCAGGAGAATTGAAGGAAATCATAGACGAAAAAAAGGAATTGCCATTTAAACTACATTATTCCAATAAGGATCATCTTTATATCGTAGTTGGCTACGGTAAGCAAAATAGTGGTGGCTATAGTATTGCAGTTGAAGAACTTTTTCTTACGGATAATGCTATCTATATAGACACTAATCTGATTGGACCATCTGAGAATGATTTGGTAACACAGGGCGTGACCTACCCATATGTTGTAGTAAAGCTAGAATATTTGGATAAAAAGATTGTATTTGAGTAGTGTAATATAAATAATTATATGGAAATAGACCCCATTAAGAAAAACACTATATTTTGTGACAGTTATTTATAGTAAATCCATATATTGTATGAAAAAGTTTGTTTGAAATAACTGATAATAATTATATTCTAATATATGTTTTGTGCAATTTACCAAAAACTAATGGGACCATTTTACTATGCATATAAAGATATTCTAAAAAGATTAACAATTACCAGGGTTTTTAATGTGCATGTTTTTTGATACAACAGCTTAGTCCCGGCCGAATTGTCAGAAAACTGTTTGACGTATGTTAGAATTTTGTGCTATAATACCTATGATGCATGAAATTTGTTATAAAATCAATGTTTATTATGTCCATATAGTTGTACCAGACTCGGTGATGGAGATAGAAGCATTAGTAAGGAGTTAATATGATGAAGCAAATGGATGTAAATAAGGTACGAAATGCTGTAATAAGCCATACGGGGAAGAAGGTAAAAGTTAGAATTAATAGGGGAAGACACAGAATTGATGAAACGATAGGAGTTATTTCGGAAACATACCCGAGTATTTTTTTGGTTAGAACCCAGGGTAATAGTAATGATAATTCAGTAAGAACGATGTCGTATAGCTATACTGATGTTTTAACCAAGGACGTTGAACTTATTTTGTGCAGACAGAACTAATATACACATGCTGAGACCGTAAGAAATCTTATGGCTTCAGCTTTTTTTTTGCACTTTTTTAATGGATGCTTGTAATATCTAGATAAAAAGCAATCATAAATCCCTTTTTGCATGAATATGATATGTCAAAGGCATGTAATTCTATGTCCAAATTCAAGGAGGGATATTAGTGGAGTTAATAAAAAAGAATATTCATATGAATAAAATAAAATGTAAAAGTGCCCTGCAACTTACATTGGACGATGATTTTAATGTTCCTGATATCAAACCAGATATAGATCGGATAATAACTCAGCAGGGAGAAGTGAAAATAAGTGAGATTAAGTCAATGAACGAAAAGCTCTTAGTAAAGGGAGAGCTTAGTTTTAATGTACTTTACTTTAGTGAGGAAGACGCAAGGCCCATACACAATATCGCTGGAGAGATACCATTTGATGAGATAATAAATATGGAGCTTACCTGTGCTGGTGATAATCCTATTGTTAAATGGGAGCTAGAAGATCTTAATACTGGGCTTATAAATTCAAGAAAATTGAGTGTGAAGTCTGTAATAAGCCTTAATGTAGTAGTAGAGGAGCTTTATGATGAGGAAACCGGTGTTATGGTAGAGGGGCCTGAGGATATACAATATATAAGTAAAAGTATCGAGATAACTGATATTAGTATAGATAAGAATGATACCTTCAGAATTAAAGATGAAATCATGCTTCCTACAAATAAGGGAAATGTTTTATCAGTTTTATATGATTCTATAAGTCTAAGTAACATGGAGGTTCGTCTTTTAGAGGATAAGTTTACAATTAAGGGAGACCTACCTGTTTTTATACTATATGCCTGTGAAAGTGAAGAGAGGCCATTTGAGTACTATGAGACAGACCTATCTTTTGGGGGAACAGTTGATTGCAATGGTTGTAATGAGGATATGGTTGAGGATATAACTTTCAGAATATTAAGTAAAAACATAGAGATAAAGCCAGATACAGACGGGGAGGATAGACTTGTTGACCTTGAGGTTATTTTAGAAATGGCTATAAAGGTATATGAAATGCAGGATACAGAAATTCTTTGTGATGTTTACAGTCCATGCAAGGATATAAGTCCGATAATGCGAGAAGCTACTTATGAAAATTTAGTGGTAAAAAATAATAGTAAATATCGTGTAGCAGACCGTATCCGCCTTGGAGATAATCAGCCTAGCATTCTTCAGATTTGTCATTCTGAAGCTGCAATAAAAATTGATGATGTTATTCCAAATGACACAGAGCTTCAAGTAGAGGGAATTATAGATATGAATATACTTTACATCTCAGAGGATGATTCAAGACCACTTTCATCATTAAAAGGGGCTATTCCATTTACCCAGCTTGTAGAGGTAAAGGGAATGAATTCTAGTAGTAGTTTTGATATACGCCCCAGTATTGATCAGCTCAGTGTTATGATGCTAGACGGACAGGAAATAGAAGTTAAGGCGGTCATGAATTTAAACACCATTGTATTTGACAGAATTACTGAGTCTATTATTACAGATATTGAAGTGGCAGACTTGGATCTAGATAAACTACAAGCCATGCCTGGAATTATTGGGTATGTTGTAAAAAAGAATGACAGTCTGTGGAATATTGCAAAGAAATATTACACCACTGTGGATACAATTATGGAAATCAACAATATGGAGGATAGTAACATAAAAGAGGGCGACAAGCTGATTATTATGAAGAAGGTAGAGCCTGCCATATAATAATAGAATTTATATTAAGTAAATAAAGAAAATATCCGATATACATGTTACAGGAAACAAACCCTAAGAATCAAGGAGGATCACCTCCAAATACCAAGGATGGTAAGTAATCAAAAAACACTGTAAACAGGGCAACCAACAAAGGAGGTTAGGAAATGAGTATACAGCAGATAACAAATCATTATGACAATAGTACATATATTACAAGTAATGATGGAAAAAAAGTAAAAAGTGATGTAATCCAAAAGGATAGTAATGAGGCAGTTGTTTATGAAAAGGCTAAAGATACAAAAAAGACTTATCAAAAAGATCAAGCAAGTATAGATAGGCTTCTAGCAGAGGCAGAAGAAAGTGCCCATAAGCTAAGGGACTTGGTTGAGAGAATGTTACTAAAGCAGGGTCAGACACTTGATAAATCAGCTAATATCTATAGCTTGCTAAGAGAAGGTAAGATAGAGGTAGATGACGAGACTAGAGAGCAAGCAAGAAGAGATATCGCTGAGGACGGATATTGGGGGATTGAACAGACCTCAGAACGGCTTTTTTCCTTTGCAAAGGCTTTATCTGGAGGGGATCCATCAATGGCAGATGCTATGATAAAGGCCGTAAAAAAAGGTTTTAAGATGGCTGAAAAGACATGGGGTGGAGAGCTTCCACAGATTAGCAAGGATACAGTTGATCGTACAATTAGTAAACTTGAGAGCTGGAGAGATTCCCTAGCTAGTGATGATGTTTAATATTTATAAGAGAATAAATAA